>CAZDLX010000013.1:2479-34442 GCA_964506005.1 uncultured Anaerolineae bacterium | reverse complement strand
GAACTTAATGCTGAGCTGCTCGGCGAGGACAATCAGACGCATGGTCAGGTTGTCCTGGTCAGCCGGATAGACACCCTGATAAATCTCGGGCGTGCACTCACGTAGATCGAGAAGCAGCCTGGCGCCCAGCAGCCGCGCAAAGACCCCGGCAAAGATGAGGAAATCCGGCAGGGTCGCCACCATGATGATCTCATAGCGGTGGGTGATCTGCCGCCGCGTGAGAAACCAGAGGGTTGCCAGCCAGAACGACAGATACTCTGCCGCGTAGCGCAGCCGACCGCCGCGTCGCCGCTCAAGCGTCACGGCGCGGTATACGTTCGCCCCGTTGACTACTTCGCGGCGGGGCTGGCCGCGCCCGCCCAGGCAGAAGACGTCCACCTCGTATCCGGCCTCAAGCAGCGCCTGGATCTGGTTCTCCATGCGCTGGTCGGGCGGATAGGAGCGATGCCGGACGATGCAGGCGTGGGGAGTCACAGTGCCCCCACCGTCAGCCGTCGCTGAAGGCGGAACCGGGAAGCGAGCCCGACGTCCTCTTCAAGGATTCCGGCCCCCGACCTGCGGCAGTACCTCGACGTCGTGCCCGTCCACCGGGTGGTACTCGTAGTGGTACTTGCGGTAGGCTGTGTCCTCGTCCGCACGGTTGACGACCACGCCGGCCAGCCGCGCGTTCACGCTGGCAAGCTGCTCGCGGGTGTCGGCGACGGCATCCTGCGTCGAGTACGAGAGCATCAGCACCATGACCACGCCGTCGACCAGCGGTGCGAGGATCGCGGCGTCGGTGACGGCCAGGAACGGCGGCGAGTCGATCAGGATCATCGAGAACTTCTCGCGCAGGTCGCCGAGCATCTCCTCCATCGTGCTGCGGCTGAGCAGCTCCGCCGGGTTGCTCGGCGTGCGCCCGCTCGGCAGGATGTACAGATGCGGGATAGCCGTCTTCACAATGGCCTCGCCGACTGCCACCTCGCCCGCCAGAACGTGGGCCAGCCCATACCCGTTCGAGACGCTCAACAGCTCGTGCAGCTTGGGGCGGCGCATATCGGCGTCGATCACCAGCACGTCGCGCCCGCTCTGCGCAATCGAGTGGGCCAGGTTCGCCACGACCGTCGACTTGCCGACCTCGGGCTCCGCGCTGGTCAGCAGAAGGGTCTTCACATTCCTGTTCTGCGCCATGGAGTAAACCTGCGTGCGCAGATGGCGGAATGCCTCGGACTGGACGGAGTGATCGTTGACGAGCGTATAGCGCTGCGACCGGCCGATACGCGGAATCTTGCCGATGACGGTGAGATTCGCGGCGTTCTCGGCCTGTTTCGCCGTGTACAGCTTGTCGTCGCTCAACTCGAAGATGAACGCCAGTGCAATGCCGCCGATCAGCCCTGCGCCCGCGCCAATCGCCATGTTGAGCGGGAGGTTCGGCCCGGACGGCTGCGTCGGGACGTCGGCCCGCTGCACGACCGTGATCACATTCGACTGGAGCGTCTGCGAAACCCGCGCCTGCGTGTAGGTGTCGAGCACGCGATTGTAGACACGCTCCCGCTCGTCGATCTCGCGGCTCAACTGGGCGATGCGCTCGGTCGGCACAGGTACCTGGGCGATCAGCTCGCGGTACTCCGCCTCCAGCGTTTCAAGCTCGGCCTCGAGGGTAGCCAGCTCCTCGCTGAGGATATCCTGCGCCAGCCGCCCAACCGACTGGTACGTCGCCTGGTCCTGGTCCACGAGGACGTCAGCCACGGCATTCGCGACCTCACGTGCCAGCACGGGGTCGTTCGCGTTGACCTCCAGGCGCATCAGGTCGGTATTGGTGATGATGCTGAGCTCGTACCGCGGCAGCTCCGTCAGCCCCAGCTGCTGCTGTACCTGCTCTCTCACAATGTCGCTCTGCGCGACCTCGATGTAGCTGTTGGCAAGGCGGCTTGAGTACTGGAGCTGAGTGTAGTCCACCGCGTCGAAGCCGTACGGCAGGAGCCGCAGCAGTGTCGTCGCGGTATACCTCGGCGGCATCTGCAGCGTACCAAACGCCACAATCGCAAGTGTCACAATCGTGGTGATCAGGATCAGCCACTTGCGCTTCCATAGAATGGCGAAATAAGAGCTGCTGTCCACTTACTCTCCTCCATACTCAATCAGAATTTCAACCTCCGAATGAGCCGGAACCCGCATATCGATGATGATAAGTCCTTCTTCAATTCGGTAGGGCAGTTCAAAACCGTTCGCCGTTACCTGCCGGATCGGGACGTTCCCTGTCTCTGGCTTCATAACGTGGTAGACGCGTTCGCTCGCCGAGTCGTTCTCAAACAGCAGGCGGTTGCAGCACATTATCACGTCCACGCTGCCGTCGTCGTTCAGCTTCTGCTTGTGCAGCCGCAGCAGAATGTCCCCCAGCCCGCGCCACTCGAGCACACCCGGGATCGCGTTGATGCGGTCCGCTATCAGGTTAAACTCGGTGCTCCCCTTCGTGAACAGCTGGCCGTCCGTCGGCGTTGACCAGAACAGCACCGGTCGGTCGATGAACAGATCAAAGGCCGAGCTGCGGATGAACGGGTCCGGGTTCTGATAGCTGTTAATGAACTGCCGGCGCGCCAGCACCGGGAATCCCTCAAAATGGTGGTTGGCCTGCTGCATCGCGAAGTCCCAATCCTGCGGGGACTGCTCGCCGAGCGGCACATCCTGGGCGTTAACGGTTGCCAGGTAATTGAGCTGCTTGAGCAGGTTCAGAGTCGGCGCCGGCGATATGCCGTACGGGAAGATCATCACCCGGTCAAATGGCACGCTCGTCTGCTGCGTGTGCCCGAGCATTCGCTCGAGCCCTTCCCTTATATCCGCTTCCTGCTCAAAGAGCGGTCTGGCAGCGTGCTCGCTCTCTGCAGGGTTCGCCACCTCATAGTGGTAGAACTCGTACCCGTCGCGATTGTTGCCATTCTGCACCAGCGAGTAGCGGTCCGGGTTCTCGATGAACAGCGAAACCACCAGCGACTCTGTCTGGTCCGCCATCACCGGCGGCATCGCAATCGTCGTATGGAAGTTGTGCCGGTCCATCTCCCGCAGCAGCTCGACGTAGTTCAGATTATCGACCACCTCGACGAGCGGCACGCCATCCAAGGTGAGGTTAGCGTAGTTAATATCCTGGTGCCAAGCTTCGTCACCTGCCGCGTGCCGCAGCGCGATCATCATCGGCACAATCTTCGAGAAGTGAGCGGCATTGTAGTACAGTTCTCGGAACGCTGCTGTACGAATCGCCGCTTCTCCCTTGTCGCCTGCATTCAGAAAGACGACGCCCTGCCCCACCGGCACCATCGCGAAAATCGCGTACTCCTGTGAGAAGTCGTCAACTGAGCCGATCAGCCGGGTGAGGCGCACACGAGGGTTGAGCTCCAGCGCCCAGTCTGTCTGCTCCATGACTTCGGTGAGCTGGATCTCCTGGCCGGTGAACTCCAGCGTGATCTCGGGGGCGGCGGTCGAGACAACCCAGTTTCGCACCGCATCATTATGATCCGTGACTCGCTGTACCGCGTCGTTTGCCAGTGCGTTGAGCAGCGGCAGGTTCGTAGTCCCATCGACCTCGTACACCAGCAGCTGCGAGCCTCCTTCGACGGCGCTTCGCAGCAGGTTCACTTCGTCGGGCGAGAGCGCCGGCAGGTTGGAGCCGCTCATCGCAATAAGACGCAGCCCCTGGCCCGCGGCATCCTGCAGGTTGGCAGCGGTGAGATCACCGCCCTGCAGATCGAACTGCCGGCAGCCCAGCCCGTAGAAGGCTGCCACGTTGCAGAACAACGCGTCGAAGTTCGTGGCGTTGCTAGAGTTGCTCAGAAGGATGACATCTTCAAGGTCGGCATCGGCGGGAGGTCCGGAGACGATCTCGGTGGCCGGTACGGCGGTTGGCCGTGGAGGCTCCGTGGGCGCGGTGGAATCCGTCGGCTCTACGGTCCGCTCCTGCGCGAGCGCTTCGCTGGTGTTCGCGCTCGCCAACAGGCCGTTCTGCGACGCCCGCCCGGCAGTCGCATCGAAGCCGCCTGCGAGCAGGCTGACCCCGATCCCGAGCATCAGGGCGACGACGATAGCTACCACCACCTGTGACTTGTTCATGACGACCCGTTTCCGTCCCACCCCAGTATACAGTACCTTTTCAGAAGCTATCCTGGCCGGGTAAGCGATAGGCCAGGATAGTGGAGAGCAGTATGCGATGAGCGCTACCAGTGAGCAGGTCGGGCTTTCAGTTATAAATTGCGCACATTCTTAGTTTACAACCTGCTCGCTCGTTTGCAACGCTCACCCTAGGACTATTGGACTAGGGAAAACGGGCACGCGCCCCATCCGACTTCAGGCGCATCGGGTCTGCCATAAGCATCCGCTGCAATCGCTCCTCGCTGCCATACAGCGAGCGGTCTGCGCTTTCCAGCACCTGCACGACCCGCAGGCCTGAAGCGCCGTCGCTGTGAGGCCGTGTACCATTGACAATACTCTCGATATAGTGTTCACACTCCACCCGCAGCGGCTCGACCCAGTCAAAATGCGGCGTCGTGGTGTCGCCATAGCGGTAGTTGCACCGGACATCGTACAGCTCGTTGCCGGGCAGCGGCTCGACGCCCTTGTCGAAGATCCGGATCTTGTCCGTCAGCGCCACGTCGTCGTAGACCAGCATCTTCTCGCTGCCGACGATGACCATCTGCCGTGTCTTGATCGGGCTCAGCCAGCTCACGTGGATGTGGGCCAGCGTGTTGTTCGGGAACTTCATGTGGATGTGGGCGATATCGTGCAGGCCCTCAAACACACTGGCGTTGCCCTCTGCCGTGACGGTCACGGGCTCCTCGCCCAGCAGGTACAGTAGGATCGAGATGTCGTGCGGCGCGAGGTCCCACATCACGTTCAGGCTGTTCTGGAACAGACCGAGGTTGACCCGTGTCGAGTTGATATAGTGGATCTTACCCAGCTCGCCGCTGTCGATGATCTCCTTGATCTTGCGGACCGCCGGGTTGTACTCGTACGTATGCCCGACCATAAGCGTCAGGCCGCGCTGATCGGCGATATCAACCAGCAGCTCGGCATCGGCGCTGTTCAGCGCCAGCGGCTTCTCCACCATCACATGGACGCCATGCTCCAGGCAGTCTTTGGCAATCGGGAAGTGAGTTGCAGGCGGCGTCGCAATGGCGACGGCCTGCACACCCATCTCGAAGAAATCGTGGTAGTCCTTCGTGACCGTGATCTGCGGGTAGCTGTTCTTGACTTCCTGGAGCCGCTGATCCATCCGATCTGCCACCGCGACGACCTCCACGGTGGGCAGAGAGACGAGATTCCGCAGCAGATTGGGGCCCCAGTATCCGATACCAATTACGCCAACACGCACCTTGTCCACGATAAGTCCCTCTCCAGAGTAACAATGAAGTAGCAGAAAGATTGAAAGGTTCGCCTGCGTGCAGGCTACTCAGCGCCCTTGCCCTTGAGCACCGCGAAGGGTGTCATGGCGAGAATCTTGAGGTAAAGCCACAGCGATTCGTGCTCGACATACCAGATGTCGAGTTTCACCATGTCGTCAAAGGTCGCCGAGCTGCGCCGCGTGACCTGCCAGAGGCCCGTCAGGCCGGGCATGGCCTCCAGCCGCTTCCACTGCCACGGCTTGTACATCTCCACTTCGTAGGGGATGGCTGGCCGCGGGCCGACGAGGCTCATATCGCCCTTGATGACGTTCCAGAACTGCGGCAGTTCGTCCAGGCTTGTCTTGCGGAGGAAGTGACCCACCCGGGTGACGCGCGGATCACCGACCATCTTGTACTTGTTGTCCTCGCTGACCTCGCCTTCCTGGAGCGCAGCCATCGCCTCATGGTCATTCGCCATGTAGGCCTCGATGAACTTGCGGTGGCGGTCGGAGGTCGCGTCCTTGTACATGCTGCGGAACTTGTAGAAGTTGAACGCGCGCACGCCTCTCACGCTGTCGTCAAGCGCGGAGCGCAGTTCGCCGCCAACTCGCCGCTGCACGAAGATGGCCGGCCCGGGGGAGTCCAGTTTGATAGCCAGCGCAATGATTAGCAGAAAGGGAGATAAGACAATGAGAACCGGCACGGCTATCGCAAGGTCTACTGCTCGCCGTGCGATCGCATGCAGCCGCTTCTCGGCGTCCGCGCCGCTTGAGTCTCTCAGCATATCGCGGTCAAGTTCCATTACAATGAGTCCTTTAAATAAGGCTACCTTTACCGCCCTTTTCGATACACCCTGCTCCTGGTATGACAGTGAGAATAGAGAGCCTGGATTGTGATAGAGGCGGGATGCTACCAGTAAGCTCTAATCCCTAATCACTCTGCAAGTCATTACGATTATAGGCTAGGAATTATCCGGAATCTATCGCCCAGTGCCAGATTGTGTGAATTTCTCATGAAAATTCCTCTACGTCCAACCACTCGGGCCGCCACGACATAACAGTCTTAACCCTAACGAGTCGTTGTTAAGCCCGCAAAGTGTTTGTCTTAGAATGTCCTAAAAAAAGACCCGGCCCGAAGGCCGGGTCTGAAGACAAGAGGGAAGCTCACACAATCGAGGGTGCTGCATTTCCTGTTGTCGGGTCCGGCTCCACCACTGTCCGGGGCAGCGAGCCAGCACCACCGGCGAGCTGCCAGCTGTCCACAAGGCGCTCGTACAGCCGCACGTAGTCTTGGGCCATGCGGCGCGCAGAATACCGCTCCTCGAACACCCGCCTCACCTGCGTCCGGTCCAGGCTGGCAGCCTTTTGTACCGCCTCAACCGCCTCGTCGACGCTATTGACGACAAAACCCGTCGTCCCGTCGTCGACGATCTCTCTCACCGAGCCGCGATCATAGGCGACGACCGGGGTCCCGCAGGCCATCGCCTCCACCATGACGAGTCCAAACGGCTCGGGCCAGTCAATGGGGAACAGCAGGGCATGCGCCTGGCCCAGGAAGTCGTCCTTCTCCTCCTGCGTGATCTCGCCTAGGAACTGGATCTTCGGGTCAGCGAGCAGTGGCTCGATCTTTGTCTCAAAGTACTCGCGCTCGAACCAGTTAATCTTCGCTGCGATCCGGAGTTCCATGTCGAGGCGCTTCGCGATCTCGATGGCGCGGTCAACCCGCTTCTCCGGCGAGATACGCCCCAGAAACGCCAGGTATCCGCCGGGCTCGCAGCGCGGCGTGAACAGGTCGAGCGGCAGGCCGTGGTAGATCGTCCCCTGCCACGCGGCATGCGGCAGCGGCTTGCGCTGCGAGTCCGAGATCGACACAACGGGCATGTCGTTGAACTCCTCATACAGAGGAACCAGCCCCGGCAGGTCCAGCCGCCCGTGCAGCGTCGTCAGCTGCGGGCGTTTGTGAAGGCGCGACAGCGGGTAGTGCAGTGCGTCGATGTGGAAGTGGATGATGTCGAATGCGTCCGCCGCCGCGTACACACGCTCGAGCATGAGCGTATAGTACGCCAAGTCATCTTCTACCCGCTCTGTCATGCGAAGGGCCTCAGGGGAGATTGGCACGAGTTCGGCTGCTGTCTCCGAGTCCCCGCTGGCGAACAGCGTAACCTCGTGCCCCTGTCGCACCAGCTCTTCCGTGAGATACGATACTACCCGCTCGGTCCCGCCATACAGCTTCGGCGGAACGCTCTCGTAGAGCGGAGAAACCTGCGCTATCCTCATGATCTTACACCCCACTTGTTACAGGATCCTGCTACGCCACGGGGCGTTGAGGTGAGCCGGCGGGAGCCGGTCTGCCCCACGCCCGTCACGCGTGGTACTCTAATCGTAGTCGATGAACAATAAAAAAGTCCTATCAGCACCGTAAAAATTCATGCGAGGCTCAGGCGGGAAAGGAGCCAAGCATCCGCATCAAGGTGTCAGTATAATAGGATAGGGTGAGGTCGGGGTGCGCCAGGAAACTGGCGTTATTTGACCACATTGGGTAGATAATGGGATACGTCGGGCTGCACAGTCACTTGTAGGTACGCCAGGGGCAGCGTCAGGATGGAGGCGGTTGGGTGAACAGCGTCAGGAAGCTAGCGACGATCCTCTCGCGCCGTAAGTGGATCGTCATCGTTACCGCGCTGGTGGCCGCGATTGTGGTCGCAGTCGGCGCAACCCAGATCACCGAAACGTACGCTGCTGAAGCCTTACTGCGGCTGCTGCCCTACGGTGCCACCGGCTCGGAGAGTGTGCGCGCCAGATATGCTGAACGGCTGGCCAGCAGTTATGCTGCCCTTGCCGAGAGCGACCTGGTGACTGACCAGGTCGAACAGCTCCTCCGCCTTAAAGAAATGCCCGATCTCACACTGGAGACCGTCCCCGACACGGACCTCCTGCGCCTCACCGTCACCGCCGACGATCCGCTCGTCGCCAGGGATGTCGCAAACATGGTGGCTACGCTGCTTGTACGGCAGGAAGAGGAGGCCTACGCGCCGGTTGCCATTATCGCGCGGCGCAAGCTGGAGGTGGAGCTCGAAACGCTGGAGGAGGAACTTCAGTCGCTTGAGAACGAGTACTGGAACCTGGTAGCGCGGGTCAGTGCCGAACCCGATCAGATCTCCGAACTCAGCCGGGCTATGGCCGAAAAACAGCGGCTGTACGACGAAATGGTTGAGACGTACGGTGCGGCAAGCGTCTCGGAGTCGCTCCATTCTAACATGCTCTCTGTTGTTCAGCCGGCAACCCTACCGACCGCACCCACTACAGAGACGACGCTCCCGCTCCGCATTGTGGTGGCCTTCCTTGCCGGCCTCATCGGCGGTACGGGGCTGGCTGTCGCACTTGACGTAACGGATCACCGGTTGTTCAGCACCAGGCAAGCCGAGACAGCCACGGACCTGACGGTGATGGGCCAGATCCCGGAGTTCGACTGGGGCGAGTACGGTGCGCTGAGCCCCGACCAGGACGTGGCCGCGGATGCCTTCCGCCGGGTCCGCACGCGCCTGTTCTCGCTCATGCAGTCCCGGCAGAGCAAGACTTTCCTGTTCACCAGCGCTCAGCCCGACGAAGGCAAATCGACGGTCGTGGCGAATCTGGCGTATGCGCTGGCAGAAGCCGGGCGGCGCGTCCTGGTGATCGACGCCGATATGCGACGCCCTACCCTGCACAAGCTGTTCGTCGTACCCAATCACGCAGGCTTAAGCAGCGTGCTGCTCGGTATTCATGACCCGGATTACGTCGTTCAGGCCTCCGAGACTGATGACCTCTTCGTCCTGCCGAGCGGCCCGCTCCCCGATCACCCTGCCGAGCTGCTCAGCCGGAGCGAGCGCGTGCTCGACATGCTCGCAACGCTGGAGGCGAACTACGACGTCATCCTGATAGACAGCCCACCCACGCTGGCGGTTACCGACGCGGCCATACTCGCCCCGCTCGTCGACGGCGTTATCATGGTGCTGAGGCTCTCGCACTCCGAGGAGGCTGCGGTGACGTCCGTCCGCGACCTCCTGCGTAACGTCAACGCGACGCTGAGCGGCGTGATCGTCAACCTCGCCGACAAAGACGCTTCCTTCGAGCGCTATCACTACGTGCGCAAGTACTGACAATCGCCTGTCTCTGAGCGCGAAGCATGGTAAGGCTTCGCGCATGTTTGGTTGTTTCAGGCCGTAACCGCCTGCAAGACGATACCGGCACGCAGCGTTAATGGTTGAGGCTACATGTCTGTCGAACAGCGCCTTGGAGACAAGCGGCGAGTCAGTACCAGGCTGAGCAAGATAGGTATTCCGGCTCAAGCCCTGAACGTGCTTGGCGGGGCGCTGCTGTTCGCTGCGTTCTGTGGTTTGTTTGCGGTCGTCCAGTTCGCAACTCCCGCACTGGCCGGCAACGACGGCTACTACCATATTAAGATGGCGCAGCTCATTCGCCAGCAGGGTATCACCCCGCCTTTCGTCTGGCTCCCCATGAGTATCCTGAGCGCCGATGCCTACTACAACCACCACTTCCTCTACCATCTGTATCTCTCGCTGTTCGTCCCCGGGGGCCCATCCGTCGGTCCCGAGGTGCTTGTCGCAAGGGCCAAGCTGGCCAGCGTCGTGATGCCCTCGCTAGCCTTCGTGGCCATCTGGTGGCTCATGCGCCGGCAGCGAGTGAGGTGGTCCTGGGTATTGGCACTGGGGCTGTTTGCCACCTCAGATGCATTCCTCTACCGGATGAGCATGCCCCGTGCCCAGTCTGCCTCGCTGCTGGTCCTGGCGCTGGGCATGCACCTGATGCTGGAGCGGCGCTACCGGCTGCTGCTTCCGCTGGGTTTTCTGTACGTCTGGCTCTACAATGCCTTTCCGCTGCTGGTGGTTGTCGCGCTCGTTTATGGCTTAGCGGTGTTTAGCCTTGAGGGCCGCGTCGAGTGGCGGCCCCTCGTCGCGGTGGCGGTGGGCATTGCGCTCGGGCTGCTGATCAACCCTTACTTCCCCCAGAACTTCAACTTCATCGTCAGCCACATCCTCCCGAAGATTGGGGATGTCGGCTCGCACGTCGGCAACGAGTGGAACCCCTACCAGACGTGGACGCTGGTCGAGAACTCAGGGGGCGCGCTGGTGCTCTGCCTCACCGGCGTGTTCGCGCTCGGCTGGCGCGAAAAGCGCTTCGATACCGCAACGCTGTTCGCGCTCGGGCTAGCGGTGATCTTCGGCATCATGGCGTTCAAATCACGCCGGTTCATCGAGTATTTTCCCGCCTTCGCGCTTCTCTTCGCGGCTCTCAGCGTATCCGCCGCGCTCAAGGACGTGCAGATCCGCTGGCCGCGCTGGGCCATCGCGGGGGGGCTGGTCCTCATCCTGGCATTTCCACTGACCCGAAGCATTCTGCGGGCACGCGAGGCGCTGGCGAGCTCCACGCCACGTGATACCTACGCCGAGGCAGCGACCTGGCTCTCCGAGAACGCCCCACCCGGCAGTCTGGTATTCCAGACTGACTGGGACGACTTCCCGCGGTTGTTCTTCTACAACACGTCACAGGTCTATACTATCGGCCTGGACGTAACGTATATGCAGCTCTACTCTGCGGACCTGTACGACGAGTGGGTGGACATCACCCGAGGGCGGGTCGAGCAGCCAGGCAGAGTGATCGCATCCCGCTTCGGCGCTGCCTACGTGTTTTCCGACCTGGAGCACGAGGACTTCATGCGCGAGGCACAGAACGATCCAGCGCTAAGGGAGGTGTACCGGGACGACGACGCCGTGATCTATGAAGTAAGACCGTGAGGCAGGGCAGCGAGGGGAGAACTGCCAGCCACGCGGAATACCCGCCGCAGTTGGCAAATCAGGAGGGGGACATGCGCACTAATCGTCTTTCAGATGTTCGCAGAAGCACGCTGGCTCTTGCGTTTCTGCTGGTGGTCACGCTCATCACTGCCGGTTGCGCGCTCTTGTCGGGAGGTGTGGATACCGGCGAGAGCGAGCTGTCAGGCGTCGTCGATCTCATCGGCCCTGACGCGCTCGTCTTTGATGGAACCGTCGTCCGGATTAACGCCGAAACCACATTCCGCGACGAAGTCGAAGCCGGCGATAGGGTCCGCGTCGTGGTACGGCAGGAAGACGGCGGAGAGCTGATCGCCGTCGAGGTATCGGTGCTGGAACAGGCAGATAATTCGAACGAAGATGACGGCAACGAAAACCGGGCGAACGTCAACGCGAGTCGCAACGACAATACGGGTAATGTCAACGCCGACGCTAATCGCAATGACAATACCGGCAACGCCAATGCCAACCAGAACGCAAATACCAGCAACCAGAACGCCGGCAACTCCAACGCCAACCAGAATGACATTGGCAATGCGAACACCGGCAATGCCAACGCGAACCAGAATGACAACAGCGGGAACTTCAACGACAACCAGAACCAGAATACCGGTAACGCGAATGCCAACCAGAACGACAATGGCAACGCGAACACCGGCAATGCCAATCAGAACGATAACGGCGGGAACTTCAACGACAATGGCGATGACGACGATAACTTCAACGACGATGATGATAATGACAACGATAACGATTAGGCGGCTCGGCTGACCGCGCCCCGGAGTGAGAGTGGCGAGGATAGGCATGAAGTCCTATCCTCGCCTGTATCCCAGCACCGGCCCCACGCACGGCTTGAAAGGAGATCGAGTCGAGCAGGAAGTTGCCTGGTGTCACCAGCGAAAAAAGCTGTTAGCTCTGTATAATGAGATCATAGCAAGTGCAACGCCAGACAGTCGCTTGTAGCTGCATGGCTAACCGGCGCTGCCGGGATAACTGAACAGGTTGCGAAAATGTCCCAGCCAACACCATCCATTCCGGGTAGACTTGACAAGACGCGCCGCCAGCTTCGCACGCGGTCGACGAAGGATTTGCGCAACATCGTCTTTGCTGCGTGTATTGGCATTGCCATCGGCGCTGTATCCCTATTCTCGCCCTGGCTCGGGCTGGCAGCCGTCGTCGGCGTCATGATTGCCCTGGCCTCGCTGTCGAGGCCGGTAATCCTCGCCTACGTTATGATCGCCGCGACCGTGCTGGCATCCGGCATGCCGCGAGACGAGCTTGTGCCGCTGCTCCGGCCCAATGAAGCAGTACTGGCGCTGTCCTTCGGCCTGATCATACCGACGCTGCTGTTTGCGCCGCGGCGTGCTCGCAGTTCGCTGCGGCTCGTCGACCTGGCGATGGCGCTGTATGTCCTCGGCGTCACCATCCTACCGGCGATGGTGTACCTCCTGCGGGGCCTCGCGTTCACCACCGAAGACGTCATGATCCTCGTTGCGCCGGTACAGTACGTCATGCTCTACGTGATCTTCAAGTATGCGTTGGCCAGCGAGCAGGAACGCCGCAACATCGCCTACGCCATGCTGATCGGAGGCTCAGTTGTCGCGATCCTCGGGCTCCTGCAGGCCGCCGAAGTGCCCTTTGTCGTGAACTTCCTCCGGACGTGGTACCCATCCAGCCACCTGCGCCAGGCAGAGGAGTATGGCCGGGTCACTTCTATCGTCGCCGGCTGGAATGTGTTCGGCATCCTGATGATGATCTGCCTGCTGCTCGTCCGCTCGCTCTACATGACGGGCATACGCCACAGCCGCATGGGCAGAATCATCATCTGGACTTCGGCGGGCCTGTGCGCGGCGGCGCTTCTGGCCAGCGGCTCGTTCGCCGGCATCATCGGCCTGGGAATCGGCCTGCTCGTAATCGGACGCTTCGACGGTCAGAACATTCAGCGCATCTTGCTGATTGGCGTCCTGCTGGTCTTCGCCGGGTTCTTGCTGCAGCCCATTCTGGCGGATCGGCTCGCGTTCCAGTACCGTGAAGGCAACAGCATCATCCCGCAGACGCTGCTGTACCGCTTCGAGTTGTGGGAGGCGATCTTCATCCCGGCGATCCGTAAGTACGGCCTGCTTGGCCTCCAACCAGACTTCGCCGAGGCCTTCGAGTGGGGTTATGCCGAGAGCCAGTACTTCTACCTGCTGCTGCGCTCGGGCCTTATCTCCCTCCTCGGCCATCTCGCCTGGATGGGACTGCTGCTTGTCTGGCTGTACCGGCGCGTACGCGCCTCTGAGGGCTTCTCCCGGGGTATGGCTCTCGCCGCCTTCTCGTTGCTTGTGGTGCTGGCGATTGCCGGGCTGACGAACTCGGTGTTCTCGTTCTCGGGGGCGGTTGACTACCTATGGATCCTGTTGGGAATCGTCGCCAGCCAGGAAAGGCTCGCATGAATCGCAATCCACACATCGCCGCCGTGGTCTGGGCACCTGAACAGGACCGCACCGAGCAGTTCGCCGCACGCCTGAATGCTCACCTGTACTGCATTCACTACCTGCAATTTCAACGTCCCTGGCTCGCGCCGATCAAGTACGTGCCACAGTTCTTCAAGACTCTGATCGTTCTGCTGCAGCAGCGACCTAAAGTCGTCTACGTCACCAACCCGCCGGTATTCGCGCCGCTGAGTGTTTGGCTGTACTGCATCATGAGCGGCGCACGTTTTGTCATGGACACGCACTCACCCGCCCTGTACTCCCGGCGCTGGGGCTGGACCAGGCCGCTGCAGCGAGCAGCCGCCCGCCGCGCGCTCATGAACATCACCGATCAAGAACGTTTCCGGCGCATGTTCGACGAGTGGGGTGCCGAGGCGATGATCCTTGAAAAGCCGCTCAAGCCGGTTGAACTAACGGAGCCCCCGCCGCTCGGCGAGGCGTTCAAGATAGCAGTTGTCAACATCTTTGCCGTCGACGAGCCACTGATGCCTATTCTGGACGCTGCTCGCCTGCTGCCCGACGTATGCTTCTATGTCATGGGGGACACGGATCTCGCGGATCCGGCAGTGCTCCAGGCTGCGCCGCCCAACGTGGTTTTCACAGGCTGGCTGCACTCCACTGAATACTGGCGGCGCCTGCAAGATTCCCACGCCGTCATGGCGCTTACCACCTACCCGCACTCGCTGCTCGCAGGGGCGACGGACAGCGTCGCCGTCGGGCGGCCGATGATCCTGTCTGAGCAGCCAAGCCTGACGGCGTACTTTACGGGCGGCGTGGCGTTCGTCGACAACACCGCCGAGAGCATCACGGCAGGCATTCGCCACCTGCGGGATCACTACTCACACTACGTGGCGGAGGTCACCGCGCTGCGTAAGGACAAGCAGGTTTACTGGGAGAATAACTTCAGGCAGCTAGACCGTCTGATCCAGTCCGTGATAGGAAATGCTGTCTAGCCAAGTTCGCTCCCGTCCGGAGTAGGTTGTGGTTTTGCACGCAGAGTCTGGGATTATCGGGAGGGCAGATATGTTGCCAGCGCAGCAAGTGCGCCGGCACTGAGCCCGCCGTTTTGTGAACATCCCCCAGCAGACGAAAAGCGCCGCAGTTGCGGCGATTTCGTCGTGGCGAGACGGGCGGGCTACTCGTCGTCCTCGACCAGTACGGCATTCGGGCAGAAATACGCGCGGGCGCACAGGGCGGGGCCCGTCCGACGCTCGGCTATCTCCTGAAAAGCGATCTTCGCCTCATCCACATTGCAGATGTACTCGTAGCGATCCGGCTCGTCGGAGGGGTGGCTGTGGTTCAGGCCATCGGTCACGATGAGCACGCTGTACTTGGTATCCCGCCAGATACCGGCGTAGCCCGGCTGCACGTCGAAGACCGAATCGATGGCGAGCTTGTGCAGTTCCTTGGCGGTTAGCTGGGTCGTCATGTCCTCTCCAGGTGGGCGTTTCGGCGATGAAGGGCCGCAGGGGTCATAACCCAACTATAACATTGCTCTTGCCGCCGTGTGGAATGACTTTTGTCACGAGATGGCCGGCGAAGATGTCATGCAATGGCCGTACCGTCACGCAGACGCCCACTCGATCCCGCATAACTGCTCGGAGAGCGCCCACAGCCGGACCGCCACGTCGGGGCGCTGCGCGTAGCGGCTCGGCGGCAGCGGCTGGCACTTCCGCCAGTAGAACTCGCTTGCGCCGTTGACCGATGGGTCCGCCGCCAGGTGGATCACAGTCTCCGCGCCCTGCTCGGGGCTCGCACCGCGCGCGCTGCGCCGGTCCCAGACCCAGCGAATCAGGCCCTGGGACGACTTCGACGCGATCTGCGTGTTCACCAACCCTGGGTCGGCGGCGAAGGCACGCACCCCCGTGGCCGGACTCACGCGCCGGTTGAACTCAGCAGTGAACAGGACGTTAGCCAGCTTGGACTGCTTGTAGGCGAGAAAGCCGTGGTAGGTGCGGCGCAGCATCACGTCGCGCCAGTTGATGCGCATGCGCCGGTGCGCCCGCGAGGCGACGGTGACGACCCGCCCGCCGGCCGCGCGGCTGAGCAGCGGCATCAGCTCGTAGGTCAGCAGGAACGGAGCCAGGTGGTTGACGGCAAACTGCAGCTCGAAGCCGTCCTCCGTGGCCGTGTACCAGCTCGCGACGGCGCCGGCGTTATTCACCAGCACGTCGATCTTGCCCGCGCCTCCGGCCTCGACACAGGCGCGGATGTCCTCTGCGAGCCGGCGCACCTGCCGCTGCGAGGAAAGATCCGCCACGCAGAAGGCCAGCCGGGCATCGGGATCGCCGGCACAGATTGCGTCCTGCGCCGCCTGGCAGCGCTCAGGGGCTCGCCCTACCCCGATCACAAACGCGCCGCGCCCGGCAAGCGCCCGCGCCGTCGCCTGGCCGATACCCGCCGTCGCCCCGGTAACGACCGCAACCTTGCCTGCGAGATCCCTTTCACCGTGCATTCACACCGTCTCCGTACGCCGCGAGGGATTCGGCAGCATGGTCACGACGCCGGGCTCCGTCCCCCCGGTTTTTGCCGCGAGGCCCTGGGCCGCGTAGCGTCGCCGCCAGCGCCGCGACAGCACCGTGCTGACCAGCGGCGCAGGCGCGAGCCTGTCGTGCAGCCGCAGAAAACGGTTTATCAGGCCGGGCACATACACAGCACGCCCTGCCCGCGCGAGGTCGAGCGAACGCGCGGCCACCGGCCCGACGTTCACGACGGATAACCTGCCAAGGAAGCCCTGCTCCTCAAAGCCCTTGATGCAGCGCGGGTTCGTCGGCATGCCGGAGGGGCAGACCGCCATCACGCGCACGTTCTCAGGCCGCAGCTCATCGCGCAGCGCGCGGGAGAACTCGACGATAAAGCGCTTCGAGGCAGTGTAGACAGCTTTCATCGGAATCGGGAAGTAGGCGGCGAGACTGCTCACGTTGATGATCGTGAGCGACTCATCCGGCACCCGGTGTGGCAGCACGCGCCATGTCATCTCGACGGTGGCCTCGTCGTTGAGCCGCAGGATGGTCCGCAGCTCGGACGGCGTCCGCCCGGCAAACGGCCCTTCGAACTCCGTCCCCGCGACGTTCAGCAGCGTGTGGAAGCGCAGCCCCTGCTGGCCGATGTGCTCCCACAGCGCATCTCGCGAGTCCGGATCGGTCAGGTCGCAGGAATGGTAGTGTACCTGGATCCCGTACATGCGCTGTACCCCGGCGGCGAGCGGCTCAAGCGCTGCGTCCGGCAGGTCTGTCAGGAACAGATCCCAGCCGCGGGACGCGCATTCGGCGGCAAAGGCTTTGCCCAGCCCCCCCGCTGCCCCGGTGATCAGTACGTACCCGTTCATCTGACTTCTTCTCCAGCGCGGAGGTGACCGCATCCCGGCGAGACGTTCGCTGAAAGTGTGCTGATGTCCGGCCCAACGCCAGAACAGCGCCCCGAGGCTGTACGTGTTCATCAAGCACTACGTGCGATGCCATCAGACGTTGCGCCTGCGGCACGTCCAGCCAGACTGGCTGCCTTCAGCATTACTGATGATACAGAGTCGACGGCGGGCGTGCAGTAGTCTGCTGCACACAGCCTTCCCGGAATCGAAGAGAGGGCCACCATACGCGGCCCTCCCCCGGCTTCTATACGACTGGTAGCTTACGCGGGCAGGTACTCTACCTTGAGCGAGTAGCCCTTCAGGCGCCCGCGTGGATCATACGACACGTTGAGCGCGACCTGCTCGGCACTGCTGGCCGCCGGCTGCATCACATAGGTGCCCTGTGCGCCGCTGTCTCGCGTCTGACCATTCTCCCGCGTCAGGCTCTGGGGTGGGCCAAGCACCTGCTCGACGTTTTCTCGCCCCATACCACCATTCATCAGCGGCAGCACTTTGAACAGGCTGTTGAGGTGCTGGGTCTGCTTCGTCGCCGCGCTGCCCGGGGAGCGCCGGGCCGGGCTGTCCGGCCCCTTAACCGGGGAGACGAGCCGCTGCAGCGCGAGCTGCGTCTTCACAAACTCGTAGATGTCCCGGGCATCAGGGTCGGCTTCGCCGCGTGCCAGAAAGCTCAGCACGCCCTGCTTGTGCGCCTCGACGAACCGCTTGACCTTGCGCTCCTCCGGCATATGGTGCCGGCAAAAGTCCGTTCCCTCAATTGCGTACAGCTTGCAGCGCCTGCCTCTGGTGGTCGTGCCTCGACACTGTTCTCTCGCCATCGTAGCACTCCTATCACTCGGCTGATGTTCTCTGCACTGGCGGGCCGGTTTCCCGGGCCTCTGCTTCGTCCGTCAGGCAGCCTGAAGACGACCAGCAGTCTTGCGGCTGCGGGCTCCCTGTAGAGCCGCCTACGAGTGGGCTGCGTACCTGGTCTGCGGTTGTGGTGGGGGTGGTGTGTGCCTCTCATGTTAGCAGAAGGTTGCGCTGCAAGACAATGGTTTGAGATTAAAGAATCTCATGTTTTAAGATTGTGCTTTGTTAAAGATTCCGGCACGGATACGGTCGTGGTGTTGGGTGCACAACGGCGCTCTACACACAAGCGGAATCCGCGCCAACCCGGCCGCACAGGCGCCAATGTTAAAACATCGACGCATGATGCACGCCTCGCACCGCCAGCAGCGAATCCCCGCACGTGGGATTCAGAAGCGGAGTCTCGTCTGATCTGCCCCCTTGACTCGGTGCTCTGAGTTGCTCTACCCTGTATTTACTACAAGATCCGTCCGATTTATCGTCCTACCCATCGCCCTCGCCCGCCCGGTTGAAACGTGAGACGCTATGTCAGAGCAGAACACGGCGAGCCCCCCGGCTGCGGGTGACGTGGTTGGCGGGGATAAATTTGACGTTGGCGACATTACCGGCAGCATCGCAGCCATCGGCGCGGGCGCCCAGGTCATCATCGAGGGCGCCCTCTCGGCGGCCGCCGAGGCGCTGGCGCAGGAGCAGTTTGAGCGCGAGAAGCTGGCCCAGGCTGTCGCGAGGCTGGCCGGTGACATCAAGGCGCAGGCGACCGCGCCCCCCGCCCCGCGAGACAACCCGTATAAGTCGCTGCTGCCCTACAGCTTCTCCGACGCAAGCCGCTTCTTCGGGCGTGAGGCGAGCACGCGCTTCCTGATGGGCCGGATCACCTGCCCGGATGACCGCTGCCAGTTTGCCGTGCTGCACGGCGCGTCCGGCGTCGGCAAGACGAGCCTCGTCCACGCAGGCGTCATCCCCGCGATGATCGAAGATAAGCATCTGCCTCTGTACGTCCGGCTGCCGCCCGACGCTCCGGCGTCATTCGTCGCGAACATCAAGCAGGCGCTGCTCTCCAACCTGCACACCGCGCCAAATCTGCAGCAGGCTACCCTGCGTGACTTCCTGCGCCAGGCTGCGGACCTGCTCCCCGAGGGCAAGCGGCTGCTGCTCATCCTGGACCAGTTCGAGCTGTTCTTCGACTGGCCGCAGGCCGAACGGATGGCGTTCGTCGAGGTGCTGGCGGCCTGTCTCGACGACGACCTGCTGCGCGCAAGCTGGCTGCTCGTCGTGCGTTCAGACCAGCTCGGCACCTTCAGCACGTTCCAGCCGGCCATCGCCCAGCCCTTCGCCAACACGATCGTGCTGCCGCCCCTCTCGCGCGAGGAGGCCCGGGCCGCCATCGTGGAGCCCGCCCGGCTCGACGGCGTGACGGTGGAGGACGCACTTGTCGAGGCGCTGCTCGACGACCTGGGAGGCGATGCCTTCGACCCCTCGCAGCTCCAGGTGATCTGCTACATGCTCGCCGACCGGCGCTCAGCCGGCGAGAGGGATCTGACGCTGGCGGCTTACGAGCAGGCCGGGCGTGCCGACGGCGTGCTGCGCGGCTACCTCGACCACGTCCTGGAGCGCAACCTGCAGCCCGGCGACCGCGAGATCGCGTGGCGGCTGCTGGCCGCGCTCGCCGCGGACCACGGCGGCACGGCAACTGTCGCCGATCTCACCACGCTGATGCGGACCTACGGCGTCGAGGAGACTGACACCCGGCGCGTGCTCGGCCTGCTTGAGACGAACCGGCTGCTGCGGCGAGGCGATGCCTACGAGCTGGCCGGCGACAGCCTGCTACCGCGCATCCGGCGCTGGGCGGCGGAGCGCGCTGTGCTCGAGCAGGCCCGCGAGGAGGCGCTGCGCCAGTTCCAGCGGTTCCGGGCCTCCGCGCTGCGCGGTCTGGTCGGCGGGGCTGCCGGCTTTGCCATAGCCTACTTCGTGACGTTCGCCGCGCAGGTCAACAACCCCTCCCTGCTCGGCTACATCACCGCCTACCGCACGCTGCCGGGCGCGATTGCCGGGCTGCTGTTTGTGCTGTTCGTCGACGTGGCGCTGGCCAGCTACACGGGTCCGCGCCGCCGTCTGCGCTGGCTGGTCGGTGGGCTGGCGGGGGCAAGTGCCTTCGGGCTCGCGGTGATGTTCCACGCCCTGCTGCGCTCGGCTGCGCCGGGGGCGCTCGTACTCGCCGCGCTGCAGGGCGCGCTGTGGGGGCTGGTCACCGGGCTGGGCGCAATCTGGGTGATGGGCGGCGAGGCCCCACCCTGGCGGCGAATGCCCGTCGTGCTGATTGTGGCGGGGATCGCCCTGCTGCTCGGCGAGCTGTTCGGCGACGCGTACGCCGAGGCGGGGCCGCTTGCGGTATGGCTCGCGGGCGCGCTGATGCCACTCTTCGTTCTGCAGGCCACCCTGCTCTCTCGCGGCGGGGCGTCTGCCGGGCTGGAGACACATTGAGGTAGTGAGATGGACGCGCTGCGCGTGTGTACAGGTATGCTCGTGCTGATCTTGCTGCTGGCGGGCTGCGGGTTTGGGCCTGAGCCAACGGAGATCGCGCAGGAGACCGGGGAACCGGAGACTCCGACGGCAACACCGGGCGTGGATGTAACGGCGGATACGCCCACCGAGGAAGCAACCGCCGAGGCGACTGTCGAGACAACCGAAGAGCCGGAGCAGCCGTCAGGCGGCGAAGACGCCGGCTGCCCGACGACCTACACCGTCGTGCGGGGCGATACGCTGTTCCGCATCGGGCAGAATCACGGCGTGACGGTCGACGAGCTTGTCGCCGCCAACGACATCGAAAACCCCAACGTGCTCTTCAGCGGGCAGCAGCTCACCATCCCCTGCCCCTCCGGTGATGGCGGCGAGTCGACGCCCTCTACTACCGCGCTGGGCCGCGTCCGGCGCGAGCTGGACGTGGTTGAGCATGGGCCGGGTAGCGGCACACTCCAGCAGTTGACCGGCAGCGCTGACCTGCTTGCCGGGGACCGGCTGCGCGTGCGCGGCGGCGGCGAGTGCCTGCTCGACTTCGGCGATATGATGCAGCTCCGGCTGTTCAACGACTCGGCGCTGGGCGTCGTCTCGGCGGAGAGCACCGAGGATGTGCCGCTGGAGGTGGCCCTGTACCTCGAAGAGGGCGGCTTTACCGGCGAGCTGACCGCCGAGGGCGGTCAGGCCGTGTTTGAGACGCCCGGCGGCGCGACGATTACCGTGCTCGGCACGGAGTTCTTCCTCGTGTATGACCCGTCGCGCGCTATGACCGTCGCGGGGAGCTTCAGCGGCACGGTCGCCGTCGAGGGGGCGGGCTTTACGCTCAACGTGGCCGAGGGCCAGTACACGGAGGTTCCCTCCGGCGGCTCGCCGGGGCCGCCGCTGCCCATCCCGCTCTCGCGGCAGGAGTTCGAGCGCCGCACGCGGGGCAGCCAGTCGGCGACTGCCACCGCCGAGGCGATGACCTCGCAGGTGTGGGAGCTGCTCCTCGAGTGGGAGGGCACCGAAGGCCAGCTCGTCGAGACGGTACAGTGGCAGGGTCGCTTCCAGGTCGACTCGTTTGGCGGGGTCAGCGGCGAGGGCGAGGGCTTCGGCACGACGGAGGGCCGGACCTGCAATATCGACTACACGTTTGGCTTCGAGATCCTCGGGCTGTATGCCAGCGGGGACGGGGGCGGCCAGTTCGAGCTGGAGGTCACCGAATTTGGCTTCCAGGTAGACCCGCGCGAGTGCGAGGCTGAGCTCAGCGAGAACGTGGATTCGGTCGCCTCGCGCATGGCCCAGCTAACTGCCGCGCCGGTCGGCATCCAGGCGCGGGACGGTGCCACGGCCAGCCAGGAGGTCACGACCGCACAGTACGGCCCGACGACGCTGGCCATCACCCTCCGCCGTGAGGTCACGGTGGATTAGGGGCTGACCCCTCATCCCGAGGCGATGCGCGACGCTCTGCGTCACCGCACCGCCTCACCCTTCTCCCACAAGGGGAGAAGGGGCCCAAACCAACACTTGCCCCTCTCCCAGGTACGTGTCGGCGTGAAACGTCGCGCATACCGCCCGGGAGAGGGGCAGGCCGCGGAGCGAGTATGTCGCTTCGCGGCCGGGGTGAGGGCAACCCACGCTCAATGGTGCGGGCCGTGCCCGCCGCCATCGCCATCCCCGTTGCCGCCGCCGTGATGATCGCCGTGCTCGTCGACGTTGGGCAGGGCACGCAGCGCGCTGAGGCTCGGCGCGAAGAAGTACTCCCCGCCGCGCAGCGTGACACACTGCCCGAAGTCGTACGGTGTGCGCTCGCGCTGCCCCCAGCGGTTCGGCCAGCGCTGCCCGCCGGGCAGCTGGTACCCCTGCCCGATCAGCGGATCAAGGCCCGTGTCGGGCTTAAGAAACGTGGTGGCGTTGGCCCAGGTCGTCTGGATAAACTCGAACTGCTGGTTGATGTTCGCCTGGGCGCACATGAACAGCAGCCCGACCCGCCCCGACTCATCGGGGCCGTAAGTCGTGCCGCGCCGCGCGATGCGGTGGGCGCGCTCCATGTGGTCCATCATCTCCAGCTCTTTGGCAAGCAGCGGATAGATCACCCGCAGCAGCCAGGGCCGGCGCGCAACAAAGCGCATGAACGGCGGCAGCAGCTCGCGGTGCTTCTCGCCGCGCGGGTTCACCTTGCGGATGTGCGCGTGGTACGGACAGCGGTTGCCCGCAATGTCGCTGCGGAACGTGAACCCGTCCAGGTCGTCGCCGACGTCGTCGACAGCGGTCTGCGCGCCGCGCACGACGGGCCGCCCATCGCGGAAGCGCCCGATTACGTAGGCCGCAGCCAGCTCCTCGTCGACGCCGAGAGTTTGGCCGAGCTCCGCCGCAAGCTGGTTGAACCGCTCGACATCCTGCTCCAGCTTGCGGTAGACGATGTAGCTCCCGTAGCTGTCCGCCCACGCGCCGCCGGGGTCGTGAGCCAGCACGAGCCGGAGCGGCGCGCTCGCGTCCCACCACTCCCGGCCCTGCCGCTGGCGCGGGTTGGCGAGGTCGTAGTCGAAGAACAGCGGCTGGCTGAGGTTGTCCACAAAGCCGAAGTGCTCGATAGGCCTGCCGCGCCCGTTCTGCTCGCGCAGGACGTAGCCGTCCTCTCTGGCGACGATGTGCGCGACTGTCTCGACCTCCGCCGCGATCTCCTCGACTGCCGCCTTAAACGGCGTGTCAGCGCGCGGGTCATCGCTGTGCGCGAGGATGATCATCGCGTGGACGTCGTCCCGGTACGGCTCGTCCCACTGGTCCTGCGGGGGGTCGTGCAGCCAGGCTCGCACGTTGGTGTTCGCCATGCCGAGCCGGAAGCGAACGTCGGGCGGGATGAGGTGCTCGGGCACGCCGAGCGCGCAGTAGCCGCTCATGCTGAGCAGCAGCATGGCGAAGGGCTTCTCGACGTAGCTGGCGGGGTTTTCCTGGTAGGCTCGCGCCGCCCCGAACTGGCCCAGCGCCGAGATCACGCGGGTCCGCGCGAACTCGGCGATCCACTCGCGCGCCGCCTCGGGGCTGGCGTGGAAGTGCAGAAACAGGTGCACGCTGAAAGGCCGCCCGTGCGGCTTCAGGATATTGCCCTGCAGGTCGGCCAGCAGCGGGTGAAAGCGCTCGTCCGTCGGATCGATGCCGGTTTCATCTAATAGACTGTTTCCGTCGTGGTGCATTACAGTAACCTCACCTCCGCGATGTCGAGCCGCAGGAACCGGCCGACCGACGGCACGCCGCGGCTGTTCAGCACGAACAGCATGTAGTAGCCCGGCGGCGCGACGTGCGCGTCGGGCGGCAGGGTCACGGCGAGCTCGTCCTCCCCGGTCTGCTCGAATTCCAGCTCGACGTAGCGGCTCTCCATATCAAAGGCGTGCGTCATCGCACCGGGGCGCATCAACGCGACGCGGGCGGGCCGGTCCTCCGGGCAGGCGGCATGCACCTGCACCGTCTCGCCCCACGTCACCCGCTCGGGAACGTCCGACACCTCGGGGCGCGGCCCGCGGAATAGGTAGTACGGCGAGTAGACCTCCAGCCGCAGCTCCTGCTTGCCGTAGGGCGTCGTGCCGGAGCACAGCACCCGGCCGTCGGGCAGCAGGATGGCGGTCGCGTGGTAGCCGCGCGGGATCTTCATCTCGGCCAGGTCGCGCCACGTCTCCGTCTCAGGGTCGAACACCTCGGCGAGATGCACGGCATCGACGAAGCGTGCGCGGCGCGTCCCCCCGACGACCAGGATGTTGCCGTCCGGCAGCGTGACGCCGACGGCATGAACCCGCTTCTCGCGCATGGGGTTTGTGTAGCGCCACGTCGGGTACTGCTCGTCGAGGTCGATGATCTCGGTCGTTTCGGTGACGAGGCCCTGCCCGCCGCCCTCCGGGCTCCCCCCGAACGTGATCACCCGCGCCCGGTAGTCGGGCGGGCGCAGCGGCAGCAGCACGGCGCAGCCGTCGTGCCGCTGGTGTTCGAAACGCAGGTTGTCGATGTGCTCCCACTCCCACGTCGCGAGGTTGAGCATCTTCGTCTCCGGCCCGTAGCCGGAGCAGAACGCCCTGCCCCGCGGGTACTTCTCGCGCTGGCTCTCCGGCAGCGGCAGGACGTGCATCCGCGGGTAGACCGTCGGGAATCCGGAATGTCCGTAGCGCTCCCCCGGCATCGCCATCATCGGCGGGAGATCCGCCACCTTTTCGACGCCGCGCTCGGGGTCAAAGACCTCCACGTACGGGTTGAGCCGCTGCACGGGCGGGATGCCCTCTGTCACCTGGTCCTTGAGCGGCGTCGGGAAGCGCTGTGTGAAGCCCGAGAGCAGCAGCAGGCGCCCGTCCGGCAGTGCGGTGTTCGTCGGGTACCAGCGCCCTTCGAGCATCTCCCCCGCGAGCTTCCACTCCTCGGTCGCGGGGTCGAACAGGTAGAGCGAGGTGTCTCCCGTCGCCCGTGCCGCCGTCTCGACGAACGGCAGGAAGTTCGTCACGAATGCCACGACGAAGTTGCCCAGCCAGGCGAACGCGCGCAGCACCCACGGCTTCAACGCGGCGGGCACCAGGATCGTAGACGTGCCGCCGGTCGAGAGCAGCCGCCCGTCTGGCAGGAAGCCATGCCCCGCACAGAACAGGTCGGAGGGGGTGTGCGGGGCGCGCAGGCTGTGCGTCTTGGGGTCCCACAGACGCGTCGCCGTCCGCACGTTCTCCTGCTCGCGGAAGCCGGAGTAGTACAGTACCTTGCCCGTCCTCAGCAGCGCCATGTGGACGGCTTCAATCTGGGAGTGGTAGGGCAGCAGCTCCCACTCTCCCCGTTCGGCGCGCGGATCCTCCGCGGGATGAGCGTGCGAGGCCGTGCGAGTTGCCTGTGCCATGATGATTCCCTTGAACACACCGGGCGAATCGTGAAAGCGGTACGGCATCGGGGCATGCGCGGGAGGAAGGGGGGCGTGCGATGAGATCAGAATAATACAGGTTCAGGGCTCAGTCAAGATATAGCGGGTAAGGTTTGTCTTGTTTACTCGACTCGGGAACGCCGTTTCATGGAACAACAGGCGGGCCCTGGTGCGAGCCCGCCCTGCCTGTTTCGCCCGTGTTCCGGGCGCTAGCGGGCCCGCGTCTTGTCTGCTGCCAGTTCCCCCGCCTCTGACGGCAGCCGTTCTGGCACACGCTGCCTGATAAGCGCGGTCGTCACCCCGTATACGAGCAGACCGCCCAGCACCGGCATCAGCCTGAGCATGTAACCCGTTTGCACCGCCAGCAGCAGCACAGCCACGCCCAGCAGCACTCCGGCAGCCGTCAGCCGCCGCTCCATGGCCCACGCCGAAGGCACGAGCAGCCACGCCCCTGCGGTGACGAGCGAGAGGCCCGCCAGCACGTAGGGCAGCATGTTGTTGAGCGCCGTGCTCGAAGCGGACGCCAGAGCAGCGCTGCCCGCCAGCACCCAGTGCCAGAGGCTGCCCTTTGTCCCGGTCCTGGCGAACGGGCGCAGCGCGGCAACCGCCGCCAGGAAGTAGAGCGCAGAGGCCAGCCAGGCAGCCGGGTGCCCCCGGTGATCAAGCAGCCACCCGGCCGACGCGTACGCCAGAACCGGCGACAGTGCCAGTGCCCCAGGCACCAGGTAGCGACGCCACGAGAACGGCGCGTCCAGCACCGGCGCTCTCGACGCCATGTTGCGGCGGAAGATGCCGCCCGTATTGGGCAGCGCCGCACGGATCAGGAGCAGCATCCCGGCGAGCTCGCTGCCCTCTTCGAGCCCGGCGCGCACGCCGCGTGAGATCATGTTCATCCAGATCTCGTTGTGTTCGAGGTAATCCTGGAAGGCCGTCGCCCCAAAGCACAGGAAGGCTAGCACGATGAGCACGGCTGCCCGGCGATAGTCCCGGCCTGGCCACAGGCTCGCGACGGCGTAGGCGAACAGCCCTACCACGACAGAAGCGAAGGGCAGCACGTTTAGCCACGCGCCTCCGGGCAGCCACAGCTCCACCCGCTCGTGGAGCGAGCCGATCTCGTCGAGCGAGAGGATCAGCAGGGCCAGAGCCAGAGCCGCCCAGCCCCGCGCAACGCGGCTGCGCTCGTACTTCCACAGCCGGTAGCCGTCAAACGCATGGATCGCACCGATCAGCAGCAGTATCCCCGACCACCACGCCCCGACGTTGTTCTCCTGTGTGAGCGTTAAGTGGGAGAGCTGGGCGATATCCAGCTCCTGAAAGACGACTGTTGCGGCCAGAACAACAATGCTGACGACGATGAGTCCCCACAGCCACAGCTTCGACCAGACAGATAACATACCAGTACGACACTTCCTCACGACTTCCGTGTGCGCCTGCCGACCGCGGCTGTGTGCCGGGTCAGATTTCGAGCGTAGCAGATAGGAAGTGGGGTTTCACCAGTACTGAGGGCACAGTGGAGGCGAAAGCAAAAGGGCGAGCTTGAAGCTCGCCCCTTTCCTCGGAATACCAATCTTATGCTGGAGCGATGTCCTGCCCTCGCTCGGGAGAAACGGTTCTTACTCGTTCGGCTGCAGGCCGCTGGACCAGGTCCGCCGTCACGCCGTAAACCAGCAGCCCGGTGAGAGCCGGCATCTGGTACATCATCCAACTCTCAGGCTGGACCAGCAGGCTGAGCCCCATGGCGAGCAGCGCACCGGCGTTGAACAGCCGTTGGCGCCTCTGCGCAGGGGCGGGCACGAGCAGCCATGCTAGGGCAATCACGGCGGAGAGGCCTGCCAGGGCATACGGCATCATGTTCTTCAGCCCGGTGCTGGACGCCGAGGCCAGCAGCGCGCTGCCCGCCAGCACCCAGTGCCAGAAGCTCGCCCGTGCGTCAGACCGCAGGAACGGCTGGAGGGCCGCAAGCGCTGTCAGCATAAACAGGGTAGACGACAGCCAGTTCACGGGCTGGCCGCGCTCGGTGTCCAGCCACCTCGCCGAGACGAAGGCGAGGATGGGTGCAAGGACCAGCACGACGGGCAGCGCGTACTCCCGCCACGCAAACGGCGCCTCCAGGATCGGTTGCGCCGCCGCCCTCCCCCGCCGGAAGATACCCTGGGTATTGGGCATTGACGCGGCGATAATCAGCAGCATCCCAATGATCTCGGTGCCCTCTTCGGCCGCGACGCGCATACCGCGGCTGACCCACTCCAGCTCGCTCCAGTTGACGTTATGCTCGAGGTACTCCTGGCCAGCCGTCGCCATGAAGCAGATAACGGCCAGTGTGAGCAGCACGAGGGCGCGCCGCTGATCCCGGTTCGACCACAGCGTAACGAAGACGAATCCAAACAAGGCCACCAGAATGACAGCAAACGGCAGAACGTCGAGCCAGGGGCCGCCGGGCAGGAACACAGCAACCCACTCGTGAAGCGATCCGATCTCGTCAAGCGACAGGATCAGCAGAATGAGTGACATCGCCGCCCAGCCGTATGCCAGGCGAGACCGCTGCGCCTTCCACAGCTTGTAGCCGTCGAAGGCGTGCACGGAACCGATCAGCAGCAGCATCCCCGACCA
This sequence comes from uncultured Anaerolineae bacterium, assembly GCA_964506005.1. GTDB lineage: Bacteria > Chloroflexota > Anaerolineae > Aggregatilineales > UBA3940 > UBA3940. The sequence continues at coordinate 6,589 of CAZDLX010000013.1, read as the reverse complement.
CCACGCGCCAAAGTTGTTCTCGTAAGCGTAGGTCAGGTGCGCCAGCGCGCCGATGTCCCGGTCATAGTGCAGCGCTGTCGCCACGAGCAGCACGAAGCTAACGACTGCCAGCGCGAGCAGCCACAGCCGCGACCAGTGCTGCCGGACAGATACAGTGAGTCCTCCACGTCTCATAATCGGTCGTTCCCCTTCGTTAAGCTGATGTATCGACACCAAAGCTCCCCCTCGCGCCGGATAACGCATTCGCCGGGCGGCTAACTATCGGATCTGTCTCACTGCGCTCCTGGGCTACAGCTGTGGCGGCGAATCGAATGCTGTGTTCATCACAGCGAGGGTAGCAAAAAGCGAACCGGGTGTGCTCCCGGCGCCGCTATCGAGTTTCTAAAATGGTATCAGAGGAAACTCCCGAATCGGAGAAACATGAAGAAACTTTCATACACTCGCGCTCCGGCTAGCCCGCACAGCGCTCGATGAGCGCGACCGCGCTGGCGACTCCGTTCTCTGCGCGGATCTGCTCGCCGAGCCGGGCGGCGCGGCAGCGCATGTCTTCGTCAGTCACCGCTGCCGTGATCGCTGCGGCGAGGCGGTCCACGGTCAGATGCTCGCGATCGATCGGCGCCGGGCCAACCCCCGCCTCGCGGATGCGCTCGCCCCACCACGGCTGGTCGCCGAAGAAGGGCACGACGATCGTGGGGACGCCCGCTCGCAGCCCCGCAGCGACCGTCCCCGCCCCGCCGTGATGCACAACCGCCGCCATGCGCGGGAAAAGCCAGTCGTGCGGCGCGGAGTCGATCACACAGATGTCGGCGGGGACATTCGCGGCGTCGATACCGCCCCAGCCGGTCAGCAGGACGCCCCGCTGGCCGGTCTCGCGCAGCGCACCCAACACCACCGCGGTCATCTCCGCTGCGTCCCCGGTCGCCATGCTGCCGAAGCCAACGTAGACCGGCGGCGGGCCGTCCTCCAGGAAGCGGGCGAGCCCGCCAGGCGGCTGCCAGCCCTCGCCCTCCTCCAGGAACCAGTACCCGACGACGTGGTGATGGTCCGGCCATTCGGCGGGGCGCGGAATGAACGAGGAGCTGTAGCCGTACAGCGCCGGGATCTTCTGCCGCTCGGTCCGCGGGAACGGCCCCTTAAGGTCGAGCGGGGGCAGCCCCAACACCTCACGCCGGGCGCGGTTCATGCCGGGGCGGATCATCTGCCAGAACAGCAGGCCGCCGATCGAGTGCGTCAGCAGGTTGCCCAGCCCGCCGAGCCGCACCGGGACCGGGAACAGCGCGCTGGGGAACGCCCGCGTCGGGAAGATGGGCTGCAGGAAGGTCTGCACCCAGGGCTGCCCGGTCTTTTCGGCGATGCTGGAGACGGGGTAGTAGCCGAGCGAGGACGCGATCAGGAAGTCGGCGTCCTGCACAGCCTGCCAGGCATCCGACACCGCCTGCTGGAGGATGCCGCCCATCACCTCGCGGAACCCCTTCACGAACCGGAGCCCGCTCCGGCCTGAGGCGAGCCAGTCCCCCGTCGCGCGGCCTTCGATCATCTTGCGCGGGTTGCCCTCGACCTGTGCGAAGCCGAGCCCGTGCCCGGCAATCCACTCGCGGAAGATGCCGTGCGTGGCAATGGTCACCTGATGCCCCGCGGCCTGCAGCCCCTTGCCCAGCGCGATATACGGCTGCACATCCCCGCGCGACCCGGCAACGACCGTCACGATCTTCATACTGCTCTCTCTCCTCTCATAGCCCCGTACGCTGGCTGCGACGCTCCAGCAGCAGGGTATCGCGCCACACGCCGTCCAGCCGCCCGATGCGCTCGCGGCGGCCCACCAGCCGGAAACCGCACCGCTGATGCATCCGCAGGCTGGCCTCGTTCTCCGGCAGCAGGCCCGCCTGCAGCGTCCACACGCCTGCCGCCTCCGATGCCTCCACCAGCGCCGCAAGCAACCGCGTGCCAATGCTCCGCCCGCGCGCCGCCTCCGCGATGTACACGCTGACCTCCGCCACCCCCACGTAGACCTCCCGCCGGGACACCGGGGCCAGCGCCGCCCAGCCGGCAACCGCGCCGCCCTCGACCGCCACCAGCCGGCAGTCCGGGCGGTGGGCGGCGTCCCACTTGGGCCAGTCCGGCGCTGCCGTCTCGAAGGTCGCGTTGCGCGTCGCGATGCCTTCCTCGTAGATGCGCCGCACGTCCGGCCAGTCCGCCGGGGTCATGGGCCGGATCAGGAATCCGCTGTTCACCGGGGTTCACTCCGGCGGCGCGAAAGCCGCTGCGCCATACGTCCCCGTGACCTCAATGCCACGGTCGAGGTCGCCGTAGCGCTCGCGCAGCATATCCGTCAGCGCAGCCGCCGCCGCCGAAATCTCCTCGCTGGTCGCCCGCCACGTCCACGAGTGCATGCGCTCGGCGATCTGCCTGACGAGGTGGCGCGGCGTGACGGTGTGCGGGTAGGTGTGCTCCCTCACCTCCAGCATGCGCCAGCCCCGCGAGAGCAGGTAGGCTTCAAACTCCTCCTGGCTCTTGATGCCCACATTCTCGACGGCTTTCACCCGCTTGCGGAGCTCATCCCACTGATCGCCGTAGCGCATGCCGCCCCACGCCGAGACCAACCGCCCGTCGGGCCGCAGCACGCGGCGCAGCTCGTCGACCGCTGCCCGCCACTCAGGGATCAGGTGGAACACGTGCACCACCATCGCCGCGTCAAACGTCGCTGCGGGGAACGGCAGGTGCAGCGCGTCGCCCTGAGTCAGGTACACCGGCTCGTGCTGCTGCTTGCGGCGCAGGCGCTCCATCATAGGCCGCGAGAGGTCCAGCCCGAACACCGCCCCGGCGTGCTGGCTCAGCGGCAGAGCGATGCGCCCCGTCCCCACGCCGATCTCAATTACGCGGCCCGAGCCGTCGAGGTTCCCTGCCCTGGCAATCATCGCGGCGACGTCGCGCTCCACACCCGGCGGGAAGCCGCGCGTCTGGTCGTAGTACTCCACCGCCCGGTCGAACGGGATCGACTGGCGCTGCTGCATATCCGTCCCCTTTATGCTCTGGCATGAGTCCGTGTTCAATAATATGGTACAGCGTCTGGCGCCGGGATGCAGGCAGATCCCACCTGGCGTGAAAAGAAAGGAGCGCCTTCCGGCGCTCTCTGGAATAGGCTCCCGCACCCACCAGGCCTCACGGCTTCCGCATCGTCACCAGCCGGACGCCGGCCCGGTGCACCTGCCGGAAATTGCCGCCCTGCCTGACGGTCCGCAGCACCGGCTCGATTGCCGTGACGACCGACCCCGACAGGATATCGACGCCGTGCCCGAACACGACCGGGCTCAGCGGCGTGCTCGGCCCGAGCAGCAGCACGAGAGCCTCCGGTGCGCACAGCGCACGCAGCGTCTCAAACGTGCCGTTGAGCAGTGTCATGCTGGTGATGGCGACGATGTCCGCCTGCGGAAGAACCTCGGGTGCAGCCTCGGCGGGGTGCTCGCCCTCGACGGGGTTCATCTCAAGCACGTCGAGCCTGCCAACCTGCCCGCGCAGCTCCCCCGCGAACGGGAAGTGCCCGATCAGCGCCACATGGCGGCCTCTGCCGTGCCCGGCGATGATCTCGGAGGCGTTGGCATCCACCCAGCGCTCGGGCTTGGGCGGCAGCAGGGCGTTGAGTGCCGCCGCGCCGATGCTGGTCTGCGTGGGCTTACCTGACTGGACGAGAGCCGCGAGTTCCCTCGCCGAAAAGCCTTCCAGTTCCCCGGCGTGCTGAACGTCCATCTCGCCGTGCGGATGATGCCCGACCAGCGTGGACGCCAGCCCGCAGCGGCGCTCGCCGCCGACCTCGACTACAACCGCGGTCCAGTTCAGGCCGACGCACACCTCAAGCACGTCGCCGTCGGGGGCGGTTTTCAGGAGATCTTCGTACAGCTTCATATGACTCAACTTGTTGGATGAGCCCGGCTTAGTGGAGCCGGTCGAGGTGGTTGACGATGCTCCCATCGAGGTAGGCCTGAGCCGCCTGCTCGATGTCTGCGATGTCGGTCACGATGGCCTCGATCTTGGCCTCCTGCAGCGCCATGTAAGCGCCCCGCCCCATGCCGCGCACCAGGACGACGTCGCAGTCGGTGATGGCGCTGATCATGG
>CAZDLX010000013.1:0-2379 GCA_964506005.1 uncultured Anaerolineae bacterium | reverse complement strand
ACCGTGCTCGTGTCCGTGCTCATGGCCGCCCTCGTGAGCGAAGTCATGGTGGCCCGCCTTGGGGCGCATCTCGCGGTTGGTGATCTCACCGCCGGCGACGGTCAACACCATGTAGTTCCGGGCGCGGCCAAAGTGCTGGCTGATCGTTGCGCCATCGTCGGTGATAGCTGCGATCTTCATGGACTGCGATGCTCCTCTATCCAGAGCGCTGTGCGCCCCGGACACTCAAGGTGTGGTTGTGAGCCGCCTGCTTGTGCGGCTGTGGGTGATATTCTACTTGCGGGCTGTGGGAGAGGGCAAGGGTGGAACCGTGTGTGAACGACCTTAAGCAGCGTGAAAGAAGTTGACAATTTCTCGGCGAACCGCGCGGGGACCCCACCCGCCTTGCATCGCGTCGTTCTGTTACGTGCTAGAGGAGCGAGGTTCGATTGACGTCAAGTGCAAGGGGCCGCTTTGCGGTAGCGGTTCTTGTGTCGCCTGACGGCAAGCCACCCGGCGACAATCGCTAGCTGCCCAATATCTTCCAGAACGAATCTTTGCGTACGATCTTCTCGTCGCGGAACTCCAGCAAATCGACCCCGCGGACTTCGATCCGCTGCCCGTCCACAGTCGTTCCGGTCAGGGTCCATTCGGAGACGCCCAGATCACCGCATACCCAGTGCGCATCCTCGCCATAGTGAACATCCGGGATGCCCCTGAATCTGCCCGACAGCCCCTCTTTGACTGCATCCCAGCCGGAATACTGATCGCCCCTGGGAGCCGCGCCGCGCGGCATGTAGAAAACGCAGTCTTCGGCAAAGTAGCTCATGATGCTGTCGATATCATGCCGGTTGAAGGCGTCGAGAAACCCCTTGAGCGTCTCCTCGGTTATCATTCTAACCCCCTTGCTCCCTTCTACACTTCCTGGCCCAGGACGCCGCGGTGGGTGCGCCTACCCACCGGCGCGCGCGCGGCGCGGCGGCGGCGGATGGCCTGAGAGGTTCAGCACAGTGTTGGCGGCATACAACGTGACGTATGCGATCCAGTAGATGCGTCCGATATACCACAGCGACCAGCACAGCAGCAGCCGCGCAGAGGTATCTCGCCAGAGGGCCTGCCTCCATTGTAATCGGAAAAGCGCGGCCGCGATCATCGAGTCGGCAGAGGCCTGAAACAGCCTGTCGAACCAGACGTAGAACTTGACAACATAAACAGATAATATTAGAATATTGGTACAATTCTGCATTAGCGTAGCAAAGGTAGACGCGTGGTCAGTCGTAACAGCAAAATCCCTCTCTACCACCAGTTGTACGAGGGGCTCCGCAGCCAGATACTGAGCGGCGAACTGGAGCCCGGCGATATGCTCCCCACCGAGAACGAACTGCTCGACCGGCACGGGATCAGCCGGAACACCGTCCGGCAGGCGCTCGACCTGCTGGTGAACGACGGCTTGATCGTGCGCGAGCGCGGGCGCGGGACGTTCGTCGCCCAGCCGAAGATCGACCAGGGGTTGACTCGCATCATCAGCTTCACGGAGGATATGCGCCGCCGCGGGCTCAAGCCCGATACCCGCGTCCTGCTGCGCACGCTGATGCCCGCACCCGAGCACATCGCAGAGGCGCTGGGCGTGCCGGTCGGCGAGGAGCTGGCACACCTTGAGCGGCTGCGGCTGGCCGACGGCGAGCCGATGAGCATCGAGAAGTCCTACCTCGTGCACCGCTACTGCCCCGGCGTTCTGGAGCGCGACTACAGCAGCGTGCCGCTGCGCGAGGCGCTGGCGCGCGAGTACAACATCTTTCTCGTGCACGGCAAGCAGCGTATCTCCGCCATTGCCGCGCCTGCCGACACGGCAGCCCATCTCGACATCGCCCCCGGCGCCCCCCTGCTCTATATCGAGCGCACGACGTTCACCGCACGCGAGACGGCTGTCGAGTACCTGCAGATCTACAACCGTGGCGACCGCTACACGCTGCACAACGAGCTGTACGACGAGACGTTTTAGCCGGGGGCGGCCCGGTATCCTGGGCCTCTCCCTCTTGCCGCCCTGTATTTCTTGACTCGCACCATTCACCGGAAGGACAGCCCTCATGCGCGACATCAAAGTATCCTGCGGCATCTGGTTCCTGGGCGCGACGAGCGACCGCTTCGTCAGGGCGGGCTACCGGCCCGACAAGACGATCCGCGAGCGCTTCGAGCTCGCGGCGAGCATCGAGGGGGTGCAGGGGCTTGAGATGCACTACCCTACCGAAGTCACCGACGATACCTACAAGGACCTCAAGCAGCTCGCCGTTGACCTCGGCATGGAGATCGTGCAGTTCTGCCCCCACCTGTGGGTCGACCCTAAATACAAGTTCGGCCAGTTCACCAACCCCGACCCGGCGATCCGCCAGTCCGCGCTCG
>CAZDLX010000012.1:34739-35981 GCA_964506005.1 uncultured Anaerolineae bacterium | reverse complement strand
GTCCATCCGGCGCTCAAGGACCTGGGCGAGGCGCTGCGCTTCCCCTGGTGGCTGAGCGGCGTGCTGTTCGACGGGGCCTACCTGGCGATGGCCTGGGTTATCAGCGTGATGCTGCCGCCCATGGCGATCTTCTTCCCGCTGTTCACGCTGCTGGAGGACTTCGGCTACCTGCCCCGCGTGGCGTTCAACCTCGACCGCGTCTTCGCGAAGGCGGGCGCGCACGGCAAGCAGGCACTCTCGATGTCGATGGGCTTTGGCTGCAACGCGGCAGGTGTGATCGCCACGCGCATCATCGACAGCCCGCGCGAGCGGCTGATCGCCATCATCACCAACAACTTTGCGCTGTGCAACGGGCGCTGGCCGACGCAGATCCTCATGGCGACGATCTTCATCGGCGCGCTGGTGCCCGCCGCGTGGTCGGCTACGGCGTCGATGCTGGCGGTGCTCGGCGTTGCGGTGCTGGGTGTGTTTGCCACCTTCGCGGCGTCGTGGGGGCTCTCGAAGACGCTGCTCAAGGGCGAGGGCTCGACGTTCAGCCTGGAGCTGCCGCCCTACCGCCCGCCCCGCATCCTGCAGACGCTGTACACATCCGTCATCGACCGCACGCTGATCGTGCTGTGGCGGGCGGTCGTCATGGCTGCCCCGGCAGGCGCGATCATCTGGCTGCTCGGCAATATCAACATCGCCGGCATGAGCCTGGCTGCGCACATCGTCGGCGGGCTCGACCCGATCGGCTGGTTCATCGGCCTGAACGGCGTGATCCTGCTGGCCTACGTCGTCGCGATCCCGGCCAACGAAATCGTGATCCCGACGGTGCTGATGCTCACCGCGATGGTGGGGGGCGGGGTAGCGGGCGCTCAGCCCGGCGTGATGTTTGAGCTGGAGACGGTGAGCGAGACGGCGCAGGTGCTCGTCGGCGTGGGCGGCTGGACGCTGCTGACGGGCATCAACCTGATGCTGTTCAGCCTGCTGCACAACCCCTGCTCGACGACGATCCTGACCATCTACCGCGAGACGAAGAGCCTCAAGTGGACTGCTGTCGCGACCGTGATGCCCATCATTCTCGGCGTGATCACCACGACCACCCTTACGTGGATCGCCCGGGGGCTGGGCCTCGTCTGAGGCAGCAGCAGCGGAACGAAAAGGCGGGCGCCAGATCACCGGTGCCCGCCTTTTGCTGCCCTCACCCCGGCCTCGTGGCGACTGCGTCGCACGAGGCCTGCCCCTCTCCCGCCGGGAGAG
>CAZDLX010000012.1:0-34729 GCA_964506005.1 uncultured Anaerolineae bacterium | reverse complement strand
GGGGCCCCCCCCATTTTGCCCCCCCCCCCCCACCCCCCCCCCCCCCGGGGCCCCGCCCCCCCCCCCGCCACTGCCCCCTTTCCGGGGGCAGCAGGCAAAGCCAACCTCACTCGCCCCCTTTTAGGGGGAGATGTCGGGCGAAGCCCGACAGAGGGGGTGTCGGCAATTCTCCTAGCTCGGCACAGCCTGCGAGCGTACCAGGCTCAGCGCCTCGCGGACCATCTGCGAGGTGTAGCCCCACTCGTTGTCATACCAGCTCAAGACCTTCACCATGTTGCCATCGACGACCTGCGTCATGCCGAGGTCGATGATGGCAGCGTGCGAGTTGCCGAGGATGTCAGACGACACCAGCTCGTCGTCGGTGGCCTCGACGATGCCCTGGTAACGGTCATTCGCCTCGTCGCGGAAGACCTGGTTGATTTCCTCAACGGTCGTAGGTTTATTCACCAGGACCACGATATCGGCAATCGAGCCGCTGGGCACGGGCCCGCGCACGGCGATACCGTCAAATTTGCCCTCCAGGTGAGGCAGAGCCTTCGTCGCGGCGACCGCCGCGCCGGTGGTAGTCGGCACGAAGTTGGCCGCGCCCGCACGCCCGCGCCGCCACTTCTTGTGGGGGCCGTCGACGATACCCTGCGACGACGTATAGGCGTGGATCGTCGTCATCATGGCCTTCTCGATGCCGAAGTGACGGTCGATGATCTCCATGACCGGCGCGGTGGCGTTGGTCGTGCAGCTTGCACAGGAGATGATGTTGACCCCCTGCTGTGTGTTGACGCCGTGCACAACGGTGGGGAAGTCCTTATCCTTCGCCGGGGCGGACAGAATGACCCACTTGGCCCCCGCGTCAACGTGCTTCTGCAGGCCATCAAGCGTGGTGAACACGCCGGTGCTCTCGATCACCACGTCGACGCCCAGATCGCCCCACGGCAGGTTGGCCGGATCACGCTCCTGGAAGAAGCGCACTGTCTCACCGCCGACCACCAGGTCGCTCCCGTTGAGCTCCACCGTCTTGTTGTAGCGCCCGTAGACGGTGTCGTACTTCAGCAGGTACGCGATGTTCGCCGGGTCAGCGATGTCGTTAACCGCTACCAGTTCCAATTCCGGCGTTTTCATCAGAATCTTGAACGCGGCCCGGCCAATGCGCCCCATGCCGTTGATCGCTATCTTTGCCATATCCCTTAACCTCCTGGGTTATTCCACTCACGCTGTCGTCGTATTTATGAGCATATCGAACCGCAGCCGCGCAATCCTCCCGCACGGCTCGCGCCCCGCTACCTGATCATATCGACCGCGCGCAGTGGAATCAGGTCCAGCCCGCCAGGTCATGAACCATACGCCGGATTATTTACACATTCTTTACGTGCTGTTTAGGCCTTTTTAGCCGCAAAATTGTTAGATTCGAGGCTGTAAATCGAGGGTGGGCGGCATGCTGTGCCGGCCACCTCTTCGCCTTTAGAGGAGTGTGCGGGTACAGCACCCGCATCGGAGTCTGATCCAACCGTGGATACTATCCAATCTACAGCCGGCCATGCGGCAAACGGCCAGCAGCCGGTCTTCGACACCCATCCGGGCGATCCGCTTCCGTTCGGGGCGAGCCTGGTTGAGGGCGGCATCAACTTCTCAATCTATACGCGGCACGGTACGGCCTGTGCGCTCGTACTGTTTCGCCGGGGCCAGGCCATGCCCTTTGCCGAGATTCCTGTCCCCGAGACGTACCGCATCGGGGACGTATACGCGATCACCGTGCTGGGGCTCGACCCGCACGACGTCGAGTACGGCTACCGCATCGACGGACCCTGGGAGCCTGAAGCCGGGCAGCGCTTCGATCCCGGCGCTATTCTGCTCGATCCATACGCCAAATCGATCGGCGGGCGGGATGTGTGGGGCACGCACTTCGACCCCGACAACCCGCTCCACCAGCGGGCGCGCGTGGTGCAGGGTACGTTTGACTGGGGCGACGACCGCCCGCTGGGCACGCCCATCGAGGACCTCGTGATCTACGAGATGCACGTGCGCGGCTTCACCCGCCACGAGTCCTCCGGTGTGGCGCATCCCGGCACCTATGCGGCGATCCGCGAGAAGATCCCGTATCTGAAAGAGCTCGGCGTCAACGCCGTCGAGCTGATGCCGGTGTTCGAGTTCGACGAATTTGAACACGCCCGCACCAACCCCGAGACCGGCGAGCTGCTGCTCAATTACTGGGGCTACAGCCCCGTCAGCTTCTTCGCGCCGAAGGCCGGGTATGCGGCGACGGATGAGCCCGGCGGTGAGGTTGACGAGCTGAAGGCGCTGATCAAAGACCTGCACGCCAACGGTATCGAGGTGATCCTCGACGTGGTGTACAACCACACGGCGGAGGGCAACGACAGGGGCCCGACGTTCTCGTTCAAGGGCATCGACAATGAGATCTACTACGTCCTGACGCCTGAGGGGTACTACTACAACTTCAGCGGTACGGGCAACACCTTCAACTGCAACCATCCGCGCGCGCGGCAGCTCATCCTCGACAGCCTGCGCTACTGGGTAGCGGAGTACCACGTCGATGGCTTCCGCTTCGACCTGGCCTCGATCATGACGCGGGACGTTGACGGCACGCCCCTGCCCGACCCGCCCGTGCTGCGGGAGATGACGGACGACCCGATCCTGGGGCGCACCAAGCTCATTGCCGAGCCCTGGGACGCCGACGGGCTGTACCATCTGGGCAGCTTCCCGGCCTACGGGCGCTGGGCGGAGTGGAACGGCAAATACCGCGACACTGCCCGGCGCTGGCTCAAGGGTGATGAGGAGCAGGCAGGGGCGCTCCGGCAGGCGCTGCTTGGCTCGCCGGACCTGTACGCCGGGCGCGGGCCCATCGCGACCATCAACTTCATCACCGCGCATGACGGCTTCACGCTGATGGATCTCGTCTCGTATGACGATAAGCACAACGAGTCCAACGTTGAAGGCGAAAACGGCACCAACGACAACAACAGCTGGAACCACGGCGTCGAGGGGCCAACCGGCGACCCCTCGATTAGCGCGCTGCGCCGCCGCCAGATCAAGAACGCGGCGGCCCTGCTGCTCGTCAGCCAGGGCGTGCCCATGATGCTCATGGGCGACGAGATCGGCCGCTCGCAGCATGGCAACAACAACGCCTACTGCCAGGACTCGAGCATTAGCTGGATGGACTGGAGCCTGCTGGACCAGAACGGCGATCTGTTCCGCTTCTTCAAGCACATGATCGCCTTCCGCCGGGCGCACCCCGTGCTGCGCAACGGGCACTTCCTGCGCGGCGAGGATTACAAGCAGGTGGGCTGCCCGGATATTTCGTGGCACGGTATGAAAGTAAACCGCCCCAACTGGGCGCGCAACAGCCACACGCTGGCCTTTATGCTGTGCGGCGAGTACGGCAAGGGTGGCCTGGTGAAAGACGACGACATCTACGTGGCGCTGAATGCCCACTGGCGGGCGCACACCTTCCGGCTGCCGCCGCTGGTGGAGGGCAAAAGCTGGCACCTGTTCGCCCACACCGGCGACCCTGAGCGCGAGATCTCCTGGCCGGGCTTCGAGCCGCGCCTGGACGACCAGCAGAAGATCCGCCTGCTTGAGCGCTCGGTCGCCATCCTGGTCGGGAAGTGAGCGCAGCCATGATTCCCGACCTGCCCTGGGAGCCAAAACTCGGCGCAGTGTGTGAGGCGGGTGGCACGTGCCGCTTCACCGTATGGGCGCCGGATGCCGAGGAGGTCAGCCTGCATCTCGTCGCGCCGCAGGACTGCGTGATTCCGATGCAGCGCGCTGCTGGCGGCTACCACACCCTGACGCTGGAGGGCGTCGAGCCGGGGGCGCGCTACCTGTACCGCCTCGGCGGTGTCGAACGGCCCGACCCGGCCTCGCGCAGCCAGCCTGAGGGCGTGCACGGGCCGTCGGAGGTGGTCGGCGGCTACCCCTGGCAGGATGCGGGCTGGCCCGGCGTGCTGCTCGAGGACTACGTGATCTACGAGCTGCACGTCGGGGCGTTTACGCCGGAGGGTACGTTCGACGCCATCATCCCGCACCTCGACGACCTCGCCGCGCTCGGCGTGACGGCGGTGGAGATCATGCCGGTGGCGGAGTTCCCCGGCGCGCGCAACTGGGGCTACGACGGGGCGAGCCTGTACGCCGTCGAGAGCGCCTACGGCGGGCCGGACGCCTTCAAGCGGCTGGTGGACGCCTGCCACGCGCGCGGGCTGGCCGTCGTGCTGGACGTGGTCTACAACCACCTCGGGCCGGAGGGCAACTACCTGCGCGCCTTCGGCCCGTACTTCACTGAGCGCTACCACACGCCCTGGGGTGATGCGTTGAACTTCGACGGGCCGCACAGCGACGAGGTGCGGCGCTTTTTCGTCGAGAACGCGCTGATGTGGGTCACGGAGTACCACGTCGATGGTTTGCGGCTCGACGCGACCCACGTCCTGTTCGACTTCTCGGCGCGAACCTTTCTCGAAGAACTCATCCAGGTGGTGCACGAACAGGCCCGGCATCTGAACCGGCGTGTCGTCGTGATCGCCGAGAGCGACCGCAGCGACGACCGCCTGCTGCGCCCGCGCGCGCTGGGCGGCTACGGCATCGACGCGCAGTGGAGCGACGACCTGCACCACGCGCTGCACACTCTGATCACCGGCGACGACTCCGGCTACTACGAGGACTTCGGCGGGTTCTCCCAGCTCGTCGCTGCGCTGCGCCGGGGGTTCGTATACTCGGGCGGGTACTCCCCGTTCCGCCAGCGCACGCACGGCAGCTTCGGCGCGGACCTGCCGGCCTCGTCCTTCGTGGTGTGCACGCAGAACCACGACCAGGTCGGCAACCGGATGAACGGCGAACGGCTGGGCCACCTCGCCTCCTTCGCCGAGCAGAAGCTGGCGGCGGGGGTTGTGCTGCTCTCGCCGTATATCCCGCTGCTGTTCATGGGCGAGGAGTACGGCGAGCCCGCGCCGTTTCTGTTCTTCACCAGTTTCGAGGACCCGGCGCTCGGCGAAGCCGTCACCGAGGGGCGGCGCGAGGAGTTTGCCGGGCACCGCTGGGAGGGCGAAGCGCCTGACCCGCAGGCGGTGGAGACGTTCGAGCGCTCGAAGCTCGATCTCAGCCTGCGCCGGGAGGGGCATCACGGCGTGCTGCTCGGCTTCTACACGGCGCTGCTGCGGCTCCGGCGGACCATTCCGGCACTGCGCCGGCTCGACAAGGACCGCATGGACGTGACCGGCTACGAGCGCGAGCGGGTGCTCGTCTGGCGGCGCTGGTATGATGAAAGCGAGGTCGCGGCGGCCTTCAACTTCTCCGATGAGCCGCAGACGCTGGCCCTGCCGCTCCCTGCCGGCGAGTGGCACGTCCTGCTGCACTCGGAGGACGCGCGCTGGCAGCCCGCCGGGGAAGCGCCGCCGGGCCCGGCCCCCGGCCCAATCGCGGCAGATGGCCCCGCGCAGGTGACGCTTGGCCCGAAGGCGTTCGTGCTGTACGGGCGAGGCGTCCCTGCTGTCGAGGAGACGAGTTGATGGAATATGCCCCCAGCCTGAAAGAGCAGGCAGATGCTGCCCTGCGCGCGCTCTGTGAGACGCGCCACGTGCCCCGCGCCACCTACCGCCTGCAGTTCAGCCCCGATTTCACTTTCCGGGACGCGCAGGGCATCGTGCCGTACCTGCACGCGCTCGGAATCAGCGACGTGTACGCCTCGCCGATCTTCAAGGCGCGGCCTGAGAGCACGCACGGCTACGACATCTGCGACTACGGCGAGCTGAACCCCGTGCTCGGCACCCGTGAGGACTTCGACGCGCTGGTGGCGGCGCTGCACGAGCACGGCATGGGCCTGCTGCTCGACGTGGTGCCGAACCACATGGGCATCATGTCGGTCTGCAACCGCTGGTGGATGGACGTGCTCGAGAACGGGCCAAGCTCGCCCTACGCCGGGTACTTCGATATCCAGTGGCAGCCCGTCAAGCGCGAGATGCAGAACCAGGTGCTGCTGCCCATCCTCGAAGACCAGTACGGCGTCGTGCTGGAGGATGGCAAGCTCGTCTTGGCCCGTGACGGCGGTGCGTTTACGCTGAGCTACTACGAGAACACACTGCCCATCACGCCGGACACCTACCCGGCGATCCTCGCCCGCGCTCTGGAGCGCCTTACGGAAGCGCCCGACGCCGGGGATGCGCACGTGCAGGAGCTTGAGAGCATCCTCACCGCGCTGCGCAACCTGCCGCCGTTCACCGCGCTCGACGCGGAGAGCGTCGCCGAGCGCCAGCGCGAAAAGGAGATCGTCAAGCGCCGCATCGCGGAGCTGGCGGAAGCCAGCCCGGCGGTGAGCGCCGCCATCGACGCCGCGCTGGGCCAGCTGAATGGTACGCCGGGGGACCGCGCCAGCTTCGACGCGCTCGACGAGCTGGTGCGGGCGCAGCCCTACCGGCTGGCCTTCTGGCGCGTCGCCGCCGACGAGATCAACTACCGCCGCTTCTTCGAGATCAACGACATGGCGGCGGTGCAGGTTGAGCGCCCCGAGGTCTTCGAGGACGTTCACCGGTTTGCCATCGAGCTTGTCGCCAGCGGGCAGGCCAATGGGCTGCGCATCGACCACCCGGACGGCCTGTGGGACCCGACCGCCTACTTCCGCCAGCTCCAGGAGGCGTACATACGCGAGCACGTTCGCCGGCGGCTGGGCGACGAGGTCGACGAGGCGGCGCTCGCCGAAGCTGTCCGCGCCGCCGTCGAGGCACGGGTCGCGAGCGGTGACGTGCAGCCGCTGTACGTGGTCGCGGAGAAGATTCTCTCCGAGACGGAGCCGCTGCCCGGCGATTGGGCGGTGGACGGCACGACCGGCTACGACTTTCTGGCCGCGGCGGGCGGCCTGTTCGTCGATGCGGGGAATGAGGCGCGTTTCACGCAGTTTTACGGCGACCTGACAGGCGCTTCGACCAATTTCGCGGAGCTGGCTCACGAGGCCAAAGGACTCATCATGGAGACGTCGCTTTCCAGCGAGCTCGGGGCCATCAGCCACCAGCTTGAGCGCATCACCGAGGAAAGCCGCCGCTACCGCGACTTCACGCTGGCAGGCATCCAGACGGCCATCCAGGATGTCACCGCGTCGCTGCCTGTCTACCGGACGTATATCAGCGACCCCGGCGGCGTCTCCGAGCGCGACCAGCACTTTATCCTGCGGGCCGTCGTGGACGCCCGGCGGCGCAGCCCCGGCACGTCGCGCCTGCTGCTCTCCTTTCTGCGCGACACGCTGTTACTGCGCAATCTGGGGAGCTTCCGCGAGGAGGCCCGCGCGCGCCTGCTGGCCTTCGTGATGCGCTGGCAGCAGTTCACCGGCCCGGTGATGGCCAAGAGTGTCGAGGACACCATCTTCTACGTTTACAACCGGCTCGTCTCGCTCAACGAGGTTGGCGGCCACCCGGAGCAGTTCGGCACGCCGCCCGAGGCGCTCCACGAGCAGAACGCGCAGCGCGCCGGGCGCTGGCCGCACGCCATGCTCTCCACCTCCACGCACGACACCAAGCGCAGCGAGGACGTGCGGGCGCGTATCAGCGTGCTCTCCGAGATGCCGAACACCTGGGAGGCGGCGGTGCGCCGCTGGGTGGGGATGAACGCCGGCAAGAAAGAGACGGTTGACGATGCGCCCGCGCCCGACCGCAACGACGAGTACCTGTTCTACCAGACGCTGGTCGGCGTGTGGCCCGATGGCGCAGCAGATGCTGACGAAACGCTGCGGGCGCGCCTCAAGCAGTACGTGCTCAAGGCGGCGAACGAGGCGAAGACTCGCACGAGCTGGATCAACCCCGACGAGGCGTACTCGGCGGCCTTGGAAGGCTTCGTCGACAGGGTGCTGGACGGCCGGGCCTTTGTCGAGGACTTCCTGCCCGTGCAGCGGCAGGCCGCCTACTTCGGGCGCTTCAACTCGCTCAGCCAGACGCTGCTCAAGCTCACCTCGCCCGGTATGCCGGACGTGTACCAGGGCACCGAGCTGTGGGACCTGAGCCTCGTCGATCCGGACAACCGCCGCCGGGTCGATTACGAGGCGCGGCGGCACGCCCTCGCCGCGCTGGAGGCCGGGCAGGCGGAGCGGCTCGCGCTGGCCCGCGACCTGCTCGCCCGCTGTGAGGATGGGCACGTCAAGCTGTACGTGCTGGCCGCGGCCTTGGCCTTCCGGCGCGACCATGCCGCGCTGTTCCAGCAGGGCAGCTACGAGCCGCTCGCCGCGCAGGGTGAGCGCGCGGAGCACGTGTTCGCGTTCGCGCGGCGGCTCGGCGAGCAGGCGGTGGCGGTCGTCGTGCCGCGGCTGGTGCGGGGGCTAACAGGTGGGGAGATGCAGCCGCCTACCGGCGTAAGCGTCTGGGGCGATACGGCCCTCGCGATGCCCGGCGGCGGGCGCTACCGCAGCGTGTTCACCGGCGAGACGGTTGACGCAAGCGGCGATCTGCCCCTGGCGGTGGTGCTCGGCGAGTTCCCGGTCGCTCTGCTGGAGCAGGTGCAGGCTCTCTAGAGCCCCAGCGCGTCGAGGGCCTCGCGCACGGCGTCGAGGGCGGGCTGCTCGCCCGTACGCACAGCCTCCCACGTCTCGGTGTGATGGGTGGCCTCATCCGGCTCCAGCCGCACCAGCGGCCCGAGCGTCTCAAGCTCGACGAAGGCGTCGTTGCAGTACACTTCCGCGTTGCTGCCGAAGTCCGGATAAGGCTCTGCGGGGCGCGGGTCGAAGCGCTTGCAGAAGAACGTCTCGCCGTGGAAGTAGCCGAGCCACCCGGCGCGGTTCAGGGTGCCGATCTTCACCGGCGGCATGGTGGGCTGCGCCTCGACGAGAATGTAGTCGTCGGCGAGATGCAGGCGCGTGTCTGCCCAGCTCGTGTAGGGCCACAGCACGAGGTGGCGGTTGGGCAGCAGGCCGTCCGCGTCGAGCGGGCCCTGAGTCTGGGGCAGTACCGCGATCCCGCCGAGCGCAAGCTGCGTGATCGCCCACGGCGCGAGCTCGACAGGCCACAGCCCGGCGTTCTCCAGCGTGTGGTGCAGCGTCACTACTGGGCGGCCGGGGTCGAGTTCGATCTCCACCCGCTTGGCGATGCCGGTGTCTGCCTCCACGCGGCTGAGCACCGCGCCGCGCTCTGTTCGCTCGGCGCGCACCCCGTCGCTGTCCGGGATGTACGAGCGTGGGGAGGCCTCCGGCGCATGCCACAGCCGGTGCCCGCCGAACCGCGCGAAATAGCCGTAGGGTGTGTCCCAGCCCTTGTTGGGCACTTCCGCCAGCAGGTTGTCGTCGGAGCCGGCGAGCATCAGCCGCACGATGCGCGGGCCTGCTTCGGCCAGCACGTCGAGGCGCAGATGGTCGCTGGTGAGGGAAATAACCGGGTGGCCGTAAAAGTCAGTGCTCATTGAGGTGAGTCCACGAATGACACGAATAACTCTTATATCTTAGTCCATTCGTGTCATTCGTGACATTCGTGGATCAGAGCGTGCTTCAATCCGTGGGGATCGATGCCATCCGCAGGCTCATCAGTCGTCGCCTGGCACCGCGCCCACTGGCCGCGCCAGTATGGGCGGCGCCTCAGGCTCTGCCGCTGCGACGGTGCGCCCGCGCGCCGTCGTCGTGATGATCACGCCCAGGATGATCACCGCCGCCGCGACGAGCGTCATCGGGCCAAGCGACTCCCCGGCCAGCGCCCAGCCCAGCATCACGGCGACCACCGGGTTGACGTAGGCGTAGGTCGCCGCGCGGGCAGGCGGCACCACCCGCAGCAGCCAGACGTACGCGCTGAAGCCGACGAGCGAGCCCGCCAGCGTGAGATAGGCCAGCGCCCCCCAGGAGCGCAGCGACACCGCGCCCAGATCGAGACGCGCCCACTCGCCTGTGACCGTCCCGACGAGCCACAGCCACGCCCCGCCCATGAGCATCTCCATGCCGATGCCTTGCAGCGGGTCCTCAGGCAGCGGCGCTTCCTTCGAGTACAGCGAGCCGGTAGCCCACGAGAGCGACCCCGCGATGATCACGAGCAGGCCGGCGAGATGCAGCGTGCCGTTCCCCGCGAGACTCTCTGGGCCAACCAGCAGTGCGATGCCCAAAAAGCCAAGCAGCAGCCCGGCGATCACCCCGCCGCTGGGGCGCGTGCCGCCCGGGCGCAGCGCGTCGAGCGCGGCGATCCAGATCGGCACGGTCGCGACGAGCAGCGCAGCCAACCCCGAAGGGACCGTCTGTTCGCCCCACGTCACGCCACCGTTGCCGCCGAGCAGCATC
The DNA here is from genome assembly GCA_964506005.1 of uncultured Anaerolineae bacterium. GTDB lineage: Bacteria > Chloroflexota > Anaerolineae > Aggregatilineales > UBA3940 > UBA3940. The sequence continues at coordinate 24,498 of CAZDLX010000012.1, read as the reverse complement.
AGACCGCCGATGATGGCGGCAGAGCGCCAGTGCAGCCGTACGGGCTGCCTCGCGCCCTGCAGCCGCCGCCACGCATACAGTATTGCCCCGGCGATCAGGAAGCGCGTCCCCGCCATCAGGAACGGCGGGAGCGTCTCAATCGCGAAGCGGATGCCGAGATACGTCGAGCCCCAGATGATATACACCGCGGCGAAGGCCGCGATGATCTTCCAGCGTGGTGCGTTCTCCGATACAGGCTGAGTCATGTGGCTATCCGATCAACTACCAGTAATCGACGAACGAACGTATGTCCGGATGGACGCCGTGATCGGCGGCTGCACCGCTGTCTGGCGGCGCTCGGCAAGCCGCTCGCCGAGCCGGATGAGCCTCACGCCCATCCAGACCCGCGCCCGTCGCGACAACGGGGACGGTGCAATGGCTTCTTCACCCACAACACGGTGGTCTTCCACCCAACGGAGTATATCGTTCTGCCGTTCCTTAGCCATTCGATAGTCTGCGACCGGATGCATTACAGTGCCCCCTCACAAGGTTCCGGTTGACCGGAACCTTATAACCTGCTATACTCATTTTGATAGTTACAGCATACACCCGTTTTAATAACCTGTCAAGCCCTTTTTAGTAGTTAGAAAACTCGATCGAGGCGCTTATGGAGAGAGGAATGCAGGGGCAGTCGCTGGCTCTCGAAGAAGGCTGGCTGGCCCTCGATTTTGCGAATACGGTGGAATGGCACGCCAGCGAAGAGCCTGTAGAGAGTCTCCACAGCTATGCGGATCTCATCGGCTGGGCGCGCGATACCAACCTCATCAGCGAGGCTGTGGCAGGCCGCCTGCTCGAAGAGGCGGCGGAGCGCCCTGCAGACGCCCGCGCCACGCTGGCCGGTGCCATCGAGCTGCGCGAGGCGATGTACCGCGTCTTCGCGGCTGCGGCGGAGGGTGCGGAGCCGGCGGGCGCGGACCTCGACCTGATTAACGAGGCGCTCTCGCGCGGGCTGTCTCACCTGCGCGTGGCAGCACACGGCGGCGAATTTCGCTGGGAGTGGGATGTGCAGCGCGACTCCCTCCAGCAGATGCTGTGGCCTGTCGCGAGGTCGGCGGCGGAGCTGCTCACCTCCGACGATCTTGCGCGGCTGGGCGTCTGCGCGGACGAGGACGGCTGCGGCTGGCTGTTCCTCGATACCAGCAAGAATCACAGCCGGCGCTGGTGCGGCCCCGGCTGCTCCAACCGCGCCAAGGCCCGCCGCCACTACGCGCGCGTCAAGCAGGCCCGCGAGGTGGAGGAGTAGGCGCCCTCACCCCGCTCGAACGCAGCGCGTTCGAGCCACCCCTCTCCCACGCGGCGGCTTGGACGCTCCGCGTCCTGCCGCCTGGGGCGAGGGGGAGACTATCGCTGTGCACTCACCTATCCCCTTCTCCCCTTGTGGGAGAAGGGTGCGGCGATGCGCGACGCTCTGCGTCGCGCATCGATGCGGGATGAGGGGCTCCTACACTACCTCCCCTGCGGGCTCGGCCATCAGCGCGTCGATGGGCTGCCCGGCGAGGTGCTCCGCGACACGCAGCGCCTGCGCGGCGATGGTCAGGGCCGGGTTCATCGCCGCCGACGACGGGAAGAACGACGAGTCGACCACGTACAGGTTGTCGTGGTCGTAGGCCTTGCACAGCGGGTCGAGCGGCGCTGTCGCCGGGTCATCGCCCATGCGGACCGTGCCGCACTGGTGCGAGTTCGTCTCGATGCCCATGCGCTGCACCAGCACGACCGGGTAGCCTGCGGCCTGCATCATGCGGCGGGCCGCCGCGATGAGCCGCTCCCGCGCGGCGAGGTTGTTGGGCGTCCAGTGGACGTAGATGCCGCCGCCGGGGCCGAGCGTGACGCGGTTCTCGGGGTCGGGCAGGTCTTCGGCCATCACCCACCAGTCCACGCTGCGGTCGGCAACCGCCTGCAGGATGGGCCGCGGCACGAGCGGCTGGTTGGCGGTGAGCATGCCGGCCTGCAGCTTGCCGACGAGCTGCAGGTTGCCCATCGGGTACGGGAAGCCGGGCTCGCCCCGGTAGAAATCGTTGACGCCCAGCGTCTTCTGGAAGACTGTCTCGTTGCGCTTCAGCGGGTTGATGGCCATCATCGCCGTGTTGTTGTGGACCATGTAGTTGCGGCCCACCATGCCCGACGAGTTGGCGAGGCCAGCCGGGTGTGCGCCGTTCGCGGAGCGCAGCAGCAGCACCGCCGAGTTCACCGCGCCGCAGGACACGACGACGGTATCCGCCCCAACCTCGAAGACCTCCCCACCGCGCTCGACCTCCACACCGGTCACGCGGCGGCCATCCGGCGCGGTGAGCAGCCGCCGGGCGCAGGTGTGCGTCCACAGCTCGACGGCCGGCTCAACAATCGCCGGGCGCACCGCGCACACGTCCGAGTCACCCTTGGCGAGCACCTGGCAGGGGAAGCCGTCGCACGTCTTACAGCGGATGCAGCGCCCGCCGGGCCGTAAGTCGATGCCCATGGGCAGGTAGAACGGGTGCAGCCCCTGCCCGCCGAGCAGCCCGGCCAGCACGTCGATGTCCGGCTCGTGCGGTACGGGCGGGTACGGGAACGGGCCGGAGCGCGGCGGCTCGGTCGGGTCCTGGCCCGCCTCGCCGTGCACCAGGTACAGCCGCTCGGCGTGGGCGTAGTAGGGTTCGAGGTCCGCGTAGCTGACCGGCCAGGCGGGTGACGTGCCGCCTTCGTGCTCCACCGCCTCGAAGTCCGACTCGCGCAGGCGCGGCAGCGCCGCCCCGTAGACCTTCGTATTGCCGCCGACGAAGTAGTGCACGCCGGGGTAGAACGGCTTGCCATTGCGCGCGTCAACCCACGCCTCGGCGGGCTTGTAGCGCGCCCGGTCGAACACCGCTTCAGGCTGCCAGTTCTCCGGCTCCTGCGGGAGGTAGCCGCCGCGCTCGACGAGCAGCACGCGCGCCCCGCTGTGCCGCAGCGCATAGGCCAGCGTGCCGCCGCCCGCCCCCGTGCCGATGATCACGATGTCGTAGTGTTCAGCCATGAGGGGTACCTCCCTGCCTGCTGCGCTCTGTGTTCAAAATCCTGTTTGATCCCATCCCGCAGCCGATTTCTTCTCCTCCCTGCTGGCGGGGAGGGGGCGACCGTCCCTGACGGTCGTTGGGGTGGGGTTGCGACTCGAGACACGCGCCTGCTAGGTGAGCTGCCTTGCCTGCCACGCGCAGCCGAGGATGGCGGCATCCGCAGCCAGTGTGCTCGCCACGATGCGCACCCGCCCGCCGACGGAGCCGACGCAGTACTGCGGCACAGTGCGGCGGGCGGGCTCCAGCACGAGGCTGCCCGCCTTCGCCACGCTGCCGCCGAGCACGTACAGCCCGACGTCGAGCATCCCTGCCATCGCCGCGACGGCCAGCCCGAGCGCCTCGCCTGCCTCCTGCATCACGCGCGCGGCGAGCGGGTCGCCTGCCCCGGCCAGCCGGGCTACGTCCTCGCCTGTGCCGTCGAACTCGGTGCCCGCCGCCTTCTGGTACCGGCCCGCGATGCCCGGCCCGCTGAGGTACGTCTGCACGCAGCCGCGCGCGCCGCAGGTGCACAGCTCGCCTTGCCGGTCAAGCGTCATGTGGCCGATCTCCCCGGCGGCGTTGTGCTGCCCCCGGAACAGCCGCCCCTCCGCGATGATCGCCGCCCCGACGCCCGTCCCGGCGACGATGTAGACCATGTGATCCGCGCCGCGCCCCGCCCCGAAGCGGTGCTCGCCGAGCGCCGCGGCCTTGGCGTCATGCTCCAGGCTGACGGGCACGCCAAGCGCCTCCGCCAGCAGATCGCGCAGCGGCGTGTGGTGCAGGCCGGGCAGGTTCGGCGGGTCGATCAGCGCGCCGGTGCGGTGATCGACCGGGCCGGGCGTGCAGATGCCCAGCGCGCTGACGCGCTCGCCCGGCGGCAGCTCCCCGGCAAGCTCGCTCACAGCCGCCGCGATGCGCCGGACGAGCGCCTGCGGCCCCTCCGCCTGCTGCGTCGGGATGCGCCGCCGCGCCGCAATCTCGTCGCCGGGGCTGACGAGCCCCAGCTCCGTCTTGGTGCCGCCCAGGTCAACGCCGATCACCCAGCCGCCCATGCCATGCTCCCGTCGCTACAGCACTTCCGAGAGGGGCACCCAGCGCGGCGCATCGGAGGAGGCCAGCGCAGCGTCCATCACCGCCTGCACGTGCAGCCCATCGCGGAAGTTCGGCGCGGGCTCGGCGCCCTCGTCGATGGCCTTGAAGAAGGCGTATTGGGCGGCGGCGAAGGTCGGCGTGAAGCCCGGGGCCATCGTGACCTCCGGCGCGATCTGGCCGGGGAAGCGCCCGCCGACCGAGACCCGCCGGAACCCCTCGACCGCCGAGCCGCCCTCGCGGGCGTCGTAGGCCCACAGCCAGCTCGGGTCGTGCGAGTCGAAGCGCAGCGCGCCGTGCTCCCCGAAGATCTCGATGGACAGCTCGTTTGTCACCCCGGTCGCGTAGCGCGAGATCTGCAGCGAGCCGAGCGCGCCGCTTGCCATGCGCGTCTCCAGCAGCGCGATGTCGTCCACGTCCACCGGGCCGCGCTCCGCCGCCCCCTTGCTGACGGGGCGCTCCGTGATGAACGTCTCCGTCACGCCCAGCACGGACTCAAACTCGCCGAGCAGGTAGTAGGCCATGTCGATGGTGTGCGAGCCGAGGTCGTGCAGCGCCCCGCCGCCCGCGCGCTCTTTGCTCAGCCGCCACGAGAGCGGCTTGTCGGGGTCGATGTAGCTGGCGCGGTAGAACGTGCCCCGGTACGAGAACACGCGCCCCAAAAAGCCCTCGTCCACGAGCTGGCGGGCGCGGATTACCGCCGGGTAGAAGCGGAAGTTGAAGTTGACCGCCGCCTTGACGCCTGCCCGCTCGACGGCTTCGGCCATGCGCCGGGCCTCCTCGGCGGTGCGGGCCATCGGTTTCTCGCAGAAGATGTGCTTGCCCGCCGCAGCCGCCGCCTCGACGAGCTCTACGCGCACGTCGTTGGGCGTGGTGATCGTCACCACGTCGATGTCGTCGCGGTCGAGCAGAGCGCGGTAGTCGTCCGTCCAGAAGTCGCAGCCGATCTCTGCGGCAGCCTTTTCTGCGGTCTCGGCGCGGCTCGTCGCCACGCCGACGACCTGCACGGTATCCGCGGGCAGGCCGTAGTGGTACGGGATCGAGCGGTAGCCGAGCATGTGGACGCGCCCGATGCCGCCGTAGCCGATCATGCCGATGCGAAAGGGTCTCATCGCGTTTCGCTCCTAACGCTGGGGTTATGCTTTTATTGCGCCGTTAGCTACGCCCGGAAATGAATTTCCGGGCTACGTAGAATCGTCCCCTGCGGGGACGTCCCGCCGCGGGCGGGCCGGAGCTGCGCGCCGGGAGGCCCCAATCGATCTCGGTGGTAGGCGCGGGTCTCAGACCCGCCCCTACGGGTTTTGAGCACGTTGCTGAACCCCCTCCGCCCGGCCCTGCGCTGTCATCCCCCCTCTCCCAGCGACCAGAGGTCGCGGTCGGGAGAGGGGTCGGGGGTTCCTCCGGCGCGGCTCACCCCACCTTCAGGCCATGTTCGTCACGGTACAGGTCGCTGGCCTCGTCGAGCGCGGCGCGGAGCCGCTGCACCGCCTGCCCGATCTGCCCGGTGCCGGGCTGGAACTTGCCCTCCGGCCCCTTGAGCAGCGGCGAGGAGAACTCGCCGACCGTCATGCCGGCGCGGATAAAGCCGGCGGCGTTGCCAGCGTTCAGCCCGCCGTCCTCCATCAGCTCCATCTGGCCTTCAAGACCCGCCGCCGCGATCATGTCGTGCAGGCGGCGGATATTGTCCACCATAATATCGTCCATCGTGTGCGGGCTGCGGCCTGTCTCCTTGGCCCAGAAGAAAGCGCGGCTCTCGTACTCTACGATGTCCACGATGGGCAGCATGTACTGCTCGAAGGCGGCGATGGGCACGCCCTGCCAGGCCCACACGCCAGCTTTCAGCCCAAGCGCGTCCTTGATGAAGGTGACGGCCTGCATCGGCAGCTCGCCCATCGCCTCGATGGGCAGCGTGATCAGGTCCACGCCGAGGTCGGCAAGCTGGCGAAACACGTCGAAGCTGGGCCTGTACATCTGGAGCTGCGCCTCAATCTCCAGCGAAGTGCTCTTACGCACCGCCTCGATGATGTCCAGCCCGCCGCGCGGCATGCCGAAGTCCATGTACCTGCCGTCGCGCACCTCGATGTGAAACCAGTCTACACCGGCGGCTTCAAGCTCCTTCACCTGCTCGCCGAGCACGGCGTAATCGGCCCAGAACAGCCCGGCGGCGATCTTGCACTTCTGCGTGACGTTCCCGATGGTCCCTGCCATGTGCGGCTCTCCTGTGGCTGAATGAGGTCAGGCTTGCGAGGCGCGGGCCAGCACCGCCTGCGCGGTCTCGTCGTCGGTGGCCAGCACGTCGACCGCGCCGGTGCGCAGCGCGCCGAGGATAGCGGTGGCCTTCGGCTCGCCACGGGCGACGGCTATCGTGAGCGGGATGCCGCGCAGCTCGTCGAGCGTGATGCCGATCAGGCGGTCGCTGAAATCCGTCGGGCGGGTGCGCCCCTCGACGTCGTAGGCCCAGCCCGCCATCTCCCCGACGATGCCCTCGGCCTGCATCGCCGCCAGCTCGGCGGCGCTGATGTACCCCGCCCGCGCGAAGCTCATCGCCGCCGGATCGAGGTTGCCGATGCCGACGAGCGCGATCTCCGCCCGGCGGGCGGCCTCCAGCGCCTGCCGGATGCCGCGCTGGCTGCGCAGGACCGCCGCCGCCTCGGGGCTGTCCGCGAGCGGCGGCGCGGAGAGGTACACGACCTCCCCGCCGAGCTTCTGGCCGAGCTGCCGGACGAGTTCCGCGCTGTCGAGCTCGTGCAGCGCGACGGGCATGCTGCCGATGGCCTGCACGACGGTCACGTCGGCCTGGAAGCCGGGGTGAATGGCGCTGATGACCTCGTACGTCGAGCGCCCCAGGCAGATCGCCAGCGTGGTGCCGTCGTGCAGCAGCTTCTCCAGCGCCTGCGCAGTCAGCCGCCCGAGATTGGCCAGCCGCGCGACCTCCCCGCTGGCGGGGGCAGTTTGCAGGACCAGCGCATCATGCAGGCCGAACGTTTCCACCAGCGCGCGTTCCAGCGCCGCGCTGCGCCGGATGCGCCAGTTGATCGTGATCTGCACCACCTGCTCGTCGCGCGCTTCCTTGAGCAGCCGGTAGATCTTCACTCGGGAAAGGCCGAGCTCCCGCGCGATCTCCTGCTGGGTCATCTCGTGCTCATAGTACAGGGAAGCAACCTGTGCGAGCAAGTCATAGTGTGCGTCGTCCATCGGCCCGCCTGCGCTTGACCTCAACGGTTAAACACCCGCCCGGTTGCGCCGCAGAATCTCGGCGGTAGCCTGCCGGGTGCGCGGCTCGTAGCCGGGGATGGGTAGCACGCGCTCGTGCAGCGTGTCGACAATCCACGACGCCTGCGGGAAGAACATCTCCTCCAGCTCGGCGGGCGGGGTGATCCAGTTCCGCGAGCCGACGACCGCAACCGGCCCGTCCAGCGCGTCGAACGCGAGCTGGCTGATGTTCGAGGCCATCGTGTGCAGGAAGGAGCCACGCTCGCAGGCGTCGGAGGCCAGCACGACGCGGCCCGTCTTGCGCACCGACTCGAGGATTGGCTCGTAGTTCAGCGGGTTGATGAAGCGCGCGTCGATGACCTCCGCCGAGATGCCGTAGCTCGCCAGCTCGCCGGCGGCTTCGAGCGCGCGGTACAGCGTCGCGCCGATGGTGACGAGCGTCACGTCCGTACCCGCGCGGCGCAGGGCGGGCTCGCCTTCCTCGACCTCGTAGTACCCGACGGGCACGCCGCCCTCGACGAGCGTCTCCGGCTCGGAGTACAGGAGCTGGCTCTCGAAGAACACGACCGGATCGGTGCCGCTCAGGGCGAGGTTCAGCATCCCCTTGGCGTCGTAAGCCGTCGCCGGGAAGTAGACCTTCAGCCCCGGGATGTGCGCTACCAGCGAGGTCCAGTCCTGCGAGTGCTGCGCGCCGTACTTCGAGCCGACGGACACCCGCAGCACCAGCGGCACCCTGAGCAGCCCGCCGGACATCGCCTGCCACTTCGCCATCTGGTTGAAGATCTCGTCGCCCGCCCGGCCCATGAAGTCGGCGTACATCAGCTCGGCGACGACCCGCCCGCCCGACAGCGCATAGCCCACCGCCGTGCCGACGATGGCCCCCTCCGAGATCGGCGAGTTGAACAGCCGGTGGTAGGGCAGCGCCTCCGTCAGCCCGCGGTACACGCCAAACGCCCCGCCCCAGTCACGGTTCTCCTCCCCGTAGGCGATCATGGTCGGGTCCTCGTAGAAGCGGTGCATCATCGCCTCGTACAGCGCCTCGGCGGTGGTCAGCGTCTTGAGGCGCGGCGTGCGCTGGCCGTTCTCCAGCCCGAAGCGGAACTTCGCCTGCGTGGCCTTGAGGCGTGTTTCCTCTTTCGGCAGCAGGACTTCCGGCTCGCCTTCGGCCATGCGCTCGCGGCGCAGGTTTGAGAACATCATGCCGCCGATAGCCTCGGAGTCCAGCGGGAAGCGCGGCGAGACCTCGTCGGAGATGGCGGCTTCGAGCACGCGGCGCAGCCGCTCGACGGTGCGCTGCTGGAACGCGTCGAGCTCGGCTTCGTCCGCGTGGCCGTTCTCCAGCAGGTAGGCGCGGTAAGCGTCAAGCGAGTCGTGCTCGCGCCAGCGCTCGACCTCCTCCTTGTCGCGGTAGGCGGAGGCGTCCGAGGGCGAGTGCCCGGCGTAGCGGTAGGTGATTACGTCGAGCAGCACGGGGCCGCGCCCCTCCAGCAGCACCTGCTTCTTGCGCTCGACGGCGTCCGCCACGGCCAGCGGGTTATAGCCGTCCACACGCTCGGCGTGCATGGCCTCCGGGTTGACGCCCAGGCCCACGCGGGCCAGCACGCGGAAGCCCATCGTCTCGCCGACGGGCTGGCCGCCCATGCCGTAGAAGTTGTTCACGAAGCTGAACAGGATCGGCGGGCTGCCCCCGATGGCCGGGTCCCAGAGCTGGCGGTACTGGTCCATCGCGGCAAACATCATCGCCTCCCAGACCGGTCCGCAGCCCATCGAGGCGTCGCCGATGTTGGCGATCACGATGCCGGGCCTGCGGTTGACGCGCTTGAACAGCGCCGCCCCGGTGGCGATATCCGCCGAGCCGCCCACGATGGCGTTGTTGGGCATCACGCCGAAGGGCGGGAAGAAGGCGTGCATCGAGCCGCCCATGCCCCGGTTGAAGCCCGGCAGCCGCCCGAAGATCTCGGCGAGCGTGCCGTACAGCACGTAGTCGAGCGCGAGGTCCTTCACGCCGTCACGTGCGGCAAACGTCTCGACGGCCCGCAGCGTGCGCCCCTCGAGGTACGTCTCCATGATGTGGAGCAGGTCGCGCTCGCCCAGCTTGCCGATGGCCGAGAAGCTCTTGGCGAGGATCTCGCCGTGGCTGCGGTGCGAGCCGAAGATGAAATCGTCGGTCGTGAGGGGGTAGGCCTGCCCGACCGCCGCCGCCTCCTGCCCGATGCTGAGGTGCGCCGGGCCGCGGTGCTGGTACTCGACGCCCTCGTAGGTGCCCTCCTTCTTGATGCGGTCGAGCATCAGCTCGAACTCGCGGATCAGCACCATGTCGCGCCACATCTGCACCAGCGCCGCCCGGCCATACTTCGCGGCCTCCAGAGCGGGGTCGGGAACATAGGCGTTGATGGGAATCTCGGGGCCGCGGAGCGTCGCGCGCTGCCGCTGCTCGGCCGGGTCGATAAGGATGTTCTTGGGCATGTGCGTCGTTTCCTCTAACCGGTTACGTGGCGAGCATCAGCTCGAAGTTGGACAGGTAGTTCCCCAGGCTCTGCAGGAAGCGTGCGCCGGGCGCGCCGTCCACGACCTGGTGGTTGATGGTCAGCGAGAGGCCGATGTGCGGGATGAACTCGACCTGCTCGCCGATCTGTACCGGGCGGAGCTGGATCGAGCCCACGCCCAGGATGGCGACCTGCGGCGGGTCGAGAATCGGCGTGAAGGATTCGATGCCGAGGCTGCCGAGGTTCGTCACCGTGAACGTCGCCCCGCTCAGGTCGTCGGGGTTCACGCGCCCCGTCTGGGCGGCTTCCGCGAGCGCGTGTGCCTTGCCGGCGAGCTGCCTGAGGCTGAGCGAGGCGGCGTCGCGGATCACCGGCACGAGCAGCCCGCGCGGCGTGTCCACCGCGAAGCCGAGGTGCACGGCGCGGAACTGCCGGATCGCCTCGCCGGTGAAGTGCGCGTTGAGGCCGGGGTACTCTGGCAGCGTCCGCGAGACGGCGTACAGCAGCAGGTCGTTGACCGACACCCCGCGCAGCCCGAGCGGCTCGGGGCTCTCTTTGAGCCGGGCGCGGTAGGCCAGCAGCGCGCGGGCGTCCGCCGCGGCGTTGAGCGTGAGCTGCGCGGTTGTCTGCATCGACTCCAGCATGCGCGCGGCGATCACGCGGCGCACGCCCTGCACCGGAAACTCCTCGTAATCCGCGCCGAGGGCGGCGGCTTGTGGGGCGCTCTGTGGCGCGGCGGGCTGCAGATCCTTCGAGGTCACGCGCCCGCGCGGCCCGGTGCCCTGCTCGGGTGCGGCGTAGCCGCCGGAGGCGACCATCGCCCGCGCGACCGGCGTCAGGCGCGGTGCGGCGTCGAGCGCCGCCTGCACGTCCCGCTCGATGACGCGCCCGCCCGGCCCGGTGCCTGCCAGCGTCGCGAGGTCGACGCCGTGCCGCCCGGCGAGCCCCCGCGCCCGTGGCGAGATGGCGGGGCGCTCCGCGGCGGCAGGGCTCTCTGCAGGCGTGGTGCCCGGCGTCTCGACGGGGGCAGCCGCCGGGGTTTCCATCTGCGCGCCCTCGCCGGGCTGGGTGAGCCCCGCGACATCCTCGCCCGGCTCGCCGACGATGGCGATGGGCGTCATCACCGGCACCTCGTCACCCGGCTGGTAGAGCACGGCCAGCAGGGTGCCGCTGGCGGTGCTCTCGACGCTCAGCACTGCCTTGTCCGTCTCGACCTCGCAGAGCACGTCACCCTCTGTAACGGCGTCCCCTGGCTGTTTCAGCCACTCGACGATGATCGAGCTCTCCACGGTGTTTCCAAGCTTTGGCAGGACGATCTCGGTAGGCATCGTACCCTCGCTGGCACGGCTGTGTGCAAATGCACAGTGAATGTGTGATTGCACAGATGATATCACGGATCGCGATCCGGCGTCAATACAACGGGTGCGCCAGGTGATTGTGAAGAATGTCACACACTATAGAGGCTTGTCATGGCAGGTTGGTGAGCTTGATTACTGTAACGCCGCAGCAAGATCGCTATAGTGGAGTAATAGCGTGATTGAAGCGCCCTCGCGAACGTGGCGGCGAGCCTCGCGCGGCAGGGCAGACTGGGCGCAAACCCTCATGAACAGCGATTCAAAACCTGTTGAGCCAGAACGCACCGTTCTGGTAATTGGCTATGGCAGTACGGGGCACGGCGACGACGGGCTTGGGCGCCTGGCCGCCGAGTGCCTGATGCAAGCCGAGCTGCCGCCCGGCGTGCAGGTGGTGGCCTGCCACAAGCTTGCACCGGAGCTTGCCCAGAGTATCGCGGCGGCAGACTTCGTGCTGTTCCTCGACGCGCGTGAGGGCGAGCCGCCCGGCGTGCTGGACTGCGCCATCGTGCGCCCCGGCGCCAGCGCGCCCGTCACGGGGGAGAATATGCGTCCGCCCGCGCTCCTGGCTCTGGCCGAAGAACAGGCTGGCGGGGCGCCCCCGGCCATGCTGCTGACGGTCCGCGCGAACTCATTTGAACCGGGCGAGCCGATCTCCGACGCGTGTGAGAGCGTGCTGCCCATCGTCGTCGAGTGTGCGACGCTGCTCACGCGGCGTTTCAGTGCCGACCCGCCCGATCTCACAAACCTGCTGCTGCAGCCCGAATAAGCCTCACGTACGCCTCGATCAGCGTTCGCATTCCCTCAGCCCTGGCGGTATGGTCTGGGTAAATTGGAATGCCAACTCACCGGAGCACTGACTTCAGGCCACATACGAGGATATGACCCCATCTGACAGACCCACAATCATCAGGGCAATTGCGACAGACGTCGATGGCACGCTGCTGAACAACCAGCACCGGCTGAGCCCCGGCAATGAGCGGGTGCTCCGCCGGGCGATGGCGCAGGGCATCCACGTGATCATCGCCACCGGCAAGAGCCGCCGCTCCGTCGAGGGCGTGATCGAGCATCTGGCGCTCGACACGCCCGGCGTGTTCGTACAGGGGCTGGTGCTCACCGATGGCGACGGCACCGTTCGCTACGAGCGCACGCTGCCCGCCGCCGTCGCCCGGCAGATTGACGCGCTGACCGAGGAGGATGGCTATACGCTGATAGCTTACTCCCGCGATCGCATCTACATGATCCGCCCGCGCGAGGAGTGGCAGCAGATGCTGGTGCGCTACCACGAGCCTCGCGCTGAGGTGGTGGGCTCGATGGAGGCGCTGCTCGCCGAGCGGCAGGTCAACAAGCTAGTCGTCTTCTGCGAGCAGGAGCGCATCGGCGCGGTGCGCGAGTACCTGGCGCGCCACGTCGACAGCCAGGCATCGCTGGTGCAGGCCGTACCGGCGATGCTGGAGATCATGCCGCCGGGCGCGTCAAAGGGCCAGGGGCTCCAGCGTCTGCTGGGCGAGCTGGGCATCGCGCCGGAGCATGTGATGGCTATCGGCGATGGCGAGAACGACGTGGAAATGCTGCGCCTCGCCGGGCTCGGCGTGGCGGTCGGTAATGCGGCGGACGTCGCGCGGGAGGCGGCGGACGTTGTCGTGAGCACCAACGAAGAGGACGGGGTCGCCGAGGCGATTGAGCGCTTCGCACTCAGGGATTGAGTTTACGAATCACGCACAGTTGCCTTATCCCGGCCCCCTATGCGGATCTGCCCTTCGTACCCCGGGCGAAGGGCTAACGCGATCCCGGTAATACTCATCCCCTCTCCCACCGGGAGAGAGGATAGTGGTGTAGCCGCGGGGGTGAGGGCTGCCTACTCCTCGGGGAGGGCGTTGTCGATCTCCAGCTCGAAGGTCCCGCTTGCCTCACCCGCCTCGACAGTGTAGGTGCCCGCCGGCAGCCCGGCGACCTCCAGCGAAACCGTTTCTTCGAACGGCACCCGCCCCTCCTGGCACAGCGCGTCGATCATGCGCTCGGTCTGGAACTCAAGCGTGAACGTGTTGCCCTCGCGCTGCTGGGTGATCTCGGTGATTTCCACGCAGCCGTCGAACAGCGTGCCCGACAGCGCGGCGTTCACCTGCACGGGGAACGACTCGAGGATCAGGAGATCGATGTTATCGACGATCACCTGCTCGTCTGACGCTCCCGCACCGGGCGAGCCTCCGGCACAGCCAGCCATCACCAGCACGGCGAGGGCGAGCACGAGCAGGGCAGCCCGGTTAGTCCGTCGGTACAGCGGCATGGCGTGGTCCCCTCCATCACAGTCAGCAACCGGTTCATCTACACATCGAATTGACGCTCGCCAGCCACGGCAGGTTCCCGGCTAAAGGAAAACCCCGCAGACTGGCTGCGGGGCAGGCTGGCGGCGCTGGTGCCCGGCTAGGACTTACCCAGACGCCGCAGCCAGCGCACCGGCCCTGAGACCGTGTAGACCATCGTGCTCAGGGCGGCGTTGTAGCGAATGTTGCCGATATTGCGCCACTGGATCTTCGGGTCGAGCAGCTCCTTGTGGACGCTCACCTCCGTTTCGACCCCAAACAGCCGCGCCAGCTCCATCAGCACGTGGACCCAGATCGCGTCCTGCTGTTCCTGCGAGCCGAGGAAGCGATAGGCGAACTCGTAGATCGGATCGCTGGTGCGCACCTGGTTGTTGACCTCGGCATACAGGTGACCCTCTTCCTCGTATGCGCTGAAGGTGTTCCAACCCGAGACGGGATGCCCCTCCGGCGAGACAACGGTAAAACTCGTCTCGTCGGCGTACAGGACCAGCACGCCCGTCGCGACAGGCAGCATGCTCGGCAGCCCCGGCGCGGGGGGCACCTTCGCCTCGATCCACATCATCTCGCCGGGCTTGACCCCCTCCAGCGAAGGGTAGAAGCGGTTCTCGCGCGGCTGGATCTCCGAAAACTTGGCTTTCCACAGCTCGATTACCTCGGCGGGCGTGGCCTGCACGCCATCCAGCCGGGCTCTGAACCGCTTCTGCCAGAGCGGCCCGAAGCCCTGCAGCGGGCCCGACAGCCGCCGGTCGTTCATATTCAGGTTTTTTGCGCCCTGCGGCGCGTCGACCACCTTCAGCCGGTGTATCAGCGGCGCCCAGTTTGGCGAATCGTCGGGGCGCTGCGGGTCCGGCTGGTCAGATGGGCGCTCATTCATGGCCTACCCCCCTCAGAGTGCAAACCGTTTAGCCGGCGGCTGCCAGCGCCTCCGCCTCGCTCTCAAAGACCTGTATGGCTTCGTTGAGCCGCGTCAGCTCGAAGATCTGCGCGTAGTGCTCGCGCAGGCCGAACGCCAGCATCTGCTGGCCCTGCCGCTGCGCGCGGATCAGCAGCATGATGAGCAGCCCGATGCCCGAGCTGTTCATGTACTGGAGGTCGGTGAAGTTCAGGATGATCGCGCGCACGCCGTTGGCGCTTGCCTCGTTGAAAGCCGAGGTAAGTGTCTCCTCCGCGAAGCGCGTGATCTCGCCGCCGATGTCGATGATAGAGGTCTGCTCATTTACCTTGCGAACGTTGGTCGTGATGTTAGCAACCGACATGTCTGCTCCTTTTGTCTCGCCTTAAACTGATAACTGCGCGCCGAGCGCGCTCTGCTCATCTTCAAACAGGAGAATATGCTCGGAGAGCCGCGTGATGTCGAATATCTCCTGGTAGTGCGGGCTGAGCCCGTAAGCGGCCAGCCGGTACCCGTTCTGCTGCGCGCGCAGCAGCTCGCGGACCAGCAGGGCGATGCCTTTGCTTGTCATGAAGCCGACCTCCCGAAAGTTCAGGATGATGAGGCCCCGGTGCTCGTTCTCCGCGGCGCTGATGGCAGCCTCAAGCACGTCGTCGCCGTTGCCGTCCAGGTCGCCGGCCATGTCGATGATGGGATGGCCGTCCCGGTGACGGATTTGCGCGGCAAACGGCTGTCTATTCATCCTCCGTATCCTCGACGCTCATCACGAGCTCCAGGCAGTGGTAGCCCTCTTCGTTGGCAATGTTGAGCTCGTCCACCATGTTCTCGATCAGAAACAGCCCCCACCCGCGCGGTGACTGCTCCCCGGCCAGCTTGCGGTCGATGTCCGGCTTCTCCGGCGGGTTGATCGGCCCACCTTCGCCGAGATCGATAACGCGCACGCAAATCCTGTTTGGCCCGGCAAGTATCTGCACAAACACGGACTCGTCACCCTGGGCCTGCGTGCCGTGCTCGATGGCGTTGAGCACCGCTTCTGCGACGGCTGTCTTGAGCTGTTCGAGGCGGGCGGGAGGCAGCTGATCCTTCACCGCCTCGGCGACGAGCTCCATCGCCAGCCGCTCGTGCCCGTGCTCGCTGCTGAGGCGGATGCTGGCGATCTCCTTCCAGTCACCGTCGCTGCTGGCATGTACTGAGTTCGTTCGCTTGATGCCTGTCATGACGGAGCCCCCGCGCGCTCCAGAGTCACGAGCGTCACGTCATCCTCCTGTTCCTCGGCGTTCGACGTAAAGGTTTGTAGTTCTTCCATCAGATAGCGGATCAGCGATGATCCATTGCCGTGGTGGCCAGCGATGAGCTGGTGCAGCCGGTGACCGCCGAACATCTCACGCCAGGGATTGTGCGCCTCTACGAGGCCATCGCTGTAGAACAGCACCGTTTCGGTGGGGAGGATGGTGGTTTCTTTCTCCTCGTACTCGATGGAGGGCATCAAACCAAGCGGCATCCCTGTCGCCCGCAGCTCGCTAACAGTGCCATTGTTTCGCCGGTAAGGCAGGTTGTGGCCCGCGTTTGCGTAGCGCAGCACGCCGGTCTGCGGGTCGAGCAGCGCATACCAGCAGGTGACGAACATCGCAGGCGGGATGTCGTTGTGCAGCAGGCGATTGACATGCCGCAGAACCCGCCCGGGCGAGATGAGCTGGGCCGCCGCCGAACGGATAAGGCTGCGCGTGGAGGCCATCACCAGCGCGGCGGGGATGCCCTTATCCGTAACGTCGCCGACGACCAGCCCGAGACGGCCATCCTCGAACAGCAGGAAATCGTAGAAATCGCCGCCGACGGCCTGCGCGGGCTGGTAGAAGCCTGCCAGATGCCAGCCGGGCAGGCTCGGCGGCTCCAGAGGCAGCAGCGTCTGCTGGATGAGACGCGCCACCTGGAGCTCCTGCTTCAGCCGCTCGCGCTCCTGCGCCTCGGCTTTCTGCTCGACGATGAGCTGCGCCACGCGCAGGGCGGGCGCGGCCTGGCTCGCCAGCGCGCTGAGCAGCCGCTGATCGCGCGAGGAGTAGCCGAGCTCGCTGAGACGCGAGCCGAGGGTCAGCCAGCCGATCAAATCGCCGTGCGAGATCAGCGGCACGACGAGCGCGGCACCGCCTCTGCGGAACCGCTCCAGGGCCGGCGACTTCATGACCAGCCCATCCAGCTCGACGACGTCCCCAACGCCGCGCACATAATTGATAAGCGGGTCGGTCAGCGGAATCTCACCTCTGGCCCACTGGAGCGAGCGGCCTGCCCTGGCCTGCTGCTCCTCTGTGAACAGGTGGATGTTGTAGCCCGTCGGCGTGCGCAGCCAGCACAGCGTGTGGGACGGCTGCAGGATGTCGCCGATGTACTCCTCCAGCCGTTCCGAGAGCCGGGTGAGGTCAACCTCATCACGCACAATGACGCCGAAATCGGCAATCGTCTGTGTGATGTCGTAGCTGCCCCGGTAGAAGCGCTGGTCGATGAACTGCTGGATGCGCAGCCGCAGCGGGTTGGCGAGCGCCGCGATGGCGAGCGTCGACGCGGCGATGGCCAGCGGCGGTGTGTCGTCGGTCAGCGGACGCAAGACCTGCTGCAGCGCCAGGATAATGCCGCCGTAGATCAGGGCCAGCAGCGCGGTGAGTGCGCTGTAAACAAGCGCCCGGTTGATGACGATGCCGATATCCCACAGTTTGTAGCGCAGCATCGCCACCATGAAGGCGATTGGCATCGAGAGCAGCGCCGCCATGAGCAGCGGCTTGTGGATCAGCCCGTAGATCAGCCGGACCATGCCCGGCCCTCTGAGCGCAGGGATGACGACGTAAGGCAGGTTCAGCGTGATGTACGCGACGACCACGAACACGAGCCCGAAGACCACCCAGCGCGTCTGCTGCCGCTGCACCGGCGTCGAGACGTAGTTGTAGCGCCGGAGCTGTGCAACAGCCCCAGTGCCGTACCACACCGCCTGCGCGAAGTACACAAGTCCGATGGTGTCAATCGACTCGTTCCAGCGCAGCAGGTTAAACGGCGATGCCGGGAAGATGATCCAGCTTGCCGCCCAGAGGCACCACACCACCGCCAGGATCACCGTCCAGCGCGGCACGAAACGGCCATCCGGGAACAGATAGAAGGCGATCAGGCTGAAGGCCATGCCCATCGCCAGCAGCCCGTCCAGGAGCCAGCGCCACTCCTCCAGCACGACGCGCGGCGCGTCGATGGGGAAGCCGCCGATGCGCGCGCCAAACATGACCAGCGTGAGCGAGATGAACATCGCCATCCAGTCGTCGGAGCGCCGCCAGAAAATAATCAGGCCGATGGCCGCGCAGGCGACCGCAAAGGCGACCTCGAAGGAGATGTGGTACCAGGCGTAGAATTCCGCGGTGATGCCGAGCCGCGTGACCGCATCGCGCCCCACGGCGACGAGACTGCGCAGCGAGATAAAGCGGCTTGGCAGCATGGCGGCATACGTCCCGAGTGTGACGAGCATTGTCGCAGCCCACCACACGCGGGCGAGTGCCAGCAGCGCGCCGCGCAGCTGCGTGTTCGACGCGTAAGTTGCCTGACTCACCAGTACGTTCTGCACGTCAGGCCTTTTGCTCCCACTCTGCAGCGGCCGCCGCGCGGCTCAGCACGCGCCACTGATCGGCCAGCGGGGTCACTCCCAGCTCGCGCAGGATGCGCCGCGCCGCCAGGCCGACCACCGCGCTGTACGTCGGATAGGCCAGCTCGAGTTCGGCCAGCTCTTCAACCCACATATCCGCCGCCATACCCGCCGCGACGATCTGCGTAACCTCCAGCGCCTGCTCACCCACGATGTGCGCGCCCAGGATACGGTGCGTCTCCTGCGAGACGATCAGCTTGCAGAAGCCCTCTGTAAGCCCGTCGATCACGGCGCGGTCCATCTCGCTGAAGGGCACAACCGCAACGGCGATCTCGTGCCCCTGCTCGCGTGCCTGCGCCTCCGTCAGCCCAACCGCCCCGTACTCCGGGTCGGTGAAACCGCCGTGCGGCACGATGGCATGCGCGTACGTCTGGTCGCCGCCCAGTACCGCGTTCTCGGCGGCGATGCGCCCTTCCGCGCTGCCGCTCTGCACCAGCATCATGCGGCCCGTAATGTCACCTGCGGCGAAAATGTGCGGCACGGCTGTACGGAATGTATCGTCGATGGGAATGTAGCCGCCGCGCCCGACTTCCAGCCCAGCTGCGGCCAGGTTGAGGCTGTCGCCGTTGCCGACCCAGCCCACCGCCAGCAGCACCGCGTCCACGTCGAGGGTGTGCGACTCGTCTCCCTTGCCAAACTGCAGACGCAGCCCATTTGCCGTTTTGTCGATGCGCTCGACGCCGCTGATGCCGGTGTGCACGTCGATGCCGCGCCGCCGGAAGGCGCTCTCCAGCGTGCGGGCCAGCAGCTCGTCCTCCCGCCCGAAGAGGTTGGGGGCAACCTCCAGCAGGTGGACGGTCGCGCCGAACGCCTCCAGAATGGACGCGAGTTGGCTGCCCGTCGCCGCGCCGCCAACTATCGCGATGCGCCCGGGCAGCGCTTTCATCGACCACACGTCGTGGTGCGTGAGCGCATACTCGCTGCCGGGGAATTCAAAACGGCGGGCGTGGCCCCCGGCGCAGATGATAAACTTGCTCCCCTGGAGCTCGGTGCCATCCCCCAGCCGGATTGTGTTGGCATCCACGAACTCTGCGCCGCCGGCATCGATGTGCGCGTCGATACCGAGCTGTTCCATGTGGGCGCGGAGCTGCTTCTTCTCGTGCATCTGGTAGACGATCTGCTGCGTGCGCGCGATTACCTTCTCGAAGTCAACCTTCGGGCGCTCGGCGATCAGGCCGTAGGTGGCGAACTGCTCGTAGTCGCGCAGCAGGCGTGCCGTACGGGCCAGCACGCGAGTCGGCACGCAGCCGTCGTTGGTGCAGGTGCCGCCGAGCCGCCCCTTCTCCACAAGGGCAACTGTCGCTCCGAGCTCTCGCGCACGGAGCGCCGCCGTTACCCCGGCAGGTCCCCCGCCGATCACGATGACATCAATCACAATGCTCCCCCTGCTCCACACTTACCTGCGAGAAACGGTCCTCTCTACATGATGAGTTTATCGACCATTTTACTACAATTCAGACCCGGCAGCTGCGGAGAGTCAGCCGCCGGGCGATTCGTTGCAGCCGGGATGCCGCTTATTCGGCGACTTCGACGACCCTCACCATGCCGAGCATCGCGTGGGGCGTGCCCTCGTTCGCGAAGCTGGGCAGCATGCAGACGACAGCGTAGCTGCCGGGCTCCAGGTCAAAGGATGCCCAGGCACGCGTCTCGGGGTGCATCGGCATCCAGCCGAACGAACCTTCGGGCACGTCGTCCGGCCCCTGCATCTGCATGAGCATCTCGATCACCTGCGATTCGTTCATCCCGCTCTCGACCGGGATGATGAACATCTCATGCCACTCGGTGCCGGTGTTCGTGATCTCCCAGATCTGCGGCGCGGCGGTGACTTCGCCGGTCAGGTTGAAGGTGAAGTCCTGCAGCTCGGCTGTGACATCGGCTTCGGGCTCCTCGCCGGATGCGCCACCGGCTTCGACGCTGAAGGGCGCGATTGGCGCCTCTTCGCTCTCGCTGGCAAAGTCGATGATCAGATAGTCGCCTTCCTCAAGCTCATAGGAGATGTCCATAGTGGACATGGGGCCCATCATCGTGCCCCCGAGCAGCGTGAGCTGCGACATCGCCGCCTCCTCACCCTCCTCCGAGAGCAGCGTCATGAGCTGTTCCATCGTCACGCCCTGGTTGAGGCGCGCGAGCACCGGGCCGAACTCGGCTTCGCTCGCATTGTCAAACGTAAACGTCGAAACGCCCGCGCCAACGCCCTGCGGCACGCTGATCTCGCCATCCGCCATGCGCACGGTAAAGCTGGTGGCTGTGTCTCCTCCGACCCCCGGAACGCCTGAGCAGGCGGCAACGGCCAGTAAGACAGCGGCGAGTGCTGCGAGCACTGTAAATCGAACCGTGCGGGTACGTAGCATTGCGTTCATGTACTGTTGTTTCCCTCTTGGCGAAAGTTTCATGGTTGAATGTCACCGGCGATTTCTCGCCGCTCCCCTCACACTGCCCGGCGACGCTCTCCCATCGCAGGGGCAGACGTGCATTACAGGCTGCGGTGCGGATCTGCGCCGCACTGACGGATGGCAACCAGCAGGGCTTCAATCGGATCCTGCTTGCTGATGAATGCCGCCGCGCCTGCGGCAAGCGCATCGCTGCGGATCTGCTCCGTATCGTGAATGCTCACCACGATGACGGCACAGGTGGGCACTTCCCCCCTGAGGACCCGCGTCGCCTCGATGCCGTCCATCAACGCCATCTCGACATCCATCACGACCACGGCAGGCTGCAGCGTGCTGGCCCGGCGCACCGCTTCCTCGCCGTCTGCCGCCTCGCCAACCACTTCCATGTCAGCCTCAAGCGACAGCGCCATCCGCCAGCCCTGCCGGACGCGCGGCTGGTCGTCAACGAGCAGAATGCGGATTGGGGTTTGGGCAAAGCTGGCACTGCCTGCTGTCCAGTCGCTCTGGGATCTGGGTATGAGGGGATTCTGAGGCATTGCCCGGCACCTGTTGCTCTCCGGCGACCATAGCCGGCTATCAGTGGCCTATTTACGAGTGTCTTAATCGAGAATATAATGTATGCACGCCGGTCGACGAATGCCGCGCGTCGACCGTATCCGCAGTATAGGGGCTGAGGGGGTTCCGCATCGTCGGACAAACGGCCCATCGCGACTCCGACTTTCGGCGGATGTCGCAGCGGAATCGACCTGCGGCCTGGTGGAGGTAGTGATGAGCATCCGGATACTGGTAGTTGACGACCACAGTGTGGTTCGTCAGGGCTTGCAGATGTTTCTCGGGTTGGAGCCGGAATTTGAGGTAGTGGGCGAGGCTGTCGATGGGGCGGAGGCGCTGCGTAAAGCGCGCGAGCTGCGTCCCGACGTGGTGCTGATGGACCTGCTCATGCCGGTGATGACGGGCATTGAGGCGACTGCCGCCATCCGCCGGGAGCTGCCCGACGTCGAGGTGATCGCGCTCACCAGCGTGCTGGAAGACGCCAGCGTCTACGGCGCGCTGCGGGCCGGGGCCATCGGCTACCTGCTCAAAGACACCGAGGCAGACGAGCTGCGCCGGGCGATTAAAGCGGCGGCTGCCGGGCAGGTCCAGCTCTCCCCTAAAGCTGCAGCCCGCCTCATGAACGAAGTGCAGTCTCCACCATCGCCCGAAGACCTCACCGAGCGCGAGACCGACGTACTGGTGCTGTTGGCTACGGGCCTCTCCAACAAGGAGATCGCCTACCAGCTCGGCATCGGCGAGAAGACAGTCAAGACGCACGTGAGCAACATCCTGGGCAAGCTCGGCGTGCTCAGCCGCACACAGGCGGCACTGCACGCCGTGCGGATTGGCCTGGTATCCATCGGTGACAGCACCTCCGTCGCCTATGAATGATCGCCTGCCGGGCCCGCTGAACCGGCTGCGGCAGACCGCGTCCAGCTCTGCCACGAACGCCGGCATCGCCGCGATGGTGGTGCTGCTGTTCCTGATCATCATCTGGTGGCAGGTGCATGACTGGTACCGCGAGCAGCTCATCAGCGAGACCCGGTCGCAGGTGTTCGCCGAAGTGTCGGTACGCAGCAGCGCGCTGAACTCGGCGGTCAACCGGCGTCTCGCCCGGCTGCAGAGCCTGCGCGCCTTTGTCGAGACGGAATACGCGGAGCCGGATTTCAGCGCGAAGTTTGACACCTATGCTGCGGCGCTGTACATCGACGCGCAGGGGGTGCGGAACTTCGCGCTCGCGCCCGACAGCGTGATGCGTTACGTCTACCCGCGGGCCGGGAATGAGGCGGTGCTCGGCTACATGCCGCTTGAGGACGCCCGGCCCAACGTCCGGGCAGATGCCGAGCGCGTCGTCTCCACGCACGATGTCGTACTTACCGGGCCTATCGAGCTCGTACAGGGCGGGCAGGGGCTTATTGCCTGGCAGTCCGTCAATATCGGCGGCAGCTACTGGGGGCTCGTCGACATCGTCATGGACGTGCCCTCGCTGCTGATGGAAGCCGGGCTGTCAGACAACAACAACCTCGCCTTCGCCCTTCGCGATACCGACGGCCACCTGATCCACGGTTCCAACGCTATCTTCCAGAACGATCCGGTCGTCAGCCTCATCTCGCTGCCTGACAATGACTGGGTGCTCGCCGCCGTACCGCAGGCGGGCTGGCTGGCAGCGGTGCAGCGGTCATTACGGGTCTTCCAGATCGCCGGTATCACGATCATCGCGCTGCTAACCATCGTTACCTACGGTCTCGTCGACCGGCAGAGCCGGCTCACGCTGGCCGTGCAGCAGCGCACGCGCGAGCTATCGCGGCTTAACCAGCAGCTCCAGCACGACATCGCCGAGCGCGAGCGCGCCGAAGCCGCCCTGCGCGAGCGCGAGGAGCAGTACCGCAGTGTCTTCGAATCGACGACGGACGCGCTGTTCATCAACGATTTCGAGACACGCCGGCTGGTCGACTTTAACCCGACGGCGCACAAGATGCATGGCTACACCGCCGAGGAGTTTGCGAAGCTCCAGCCTGAGGACTTCATCCATCCCGATTACCTCCACATATTCGACGAGTACGTCGAGGTCGTGAAACGGGGTGGGGAGTACCGCGCGCGGGCGGTGGACGTACGGAAGGACGGCACGCCGTTCTACGTCGAGGTGCTTGGCACGGCTTTCACCTACCGCGGCAAACCGCACACGCTGGCCGTCGTGCGCGATGTTGACGAGCAGGTGAAGGCCTACGAGCTTCTCGAGCAGAGCGTGCAGGAGCGCACGCGAGAGCTTGTCACCCTGCTTGAGATCTCGCGCAACGTCGCCTCAACGCTGGAGCTTGAGCCGCTGCTCGGGCTGATTCTGGAGCAGCTCAAGGAGGTCGTCGATTACTCGGGGGGCGCGATACTGAGCGTTGACGGGGAGAGTCTGCGCGTTCGCGCACACCGCGGAATGCCGTTAGACGAGCAGACGCGACGCCGCTATCCCGGTCTGGGCGAGCTGGTCGAGCACATCGTCCACCAGCGCAAGCCGGTTGTCATCCCCGATGTTCAGGACGACTCACAGCTTGCACGCGCCCTCCGCGGCTCGGCGCAGCGTGACAGTGAGGAGCCCGGCGTGCTGGGCTCATGGCTTGGCGTACCCCTGACAGTGCGCGACGAGGTCAAGGGCATGCTGGCGCTGTTCCACAACGAGCGCAACAGCTATTCCGCCGCCACCGCCGAAGTGCTGCTCGCCTTCGCGAACCAGGCGGCAGTCGCGCTGGAGAATGCGCGGCTCTACGAGGAAGCCAAAGGGGCGGCGGCGCTGAAAGAGCGCCAGAAACTCGCGCGGGAGCTGCATGACTCCGTCTCGCAGGCGCTGTACGGCATCGCGTTGGGCGCTCGCACGGCGCGCACGCTGCTCGACCGCATGCTGGACGGCGACACCGCGCCGCGGCCACTCGCCGAGCCGCTCGACTACATCCTCTCGCTGGCCGAAGCAGGGCTGGCGGAGATGCGCGCGCTGATCTTCGAGCTGCGCCCCGAGTCGCTGGAGATGGAAGGTCTCGTCGCGGCGCTGACCAAGCAGGCGGCGGCCCTCGAAGCCCGCCACCGGCTCGCCGTCTCGACGGTGCTGTGCGAAGAGCCTGAGGCCCCGCTCGCGGTAAAGGAGACGGTCTATCGCGTCGCGCAGGAGGCGCTGCACAACGTCGTAAAACACGCCCGTGCGACGCGGGTCGAGGTCCGGCTTGGCTGTCACGACGGTGAGCTGTCGCTGGACATCGCGGACGACGGTCAGGGGTTCGAGACGGACGGCAGTTTCCCCGGTCACCTCGGGCTGCGTTCCATGCGCGAGCGTGTTGAGGGCGCGGGAGGGCAGCTTATCGTATCCAGCCGGCCCGGCGCGGGCACGCGTGTCTCCGTGCGGATGCCGCTGCCGGCTCCCAGCGCCGCGCACACTCCCGCAGTTTAGCTTTGCACATTGCACCAGGGAACAAAACCCGGATACAGTCGTTGTATGTGTGTAGGGATGAGCTTGTG
>CAZDLX010000011.1:0-37489 GCA_964506005.1 uncultured Anaerolineae bacterium | reverse complement strand
CCTGGGCGACAACGCGATCTACAAGCTGGTGCCGATCATCGACGCGATCAGCAAGCTGGAGCCGGAGCTGGGCGATCACGACTTCCTGGGCCACGGGCGTATCACCGTGACGGACATGGAAGTGCAGACGCCGAGCATCAACGCCGTGCCTGACGAGGCGACGATCTACATCGACCGCCGCCTGACCTTCGGCGAGGACTACAAGGCCGAGCTGGAGCGCATCCAGGGCATCATCGGCGACCGCGACGACATTGCCGCCGAGATCCTGATCTACGACGTGCCGAGCTACACCGGCTTCGTCTTCCCGCTTGAGAAGTACTACCCGGCCTGGGCGCTGCCTGAGGACGACGCCTACGTGCAGGCGGGCGTGCAGGCGGGCGCGGCGCTGTGGGGCAAGCCCCTGCCGACCGGCAAGTGGGACTTCTCGACCAACGGCTGCTTCTGGATGGGCAAGGCCGGCATCCCGAGCATCGGCTTCGGCCCCGGCGACGAGATCCACGCCCACTCGGTGCTGGACCAGGTGCCTCTGGACGACGTGGTACGCGCTACGGAGTGGTACGCGCTGCTCCCGGCGCTTCTGCCCAAGTAACCGAAACGACATTCACGTTCGAGAACAGAAGGAGATGTAAGCGAAAATGCAGACGTATCTGTCGGGTCGTGACATGATCACCACCCAGGAATGGACGAAAGAAGAACTCGACACGGTACTCGACGTGGCGTTTGACCTGAAGCGCCGCCGCGCGCTCGGCGAGCCGCACGCGCTGCTGCGCGACAAGGTGCTGGCGCTGCTGTTCTTCTTCTCGAGCACGCGCACCCGCACCAGCTTCGAGGCGGGCATCGCCCAGCTCGGCGGGCACGGCATGTTCATCGACAGCAAGACCACGCAGATCCACCACGGCGACACTGGCAAGGAGATCGGCCAGATCGTCGGACGCTACTCGGACGGCATCGCCATCCGTCACTGCGACTGGGGCGAGGGCAACGCCTACCTGCGTGAAGTGGCCGAGCACAGCCGCGTGCCCGTGCTCAACATGCAGTGCGACTACTACCACCCCTTCCAGGCGCTCGCCGACCTGATGACGATGATCGAGAAGTACGGGCGCGACCTGCGGGGCAAGACGCTCAACGTGTCGTACGCGTACGCGTCGAGCTACCAGAAGCCGCTGTCGGTGCCGCAGAGCCTGATCCTGCTGGCGACCCGCTACGGCATGAACGTCCGCCTCACCCGCCCGCCTGAGTTCAAGCTGATCACCGAGATCGAAGAACAGGCGGCTGAGAATGCGCGAATCGCCGGTGGCTCGTTCGAGATCGGCGAGGACTTCGACGAGGGCTTCAAGGACGCCGACGTCGTGTACGCGAAGGCGTGGGGCGCGATGATGACCACGACCGACGAGCAGGAGTCGGCCCGCATCGGCGAGAAGTACACCGACTGGATCACCGATGAGCGCCGCATGGCCATGACCCGCGACGGCAACGGCTTCTTCATGCACCCGCTGCCGGCGGACCGCGATATCGAGGTCACGAACGCGGTGATCGACGGGCCGCAGAGCATCGTCTACGAGCAGGCGGAGAACCGTCTGCACGTGCAGAAGGCCGTCATGGCCCTGACGATGCGGTAGGCGAGCGAAGCTGAGAGGCCGCAGAGGACATCACCTGCATGGTCAACAACAACCGTAAGCTCGCCGTCATCGCAGTCGGCGGCAATGCGCTTATCACCTCGAAAGACCGCGTGGCGGTCAAGTACCAGATCGAAGCCGTCAAAGAGACGGTGCAACACCTGGCCTCGATGATCGAGCAGGGGTATGACATCGTCGTGACGCACGGCAACGGCCCGCAGGTGGGCTTCATCCTGCGGCGGGCCGAGCTGGCGGCGCACGAGGTCCACTCCGTGCCGCTCGACGTGATCGGCGCGGACACCCAGGGTTCGATCGGGTACATGCTCGCCCAGGCGCTTGACAACGAGTTCAAGCGGCGCGGCATCGACAAGAAGACCGCCGCCGTCGTGACCCAGACGGTCGTCGACCGCAGCGATCCGGGGTTCGTCAACCCCACAAAGCCCATCGGCGGCTACCTCACCGAGGAGCAGGCGGAGATCTTCCGTGCCGAGGGCTGGACGGTTGTCGACGACGCCGGGCGCGGGCTGCGCCGCGTGGTTGCCTCGCCGAGGCCGCTGCGCATCGTCGAGATCGACGCGATCCGCACGCTGATCGACGCCGGCATCATCGTAGTGGCGGTGGGCGGCGGCGGCATCCCGGTGATCGAGACGGATGACGGCGAGCTCGAAGGCGTGTTCGCCGTGATCGACAAAGACCTCGGGACCGCCCTGCTCGCCAACGCGATCGAGGCCGATGTGTTCGTGATCACGACGGCAGTCGAGAAGGTGGCGCTGCACTTCAACACGCCTCAGCAGTGCTGGCTTGACCGCATGACGCTGGCCGAGGCGAAGCAGTACCTGGAAGAAGGTCACTTTGCCGCGGGCAGCATGAAGCCTAAAATAGAAGCGGTGATCCAGTTCCTGGAGAGCGGCGGCGAGAGGGCGCTCATCACCAACCCCGAGAACGTCGCCCGTGCGCTCGCCGGGGAGACTGGCACCTGGATTACTCTGGACTGACTCCTGTCGACAACAGGGTGTGAGCTAAGCTCCCCCTGTTAAACGGAGAGGCCGGGCGGACGCCCTCGTGCCTCCTGGCCTCTCCACCCGCACACCCCTGACTGTCTGTCCGGGGGCTGCGGTAAGCAACTCTTAGCGTACCGCAAGAGGAGAAAAGGAGTACCACAGATGTCCCCCAAACGTTCAGTGTGGTTCGTGCTGCTGGCAGTGCTCGTCGCCCTGACCCTGGCTGCCTGCGCACCCACGACCCCTGCCGAGGAACCGGCTGCTGAGGAGCCTGCGGCAGAAGAACCTGCCGCCGAGGAGCCTGCGGCGGAAGACGAGGAGTTCGTCTTTGGCGTGATCCTCGTCGGCCCACGCAACGACCGCGGCTACAGCCAGGCTCACTATGAGGGTGGCCAGTACATCGAGGAGAACATCCCCGGTGCGCGCATGATCGCCTTCGAGAGCCTCAACCCCGCTGACAAGCCGGAAGCGACGGTCGAAGGCGTGGTCGACGATATGGTTGCGCAGGGCGCGCAGCTCATCTTCGCGACGTCGGACGAGTTCGAGGAAGACACCAACACGGCTGCCGCGAAGCATCCGGACGTAGCCTTTGTGATGACCTCTGGCGACGATGCCTGGGAAGAGGGCGAGGATGCGGGCGAAGCCTCCGAGAACCTCGCGAATGTATTTGGCCGGATGGAAGACATGAAGGCTATCGCGGGCTGCGCGGCGGCCATGGCGACCGAGACGGGTCGCATCGGCTACCTCGGGCCCCTGGTGAACCACGAGACCCGCCGCCTGACCGACTCGGCATATCTCGGCGCTCGCTACTGCTGGGAGAACGTCCGCGGTGAGGACCCGGCCGACCTGTACTTCGAGGTCGTCTGGATCGGCTTCTGGTTCAACATCCCCGGCGTCACGCTCGACCCGACGCAGGTCGTCAACCAGTTCATCGACAGCCGCGTAGATGTGATCCTCAGCGGCATCGATACGACCGAGGCCATCGACGTGTCCGGCCAGCGGGCGGATCAGGGCGAGCGCGTCTTCGCGATCCCCTACGACTATGTCGGCGCGTGCGACAACGCCCCGGATATCTGCCTGGGCGTGCCGTACTTCAACTGGGGCCCCGACTATCTCGAAGAGGCCCAGGCCGTGATCGACGGCACCTGGGAGCAGCGCTTCGAGTGGAACGAGGCCTACTGGGAGGACATGAACAACCACGACCTCTCGCCGGTGGGCTGGATCAACGGCCCGGCTCTCGAGGCCAACGAGGAGTGGCTGTCCGCTGTTCAGACATATATCGACGGCCTGGCCTCGGGTGAGATTGAAGTCTGGGCGGGCCCGATCAATCTCCAGGACGGCACTGAGTACGTCGCCGCGGGCGAGGTTGCGACCGACCCGCAGGTCTGGTACGCGCCTCAGATTCTGGAAGGCATGACGGGCTCGAGCGAGTAAACGTCTGAGCTTCTGAGCGCACAACATAAGAGAGCGGCTCCCGCAGCCGCTCTCTTAATAACCTCTCAGACACACCGCGACCGCCCTGGGCACTAGCGACAGAGAGCGCCATACCCTATGCGCGTAGAACTACGAGATATTCGCAAGTACTTCGGCGCTGTACGCGCCAACGATGGGATCAGCCTGGTCTTCGAGCCGGGGCGCATCTACGGGCTGCTCGGCGAGAACGGCGCAGGCAAGAGCACGTTGATGAAGATCCTCTCCGGCTATCAGGCGCCGACCAGCGGCGCTATCCTGCTCGACGGCAACCCGGTCGAGTTCGAATCGCCCTCAGACGCCCTGTACCGGGGCATCGGCATGCTCTACCAGTCTCCGCAGGACTTCCCGCCCCTGCAGGTCGTCGAGAACCACCTGCTGGCCTATAACGACGACCTGATCCTCGACACCCGCACCGGCGAGACGGATCTACAGCAGACGTCGCGGCGTTTCAACTTCGAGCTGGACCCGCGCGAGTACGTGGACACGCTCACGCTCGGCGAGCGCCAGCAGATGGAGCTGCTGCGGCTGCTCTCGCTCGGCGCGGAGGTCCTGATCCTCGACGAGCCGACGACCGGCATCAGCGCCGAGCAGAAGGACGTGCTCTTCGATACGATGCGCCGGCTCGCGCACGAGGAGCAGAAGACGATCATCCTCGTCTCGCACAAACTGGAAGAGGTCCAGGAGCTGTGCGACGAGGTGGCATGTCTGCGGTCGGGCCAGCTTGTCGGGACGAAAGGGATTCCCTGCGACACGCGTGACCTCGTCCGCATGATGTTCGGCGAGGAGATTCCCCGCCAGCCGCGGCCCGAGCTGCACTCCGAGAAGACGGTGCTGGAGGTGAAGGACGTCAAGATCCGCACGTACCGTCTCACCCTGGAGGACGTCAGCCTGCGCGTCAACGAAGGCGAGGTTATCGGGCTCGCCGGGCTGGAAGGCAGCGGCCAGAAGCTGCTGCTGCAGGCCTGCGCCGGGCTGCTGCCGGTAGCAGGCGGCCAGATTTTGCTCGACGGCGAGCCGGTCAAGGGCAAGCGCTCGCCGTTCTTCTGGATGCCGTGGCTCGCCGCTGCCGTGTTTGTGGTGCGGCTGATCTGGCTGATCGTGCTGCTGGCCAGCGGGCAGATCGGTGGCTTCCCCTTTGCCGGGCAGATCGGCCTGGCGCTGCTGCTTGCCGGCCTGATCTGGCTGATCGGCACGGTGCTCATCGCCTGGACGAGCGAAGACGCCTACCACGTGTTCAAGCGGCGGGGTGGGGCGTACGTGCCCGCCGGACGGCTGGAAGAGGGTCTGATCCCGGGCCTGACGCTCACCGAGCACATGGTGCTCGCCGAGCCGGAACACAGCTTCATGATCGACTGGGCCGAGGCCCGGCAGGACATCGAGCAGCGCATCAAGCGCTACAACGTCAAAGGTGTGGCGGACAGCCGTGCCGAAGAACTCTCGGGCGGCAACCAGCAGCGCCTGATGCTCGGCCTGCTGGACAGCCCGCTGCGGCTGGTCCTGCTGGAGCACCCCACCCGCGGCCTCGACGTGACCTCCGCCGACCACATCTGGGAGCTGTTCCAGGAGCGGCGGCGAGAAGGCACGGCGGTCATCTTCATGTCGGCGGACCTCGACGAGCTGCTCGACCGCAGCGACCGCATCGCCGTCTTCTCCGGCGGCAGGATGTCACGCGTGCTGAACACGGCGGAAACCTCCGTCGATGAGCTTGGACACCTGATCGGAGGGCAAGAGGTATGAGAGAGCGAGTCCTGCGTACGGTCTGGCCCGCCGTACCCATCATCTTAGCGATTGCCACGACGGCCCTGCTCATCATCGTCTACCAGGCGAGCCCGGTCGAGACGTTCTCTGCGCTGTGGACCGGCGCGTTCGGCTCCTCGCAGGCGACCTTCCTGACCCTCGCCTTCTGGGTCCCGCTGCTGCTGGCCTCCATCGGCCTGCTGATGACGTTCACGGCGGGGCTGTGGAACATCGGCGTCGAGGGGCAGATGATCATGGGCGCGATTGCGGCGTCGTGGGTGGCCCTGAAGTGGACGGAGGCCATGCCCGGCCTGCCGCAGTGGGCCTTTCTGCCGATTGAGATCGTCATCGCGATGATCGCGGGCTCGCTGTGGGGGGCGCTCGTCGCCGTGCTCAAGACGCGCGGCGGCGTCCACGAGATTTTCGGCGGTGTGGCGCTGAATAACCTGGCTATCATCGCCACCAACTTCCTTATCTCCGGCCCCTGGCAGCCGCCGGAGGGCGGCACCTTCCGCGGCACCGAGCCGTTCCCGAGCTACGCCCTGTTCCCGCTGCTGGGCAACACACGCTTCTCGCCGCTCTCGCTGGTGCTGGCGCTGATCGCGCTGGTGCTGGTGGCGCTGGCTCTGCGCGGCACGTTCTGGGGGCTCAAGCTGAAGGCGCTCGGCAAGAACATGCGCGCCTCGTTCATGCTGGGCATCTCCAGCGAACGCGAGGCGATCACCTCGATGATGCTGTGCGGCGCGCTGGCCGGGCTCGGCGGCGCGGTCCGCGTGCTGAGCTGGTTTGACAGCCTGCGCCAGAGCATCTCGGGGGGCATCGGCTTCCTGGCGATCCTGATCGTGCTGCTGGCTGCGCTGCGACCGCTGCTCGTGCTCGTGATTGCGCTGGTATTCTCCGGCCTGCTGACCGGCGGCTCGGTGGTGCAGCTTCGCACCCAGCTTCACTCCTCGCTCAGCGGCATTATCCAGGGCACGCTGGTGCTGTTTATGCTGATGTTTGGCGATTGGAGGAACCTGTTCCGCCGGGGCAGGGCAAGACCGGTAGAGGCGGAGGCTGAACAATGAGCATCAACGACACCGAATTCATCCGCATCCTGGCTTCTATCATCGCCCAGAGCGCGCCGCTGCTGCTCGCCGTGACGGGCGAGACGATCACCGAGCGCGCGGGCGTCATCAACCTGTCGCTGGACGGCAGTATGATGCTCTCGGCGATGAGCGCCTTCGTCGTCGCCTACACGTTCAGCGGCTGGCTGGGCGACAGGGGTATTTCCGGCCAGTTCCTGCCCGTGATGGCTGGGCTGCTTGTCGCGGCGCTGGCAGGCGCGCTCGTCGCGCTGCTGATCGCGTGGGGCAGCATCCGGCTCAAGCGCGACCAGGTCGCCATCGGCTTCGTGCTGACCCTGCTGCTCACCGACATGGCGAACTTCCTGGGCCAGAACTTCACCCGGCTGCCGGGCCCGCGCGTCAAGCACATGCCGATCCCGCTGCTCACCGACATCCCGGTCATCGGGCCGATGTTCTTCCGCCACGACCTGCTGATCTACTTCAGCTTCACCGTCGTGCTGCTCGCCTGGCTGTGGATGTACCGCACGCAGCCGGGGCTGCAGATGCGCGGCGTGGGCGAGCGCCCCGAAGCGGCGTTCGTGCGCGGCATCACCGTGAACCGGGTGCGCTACCTCTACACGGCGATTGGCGGCGCGCTCGTCGGGCTCGGCGGCGCGGCCTACTCGCTCGACATCAAGATCGGCTGGTCGGACAATCACATCCTGGGCGTGGGCTGGATCGCGCTCGCCATCGTGATCTTCGGCGGCTGGCGTCCCTTCCGCGGTGCGATGGGGGCGCTGCTATACGGCATCACCCGCGCGCTGGCGCAGGTGCTCCAGACCTCGTTCCCGCAGGTGCCTGTCGTGCTGTTCAATACCCTGCAGTGGCTGCTGATGCTCGGCGTGCTGCTGCTCGTCGGCAGCGACAGCATCCAGCGGCTCGTGCTGCTGGCGCCCAACTGGGCGCGGCGCCCGCTGGCCAACCTGCTGCGCGTCTCGCCGCCTGCCGCACTCGGCACGGCGTTCATCGAAGAGTCGTAACCGTAACCTGAGATTCACTGTAAGCGAGGCGAACCCCGCGATATGAAACATGTGACCGGCCTGAAGTGCACCATCTGCGACGCGACCTACGCGCCGGGCGAAGTTGACTATGTCTGCCCGGAGCACGGCAGCGACGGTAATCTCGACGTGCAGTACGATTACGAGGCTATCGCCGACCGGCTGCAGGAAGACGGCCTGCTCGACGCGCCGGGCGCGTGGCGCTACAAGGCGCTGCTGCCCATCGCGTACGGCGCGCCCGTCCCACCTCTGCTCGTGGGCGATACGCCGCTGTACCGCGCGGACAACCTCGCCAGGGAGATCGGCGTGGGCGAACTCTGGATCAAGGACGACGGGCGCAACCCGACCGGCTCGCTGAAGGACCGCGCCAGCACGCTGCTCGTCGCCAAGGCCCAGGCAGAAGGCCGGGACATCGTGACTACGGCCAGCACGGGCAACGCCGCGGCAGCGCTGGCGGGCCTGGCGGCGAGCGTGCAGCTCCCGACGGTGATCTTCGTCCCGGCTTCGGCGCCGCCAGCCAAGATCACGCAGCTCCTCGTGTACGGCGCGACGGTGCTGCTCGTCGATGGCACGTACGACGACGCGTTCGAGCTCTGCCTCGGCGCGACGGATAAATACGGCTGGTACTGCCGCAATACGGGCTACAACCCGTACACAGCGGAGGGCAAGAAGACCGTCTCTTACGAGATCTGCGAGCAGCTCTCCGGCAAGCGGGGCCTGTTCCGCGCACCGGATACCATCCTCGTGAGCGTGGGCGATGGCAACATCATCGCCGGCGTGCACAAGGGCCTCAAGGACCTGCACGCGCTGGGCTGGATCGACCGCGTGCCGCGCCTCATCGGCGTGCAGGCAGAAGGCTCTGCCGCGCTGTATCACGCCTGGAAGGATGGCGTCGACCCGGCGGCGATGCAGCCGATCCGCGCCGAGACCGTCGCGGACAGCATCAGCGCGGGCCTGCCACGCGACCGCGTCAAGGCGATGCGTGCCGTGACGGAGACCGGCGGCGTGTACCTGACGGTGTCCGACGGCGAGATCCTGGCGGCCATCCCCGAGCTGGCGCGCAAGACCGGCGTGTTCGCCGAGCCCGCCGCCGCTGCCACCTATGCGGGCATGCTCAAGGCGGCAGCCGAGGGGCTGTTCGAGAAGGACGAAACCGTCGTCGCGCTGATCACGGGCAACGGCCTCAAGGACGTGGCCTCCGCGCAGAAGGCCGTAGCGGCTGCGCAGCGCGTCGCCCCGGACCTGGAAGATGCCTCCCGGGTGATCAATGAGATTTTTGGCACGTGAGAGGGTACAATGGCGGCTGCAAGCCCAACCGCCTGTCGAGAGGGTAATCAGCAGGTCATGCACCCCGTTCTATCCATCGTTGCGCCCATCTACAACGAGGCCGGCAACATCCGCGAGCTTTACCGGCGCATCCATGAGGTGATGCGCCAGGCGGGTGTAAGCTGGGAGCTCGTGCTGGTCGACGACGGCAGCAGCGACGGCTCCGCCGACCTCATCCGCGAGGTGTACGACGAAGACCCCGAGCACGTGCGGGCGGTGCACTTCGCCCGGAACTTCGGGCACAGCGCCGCCGTTAGCGCCGGGATGGACTACGCCTCGGGTGACGCCGTCGTGCTGATCGACGCCGACCTGCAGGACCCGCCGGAAGTGATCCTCGACCTGCTCGCCAAGTGGCGCGAGGGCTACGAGGTGGTCTACGCGGTGCGCGCAGAGCGCGAGGGTGAGTCGTGGTTCAAGCGCTTCACCGCCTCGACGTTCTACCGGGTGCTCTCGCGCATTACGGACGTACCGATCCCGCTGGACACGGGCGACTTCCGCCTGATGGACCGGCAGGTCGTTGACGTGGTGAATGCGATGCGCGAGCGCCACCGCTTCGTGCGCGGGATGG
This sequence comes from uncultured Anaerolineae bacterium, assembly GCA_964506005.1. GTDB lineage: Bacteria > Chloroflexota > Anaerolineae > Aggregatilineales > UBA3940 > UBA3940. The sequence goes on along the minus strand of CAZDLX010000011.1, from coordinate 27,664 downwards.
TCGCCTGGGCCGGCTTCCGCCAGACGGGGGTCGAGTACCAGCGGCAGGAGCGCTTCGCCGGGGAGACAAAGTACACGCTCGGCAAGATGATGCGCCTGGCGTGGGATGCCATTACGGGCTTCTCGTATTTCCCGCTCCAGCTTGCGACCTACCTCGGCTTTGCGATTGCCGCCCTGAGCGCGCTGGGCATCGTGGTGGTCGTCTACCTGCGAGCCTTTACCGACGCGCAGGCGCTGACCGGGCAGGCCACGACGCTGATCATGGTGCTGTTCCTGGGGGGCGTACAGCTGATCTCGCTGGGGATCATCGGCGAGTACCTGGGGCGCGTTTACAACGAAGTCAAGGAGCGGCCTCTCTACCTCGTCCGGTTGACGAGGGGAGTCGAGCAGGCACCTGAGCCGGGGGAACGCGCGGCCCAGACCCTGCCACCTCGCCGCGAGTGAGAGCGCAGCCTCACCTAATTTTCACCAACCAGAGATCGCCCCAAAGAAAGCGGGCGGCTTTTGGAGGGGATCCGGGCGAGCCGGGTACGACGCACGACGCTGGAGAGCCGCAGCCGCCTGACGGCTCGAAAAAATACAGGATAAGGAGACGTATGCTTTATGGAAAGACAAGCAACCAAGATCGTCACCGGGCCAACCTTTGACGAGATGCTACACCCGGAGAAGATCAACCCCGAAGTCCGCGCGCAGGCGCTGCGTGCCAAGACCGAGGACCCGCTCGACCCGATTAACCTCTTCAACATCACCTGGAAAGACGAGAACAACCAGATCCGGTACGTCGTCCTGCCGAAGGAACTGACGGGCGTCGATGCGAACATCGTGGCGCTGTACAGCGCGGAATTCCCGACGGGCAGCCACAAAGTCGGCGCGGCGTATTCCGTCGTCGTCGAGAAGGAGCTGTCGGGTGAGGTTGACCCGGCGATCCACACGCTGGTGTGGCCTTCCACCGGCAACTACGGCATCGGCGGCGCGTTCGTCGGCTGCCGCATGGGCTTTGACGGCATCGTGGTGCTGCCGCAGGACATGAGCCGCGAGCGCTTCGAGTACATCGAGCGGCTCGGCGCGCGCGTCATCGGCACACCCGGCTCCGAGAGCAACGTCAAGGAGATCTACGACAAGACCTGGGAGCTGCGCAAGGACCCGAAGGTGCGCGTGCTCAACCAGTTTGAGGTGATGGGCAACTATCGCTTCCACTACTACGTGACGGGCAACACCATCGTCGAGCTGGCCGACGTTCTCAAGGAGCAGGGCATCGGCGTGGGCAAGATCTCGGCCTTCGTCTCGGCGATGGGCTCCGGCGGCACGATTGCGGCGGGCGACCGGCTCAAGCAGGTCTGGCCGGATCACAAGATCGTCGGCCTGGAGCCGATCCAGTGCCCGACGCTCTATAACAACGGCTATGGCGCGCACCGCATCGAGGGTATCGGCGACAAGCACGTCACGTGGGTTCACAACGTGCTGAACATGGACGCCATCATGTGCATCGACGACATGGAGTCGGTGCGCGGCCTGGCGCTCGTCACCGACCCCGTCGCCAAGCAGACTCTGGCAGAGCGCTACGGCGTGCCCGCGGAGACGGTCGAGAAGCTCAGCGGCATCATGGGCATCTCCAGCGTGTGCAACGTGCTCGGCGCGATCAAGACGGCCAAGTTCTACCGCCTGGGCGAAGACGACGTCGTCGTGACGATCTTCACCGACGCCATCGACCGCTACTACTCGGTGATGGACTGGCTGCGCGAGGAAGAGGGCGAGATCGACGAGGCGAAGGCCGCCGAGATCCTGGCCTCGACGTTCCTGGGCCAGAAGACCGACTGGATCAGCGAGGGCACCGAAGAGGCTCGCCAGCGCTGGCACAACCTCAAGTACTACACCTGGGTCGAGCAGCAGGCCAAGAGCGTCGAGGAACTCGACGCCCAGCGCGACCCGGCCTGGTGGGAGGCCCACCAGCAGCTCGTGCCCGAGATCGATGAGAAGATCATCGCTTTCCGCAAGGAACACCACATCCACGGAGAGTAGATGTATCCGGAAGACCGTGTCCTCGTCGGCGTGATGCCGGACCCACGCGACCTGGCGCTTGCGATGGAGCAGCACTGGTATCGCGTGCCGGTCCGGCATGCGCCGGGAGGCATCCACGCGGAGGTCGTCGCCTTCTACTTCACAGGCCGGTTTGACCCGGACCTCCGCTGGGCGGTTCACTACTACGCGCGGCGTACCGGCCATGAGCTGGTGCGCCGCGTGGACCTGCTGCCCGACGAACCCGACCATCCGCGCGCAGGCGACCACTACTACAAGCTCCAGCTCGGCCCGCTCAAGCGCAAAGTCCCGCCAATCGTCAGTACCCGCTGGCGGCGCATCACCTTCATCCAGACCACGTGGGACCGCTTCGCGGCGGCGACCGAGATCAACGACCTGTTCTGCACCGACGCGGTCTTTGTCGACCGGCTGTACGGTGCCCTCAAGGCGAAGGGCATCCAGCCCGACCGCAACGTGACGGTCCGTGAAGGAGAGCAGAACTACACGGTCGATCTGCTCATCCCGTGCCGCGAGGGTGCGGTGCTGGCCTCGGCGGGGGATGACCGCCCGTCGGGCGCACTGGCGCTCGCCGGGGAAGAGGCGGACGACCTCGAAGCGGTGACAGCGGCTATCGCCGCGCGGGGTGGGGCGCGCCAGCAGAGTTGACCCGCTGATGACACACCGGTCGCAGAGCTGACTCTGCGGCTGGTCTACTGGGAGGAAACATGGCTGATTCATTGTTGATTACGAACGGTACGGTTGTGACCTGGGAATCCGGCGCCGAGCTGGTTGAGAACGGCGCGGTGTACGTCGAGGATGGGTTGATCAAAGAGGTGGGCGGCGCGGACCTCGACGCGAAGTACCCCGACGCCGAACGGCTCGACGCGCGCGGCCAGCTCATCATGCCGGGCAACATCTGCGCGCATACCCACTTTTACGGGGCATTCTCGCGCGGGCTGGCCATCCCCGGCCCCGCGCCCAAAGACTTCCCCGAGATTCTGGAACGGCTCTGGTGGCCGCTCGACCAGGCGCTCGACGAGGAAGCCGTGCGCTACAGCGCGCTCGTGTGCCTGGTCGATGCCGTCAAGCACGGCACGACCACGCTGATCGACCACCACGCCAGCCCCAGCGCGCTGGAGGGCTCGCTCAGCGTCATCGCGGATGCGGTGAGCGAGGCGGGCCTGCGCGGGGTGCTGTGCTACGAGGTCACGGACCGTTATGGGCCGGAGAGCGCGCGAGCCAGCATCGACGAGAACGTGCGCTTCCTGAAGGAAGCGGGCAACTACCCGAACATCGCCGCGACGTTCGGGCTGCACGCGGGGCTGTCCGTCTCGGACGAGACGCTGGCGGCCAGCAAGGAGGCGGTCGAGGGGCTCGACACCGGCTTCCACATCCACGTCGCCGAGCACGAGGCGGACGAGTACGACAGCCTCAACAAGTACGGGCGCCGCGTCGTCGACCGGCTGGAGGCGTTCGGTATCCTGGGGCCAAAGACTATCGTCGCGCATGCCGTGCACATCGACACGGCGGAGGCGGTCATCCTGAAGGAAACCGGCACCTGGGTCTCCCACCAGCCGCGCTCCAATATGAACAACGCGGTCGGCGCGGCGGACATCGAGGGGCTGCTGCGGCTCGGCGTGCCCGTGTGCCTGGGCAACGACGGCTTCACGAACAACATGTGGGCCGACTGGAAGGCCGCGTATTTCCTGCACAAGGTCGCGCACCGCGACCCGCGCCGCGCGAACGGCATGGACATCGTGCAGATGGCCATTCACAACAACGCGGCGCTGGCGAAGGTCTTCTTCGGCGAGACCGCGCCGGGCTATCTCGTGCCGGGCACGGCGGCGGACATCATGCTGGTGGACTACCACCCCATCACGCCGCTCTCGGCGGGCAACCTGCCGTGGCACATCCTGTTCGGCTTCGAGTCCTCGATGGTGACGACGACGATCGTGGCGGGCAGGGTGCTGATGAAGGACCGCGAGCTGCTGACGCTCGACGAGGCGGCTATCGCGGCGCGGGCGCGCGAGATCGTGCCCGGCGTGTGGGCGCGCTACAACGAGCTCGCCGAGGCGACGCTGTAGGGACCTCACCCCCTGGGTGTCAGCCCGCGGCGGCGTTAGTTCTCGCCTGCCACCCCCTCTGGGCGGGTTCGCTTCGCGAACTACCCCATCTCCCCCTAAGAGGGGGCGAAAGGGCTGCCTCCGGTTGAGCTCGCACGCGCAAAACCGGCCTCTGCCCCCTTTCAGGGGGAAGTGGCGGCGTTCGCGGAGTGAACGCCGCCGAAGGGGGTAGGAGCCGGTTGCAATGCCAGCAGCTTGGGATGAGGGGCGGCCGAACTGCTTGGACCGCATAAGGCAACCCGCCCCACCGCTGTGTTATAATCTGTGTCCCGGACCCGGGTTTCTGCATCACTACCTGTAACTTCGACGACAGATTGGAGACGACAAGTGCCTGACAACGAGACGCTCCCGACCATCGCCGTACTCGGTGGAACCGGTAATGAGGGTGGGGGCTTAGCCTTACGCTGGGCAAATGGCGGCTACGACGTGATCATCGGCTCGCGGCAGCAGGAGAAGGCTGAGACCGCCGCCGCCGAATTGAACGAAACGCTGGGCGGCGGATCGATCCGCGGCATGGCCAACCCCGACGCCGCCCGCGAGGCGGAGATCGTCGTGCTGACCGTCCCCTACAGCGCCCATCGCCCCACGCTGGAGAGCGTCTACGACGAAGTACAGGGCAAGATACTCGTCGACGTCACCGCGCCGCTGCAGCCGCCCGTGTGGACGGTCACGCTGCCGGAGGGCCGCAGCGCCGCCGAGGAGGCCCAGGCATTGCTCGGCGAGAACGTGCGCGTCGTCTCGGCCTTTCAGAACGTCTCGCACATTCACCTGCGCGACCTGGAGCACGGCGTGGACTGCGACGTGCTGGTGACGGGTGACGACGCGGAAGCCAAAGAAGAGGTCATCACGCTGGTTGAGGCGGCGGGCACGCGCGGCGTCGACGCGGGGCCGCTGGCGAACGCGGTCGTCGCGGAGAGCCTGACGGCGCTGCTCATCGCCGTGAACCGGCGCTACAAGGTCAAGAGTGCGGGCATTCGCATCACAGGGATCGACTGAGCCCATGCCGGGTGTGACGCTAACCGCCGTGCCGGGCATCCCCCTCGTCGAGACGGGGGATGACCTGGCAGGGCTTATCATCCGGGCGATGGAGGCGAGCGGGCTGGACCTTGTGGACGGCGACGTCGTCGCGATCACGTCGAAGGTCGTCTCGAAGGCGGAGGGCCGCTGGGTGGACCTGGCGACCGTCGTGCCAGACGACGAAGCCCGGCGCGTCGCTGCGGAAACCGGCAAGGATCCGCGCGAGGTCGCGCTCGTGCTCGGCGAGTCGAGCCGCATCTCCCGGATGCGCCGGGGCGTGTTAATTACCGAACACAGGCACGGCTTTGTGTGCGCCAACGCCGGGATGGACCACTCGAATGCCCGGCCCGGCGGCGAGTGGCGGCTGCTGCTGCCCGCCGACCCCGACGGCGCGGCGCGTGATCTGCGCGCCCGGCTCAACGAGCGCTTCGGGGTCACGGCGGCGGTGATCATCACCGACAGCCACGGGCGCCCGTTCCGGCTGGGCACGGTCGGCGTGGCGATTGGCGCGGCGGGTCTGCCCGCCCTGTGGGACATGCGGGGCCGCCCGGACCTGTTCGGGCAGGCGCTGCAGGTCACCGAGGTGGGCTTTGCCGACGAGATCGCCGCGGCGGCAGGGCTCGTGCAGGGACAGGCGGCGGAGGGCACGCCGGTCGTCATTGTGCGGGGGCTGGAGTACCCGGCCCGTGAGGACGCCCGCGCCGCCGACCTCGTGCGCCCGGCGGAAATGGACTTATACCGCTAGCCGTGAGGCTGTCTCGAACCGGCAGCGCGCGGATAACCTGACTATGGAAGCGACACAAGAACTGGCAAAGGAAACCCTTTACCGGCTGATCCACGAGAGGCGTTCGATCCGCCGCTTTGAAGACCGCCCCGTGCCGCGCGAGCTGCTCCTGCGGCTGGTCGAGGCTGCCACGTGGGCGCCGTCCGCGCACAACCGCCAACCCTGGCGGTTTGTCATCCTGACCGGCGATGAGAGCAAGCGTCTGCTGGCAGACACGATGGCGGCGGAGCTGGCTCGCGACCTGCGGGCCGACGGCGCCAGCGAAGAGGCGATTACGCGGGACACCGGGCGCTCGCGGGAGCGGCTGACCGGCGCGGGCGCGCTGGTACTCGCCTGCCTCACCATGGCCGACATGGACGATTATCCCGATGCGCGGCGGCAGACCTTCGAGCACACGATGGCAGCGCAGGGCGTGGCGATGGCCGCGCAGAATCTGCTGCTGGCCGCCCACTCCGAGGGGCTGGGCGCGGTGTGGATGTGCGCCCCGCTGTTCTGCCAGCAGGCCGTCCGCGAGGCGCTGGACCTGCCCGCCGGCTTCGAGCCGCAGGGCGTGATCGCGCTCGGCTACCCGGCGGAAGATCGCACGAAGGCGCGCCAGCCGCTGGAAAGCAGGGTGTTGTTCCGATGAGCATCCGCGATCACGTCGTTCTGCTTGTCGGCGGGGTAGGGGGCGCGAAGCTGGCCCTGGGGCTGGCCCGTGTGCTGCCGCCCCCCGCGCTGACCATTATCGTCAATACCTCCGACGACTTCGAGCACCTGGGCCTGCACATCTCACCGGATGTGGACACGGTGATGTACACGCTCGCCGGGATGGCCAACCAGAAATTCGGCTGGGGGCTGGAGGGTGATTCGTTCCAGGCCATGCAGATGGTCGAGAGGTATGGCGGGCCGTCGTGGTTCAACCTGGGGGACCGCGACCTCGGAACGAGCCTGCTGCGCACCCAGCTTCTGCGCGAGGGCCACACGCTGACGGAGATCACCGGGCGGCTGAGCCGTGCGCTGGGCGTCGAGAGCGCGCTGCTGCCGATGACCGATGGCACAGTCCGTACCATACTGGAGACCGACCGCGGCGAGCTGAACTTCCAGGTTTACTTCGTGCGGGAGGGCTGGCAGCCCGTGGTGCGGCGCATTCGCTTTGACGGCGCTGGCCTGGCGGAACCCAGCCGGGCGGTCGCCGAGGCGCTCGACCAGGCCAGCCTCATCGTCTTCGGCCCCTCGAACCCGTACCTCAGCATCGACCCGATCCTGTCCATTCCCGGCATCCGCAGCCGGATCGCGCGCTCGTCTGTGCCGCGCGTGGCGGTGACGCCGCTTATCGCCGGGCAGGCGGTCAAGGGGCCGACGGCCAAGCTGATGGCCGAAATGGGCTGCGACGTTTCGCCCGTCGAAGTGGCGGCGCGCTATCGCCCCCTGCTCGACGGGTTTATACTGGACGAGGCGGACCGTGACCTGCTGGCTCCGGTCGAGGCGCTGGGCCTGCGCGCCACCGCACAGCATACCTACATGAGCACACTGACGGACAAAGTCAACCTCGCAAGCACGTTATTGAACTGGGTAGAGGAAACGACAACTTGAGTACATGGGCTATTGTTCCAATCAAACCGCTGAACCGGTCAAAGAGCCGGCTCTCATCGGTGCTTACCATCAAACAGCGCGCTGCGCTGAGCCGCGAGATGTTCGAGCGCACGCTCACGACGCTGCGCGGCGTGCCCGGCATTGATACCACACTCGTGATCAGCCGCGATACCGGCGCGCTCTCGCTGGCGCGGCAGATCGGCGCGCAGACGCTGCAGGAGCGCGGCGAGTCGGAGCTGAATGCCAGCCTCACGATGGCGACACGCGTTGCCATCGAGCGCGGCGCGACCGGCGTGCTGCTTTTGGCCTCGGACATCCCGCTGCTGCAGGCCGAAGACGTCGAAAACATGCTCAACCTCGGTAAGTACCCGCCGGTCGTCGTGATCGCGGCAGACCGGCGGAACGAGGGCACGAACGCGATGCTTATTCGACCCCCCGTGCTGATCCGCTACAGCTATGGGGAGGGCAGCCTGAACCGGCATCGCGCGGCGGCTGAGGCTGCCGGAGCAGACGTGCACATTTACCAGTCGCTCACGACCGGGCTGGACGTGGACATCCCGGCCGATCTGGATCTGTACCGCGAACTGCTCGTCGAGCAGGAGCTGGTCGAACTGAGCTGGCCCGTCCGGACGTGAGCGGGCACGCCAACCGTTTTTGTCTTGTTTCTAGCTATTTGAAAGGACCATCATCGTGATCGAACGTGTCGCCCTGTATCTCCAAGATGCTCACCCGATTCGCGACGGTATCGAGTATGTGAAATACGCCGAAGAGAAGGGCTTTGAGGCCGTGTGGCAGGCGGAGTCCCGCCTGGTGCGCGATGCCATCGTGCCGATGGCGGCCTTCGCGGCCTGCACCGACCGCATCAAGGTCGGCTCAGGCGTGATCAACAACTGGACGCGGAACGCGGCGCTCATCGCGGCGACCTACCTCACGCTTGACGACCTTGCCCCCGACCGCATCATCTGCGGTATCGGCGCGTGGTGGGACCCGCTTGCCAAGAACGTCGGCATCGACCGCAGCCGCCCGCTGCAAGCCATGCGCGAGGTGGTCGAGGTGGTGCGCCGCCTGCTGAGTGCCGAGACCGTCACCTTCCACGGCGAGTTCGTTCACGTGGACGGCATCAAGCTGGACGTCGTACACGGCAACACCGGCCCGCGCAACGTGCCGATTTACATCGGTGCGACGGGCCCCAAGATGATGGAGCTGACCGGCGAGATTGCGGACGGCGCGGTGCTGAACTACCTCGTTACGCCGGAGTATAACCTCGCGGCGATGGACCAGTTGGAAGCGGGCGCGAAGCGTGCGGGCCGCAGCATCGACGACATCGACCGCCCGCAGCTCGTCGTGTGCTCGATGGACGAGGATCGCCGCCGTGGGCTGGACGGCGCGAAGAAGCTCGTGACGCAGTACCTCGCCCAGCAGCCCCATTTCGCCAAGGCGCTCGGCGCGGAAGCCTCGCTGGTGGATGCGATCAAGGCGCGGCTCGGCTGGCCTGCGACGGAAGAGGAGATCGAGTCGGCGATGGAGCTCGTGCCCGACGAGATGGTGCAAAAGGTCGCGGCGGCGGGCTCGCCCGAGGAGTGCAAGGCCAAGGTGCAGGAGTACGTGGACAACGGCTGCACCTGCCCGATCCTGTACCCGCTGGGGCCGGACGTGAAGTACATGATCGACGCGTTTGCGGTGACGTAGCTGATCTGAGGTTTTTGCCTGGATCGCTTACCTGGTTGCGACCCCCTTCGGCACCGTTCGCTCCGCGAACGCTGCCACTTCCCCCCAAGAGGGGGCAGATGGGAATGCCGGCGTGCCGCACTCGTACCCTGCAAGGGGGAGATGGCGACGCGAAGCGTCGTCAGAGGGGGTCCAAACCAGTTGACGGCCAATGTCCTCTTTCGCGGCGGCAACTAGCTATCGAGCTGCTGGAGTGGGCAAGGCTATCAAGCTGTCTCCATCGGCACGTTATGTTTTCGAGGGTCGCCTGTGGACCACTCTGACCACGAGCACAGGGAGCACACCCGGCAGCCGAATTCACGGCACTGCTTCGTGTGCGGGCTGGAGAGCCCTGTCGGGCTCAAGGCGCGCTTCGACGACAACGGCGTGGACGAAGTGCGGGCCACTTTCACCGTCGAGGAAGCCTACCAGGGCTACCCCGGCGTCGCACACGGCGGGATCGTCGCCGCACTGCTCGACGAGGCGGCGGGGCGCACGGTCATGATCGCCGACCGCAACCGCTTCATGTTCACCGGCAAGCTTGAGATCCGGTACCGCCAGCCCGTGCCCCTCGGCACGCCGCTGGTGCTCACCGGACGTCTGGTGAAAGACCGCGGGCGGCTGGCCGTGGCTCACAGCGAGCTCCGGCTGCCAGACGGGGCTGTTGCCGCCGAGGCGGAGGTCACGCTGCTAGCGATGCCTGGCGAGATGCTGCCAGCTACCCCGGATTTCGAGGCGCTGGGTTGGCGTGTCTACCCTGACACGCCGCCTGGCGACGGCGCGCGCCCTGTCGAACCTTAAACCCACCTCCGCCCGCTCACAGGCGGAGCTTGCGGCATTCATCGTGAGAAGTCACAGCAAGGAGAGCCGCTGATGTTATATAACCTGCGCGAGTACCATCGCCCCCGCGACGTGGACGAGGCGCTCCGGCTGCTGCAGCGCACGGATGTCAAGACCGTGCCGCTCGGCGGCGGGACGAACCTGGTCGGGCAGCGCAACGGCGAGATCCAGGCCGCGGTTGACCTCGCGGACCTCGGGCTTGATACCATCGAGTATGAGCGAGGCGTGCTGCGGCTGGGCGCGATGGTGCGCCTGCAGACCATCGTCGAGGAGCTTCAGGGCGTGTTTGACGGTCTGCTGGCCGACGCCGCACGCCAGACCGCTGGCTGGCACGTCCGCAACGCCGCGACAGTCGGCGGGACGCTGGCGGCGCGCCAGTTCAACACCCCGCTGAGTGTCGTGCTGGCGGCTGTAGGGGCGGAATTGACGATCACCGGGCACGACGAGCCGGTTGTGTGGCCCAACCTTACGGCAGGCGACCTGCAGGGCCAGCTCATCACGGCGGTCAGCGTGCCGGTGCCGGAGAGCGAAACCGGCACCGCCTATGAGCAGGTCGGGCGGACGCCTGCGGACCTGCCCATCGTGAGCGCGGTGGCGGTCGCCCGCGAAGTTGAAGCGGGCCGGATCGCCGCGCGGCTGGTCGTCGGCGGGCTGCTGGCGGATGGGCTGAAGATCGAGGATCTGCGCCTCAGCGCGTCGCAGCCTGACCTCGCCGCTGCAGAGCGTATCGTCGAGGGTCTGGACGAGAGCGCGCTGCTCTCGGATTACCTGGGCAGCGCGGACTACCGCCGGGCGGTCGCGCCGGTGCTGGCAGGGCGAGCGCTCGACCGGGCGCTGGCTTCCATCGGACACCCAACCGGACGAGAGGGGTGAGGGACATGGACATCACCTTTAAGCTGAACGGCGAGAACGTCACCTTCGAGACGCGCCCGAGCCAGACGCTGCTCTCACTGCTGCGCGAGAACGGGTATTTCGGGGTGAAGCACGGCTGCGAGACCGGCGAGTGCGGGGCCTGCGCGGTCCTGCTCGACGGCGAGCCGGTGAACACCTGCGTGATGCTGGCGGCGCAGGCCGCCGGGCACGAGATCAACACGATTGAAGGCATCGGCGGGACGCAGAGGCGCGGCTGGCGCGGCAGCGAGCCGCTCCACGCCCTGCAGGCGGCCTTCATGGAGACGGGGGCCATCCAGTGCGGGTACTGCACGCCGGGCATGATCATGGCGGCGAGCGCCCTGCTGGCGGAGGAGCCGGACCCGACCGAGGCCCAGGTGAGGGAGGCGCTTTCGGGGGTGCTGTGCCGCTGCACGGGCTACCTGAAGCCGGTGCAGGCCGTGCTGCGTGCGGCGGCGGTGATGCGCGGCGAGGCCGTGACACCCATCATACCGGAAGGCGCTATCGCCATGCCGGAGGGCGTCTTCGAACCGGCGGAACGTGAGGAGACCGACGAGCTTCCCCCGCCGGGGGACGGCGGCGCGATGGTCAAGACCACGCCGCTGCCCACGATGGTCGTCACCGGCGAGGAGCGCCCGCTGGCCTACGTCGGCAAGCCGGAGCTCAAGGTTGACGCGCTGAAGCTGGTACAGGGCAAGCCGGCCTTCACCGACGACGTGGAGCCGCGCGGTCTGCTCGTCGCCAAGGTGCTGTGGAGCCCCCACGCCCACGCGCTGATCAAGCACATCGACGTGAGCAAGGCGCGGGCGCTGCCCGGCGTCCACGCAGTGCTGACTCACCACGACCTGCCGCGCGTAGCCTATACTACGGCGGGGCAGTCGCACCCCGAGCCGGGCCCGCACGACAACTACAGCCTGGACTACAAGGTGCGCTGGGTGGGCGACCGCGTGGCGGCGGTCGCGGCGGAAACCGAGGAGATCGCACAGCAGGCCCTCGACCTGATCGAAGTAGAATACGAGGTGCTGCCGGCGGTCTTCGACGCGCGCGAGTCGATGAAGGAAGGCGCGCCCCTCCTGCACGACGAGGAGGAGAGCTGGAATATCGAGGACCCGAGCCGCAACCTTGCCGCCGTGATCGACTGGGAGCTGGGCGACGTCGAGGCGGGGTTTGCGCAGGCGGACCACATCTTCGAGGATACGTATTACAGCCCCAAGGTACAGCAGACGCCCATCGAGCCGCACGTCGTCGTGACGTGGTGGGACGAAGACGACCGGCTCGTCATCCGCACGAGCACGCAGGTCCCGTTCCACGTGCGGCGCATCCTGGCACCGGTGCTCGGCCTGCCGGAGAAGCGCATCCGGGTGATCAAGCCGCGCATCGGCGGCGGCTTCGGCGTGAAACAGGAAGTACTCATCGAGGACATCGCCGCGCACCTGACCATCGTCACGGGGCGGCCCGTCTCGCTGGAGTACACCCGCGAAGAGGAGTTCACCTCCGCCCGCACGCGGCACGACATGTGGCTGACGATGAAGACCGGCGTGATGAACGACGGCACAATCGTGGCCAATTCGATGCACACCATCTCGGATACCGGGGCGAGCGGTACGCACGCGATGACCGTTGCCGGGAACACCGGGCACAAGGGCATGGCGCTGTACAACGCGCCGAACATCAAGTTCCACGCCGACATCGTGTATACGAACAAGGTGCCGTCGGGTGCGTACCGGGGTTACGGCGTGCCGCAGGGCTTCTGGGCCGTCGAGACGCACATGCAGCGCATCGCGACGGAGCTGGGCCTCGACCCGCTGGAGTTCCGGCTGAAGAACGCCATCCAGGCGGGCGACGAGCACCCGGTCAGCAAGATCTGGAGCGAGGGCCGCGAGGGCGCGGTCGAGTACATCCACACCTGCGGCCTGCCGCAGTGCGTGGACCAGGGCTCGGCGGCGATCCGGTGGCACGAGCGCTACGGCAACCCGGAGTGGCACGAAGTACCCGGCAAGCCGCACCTGCGGCGCGGCATTGGCGTGGCGACGGTGATGCAGGGCACCGCCATCCCCAACCTGGATATGGGCGCGGCGAGCATCAAGATGAACGACGACGGGTCGTTCAACCTGCTCGTCGGCGCGACAGACCTGGGGACCGGCTCGGACACGGTGCTCACGCAGATGGCGGCGGAAGTACTCGGCTGCCCGCCGGAGGACTTCATCACCTACTCGTCGGACACGGATTTCACGCCGTTCGACAAGGGCGCGTACGCCAGCAGCACGACGTACATCTCGGGCAGGGCGGTCGTGCTGGCAGCGGAGAAGGCCGCGGCGCAGATCAAAGAGGTCGCCGCGCTGATGCTCTCCGACGAGGGCGAGAGCGTGAGTGCGGGCGAGCTTGAGCTGCGCGACCGTGCAGTGTGGGCGGCGGATGGCCGCTACGTCACGCTGCGCGACGTAGCGCTGAACTCGCTGCACCACGAGAACCAGCACCAGATCATGGCCACGGCCAGCTACGTGTCGCCGGAGTCGCCGCCGCCCTTCGCGGCGCAGTTCGCGACGGTGACGGTGGACACGCAGACCGGCCAGGTGACGGTCGACGAGCTTGTGATGGCTGTCGACGGGGGCGTTATAATCAACCCGATCACGGCCAGCGGCCAGATCGAGGGCGGCATGGTGCAGGCGGCGGGTTACGGCGCTTTCGAGGAGCTGGCCTACGACGAGAACGGCCGGGTGGTCAACCCGCGCTTCGGGCCGTACTGGATCTACCGCGCGGACGACGTGCCCGACCTGACGACGATCTTCATCGAGACGTACGAGGAGTCGGGGCCGTTCGGCGCAAAAGCCGTCGCCGAGATCCCGCTGGACGGCGCGGGCCCGGCCATCGCCAACGCGGTCTACGACGCGGTCGGCGTGCTGATCAAGGACGCGCCGCTGCTGCCCGAGAAGGTCTGGCGGGCGCTGCAGGAGAAGCAGGTATAACCTCACCCCTCCCGACGCCCTTTCGGGCGTCTCCTTCCCCTCTCCGTGCCACGGAGAGGGGAGGGGGTTGGCACAGTCAAATCCAGGCACTGTGCCGCTGCGATAGAGGTGGGGATAGTCGAACGAGAGCCATAACGCATGTCTGAGCGGGCGATCTACCAGGCCATCCTCCACGCCAAAGAGCACGGGCAGGCCGTCGTACTGGCGACCATCACCGCGGACCGGGGCTCGGTGCCCCGCCACGCCGGGACGAAGATGCTCGTCTACCCCGACGGCAGCATCAAGGGCACCATCGGCGGTGGGGAGATGGAGAGTCGCGTCATCGCGGCGGCGCTGCGCTGCCTGGAGACGGGCCAGCCCGACACGCTGCACTACAAGATGGTTGACCCCGCGCGGGGCGACCCCGGCGTGTGCGGCGGGGAGGTCGATATTTTCATGGAGCCGATCATGCCGGAGCCCACGCTGCTGGTCGTCGGCTGCGGGCACGTGGGGCAGGCCGTCGCCGAACTGGCGGACTGGCTGGGCTTCTACGTGATCGCCACCGACGACCGCGCCGACCTGTGCAACGCCGAGACCGTTCCCCACGCGGACGAGCACCACGTCGTGCCTGCTGCCGAGATCGCGACCAGAGTGCCGATCCACAGCCGGACGTACATCGCCGCCGTGACGCGCGGCGTGCCGCTCGACGTGGCGATGCTGCCCGACCTGCTCGCCACGCCCGCGCCGTACATCGGCGTGATGGGCAGCCGCCGACGCTGGGCGGTGGCGGTCAAACAGCTCGCCGAGCAGGGGATGGACGAACGCACGCTGGCCCGGGTCCACGCACCGATCGGCCTCGAACTTCAGGCCGAGACGCCGCGCGAGATCGCGGTGAGCATCATGGCCGAAGTGCTGGCGCACCTCAACCACGCCTCGGCGGAGCCGATGAAATGGATGGGAACACCGGAGGAAGCGGAATCCACGGCTTCCGGTGCGTAACGCACGGCATCCTGGCCTTCACTTCCCTATGTGATTGAACCTGAACGCCTAATTCCTACTACCGTAGAAGGACGATGCACCTATGTGGGAGACATACTACACACCCGCAACACTGGATGAGGCGGCCCGGCTGCTCGCCGAGCACGGTACAGAGGCCCGCATCATCGCCGGCGGCACCGACATCATCCTCGAGCTGGAGCGCGGCCTGCGCCCCGGCCTGAAGGCGCTGGTCGACATCACGCGCATTCCGGGGCTGGACGCGATCGAGCTGGGCGAGGATGGCCTGATCCACATCGGCCCGCTCGTCTCGCACAACCACGTCGCAGGCTCGGAGCTGCTGCGCAAGCACGCGCTGCCGCTGGCGCAGGCGTCGTGGTGGGAGGCCTCGCCGCAGATCCGCAACCGGGGCACGGTGGCGGGCAACCTGATTACGGCATCGCCGGCGAACGACGCGATCTCCCCGCTGATCGCGCTCGACGCGCAGGTGACGCTGCTCTCGACGGCGGGCGAGCGGACGCTGCCGCTGCGCGAGTTCTACCAGGGCGTGCGGCGGACGGCGATGCAGCCCGGCGAGATTCTGTCGGATATCAGCTTCAGGCCGCTCGACCCGGCGACGCAGCAGGGCATGTTCATCAAGCTGGGGCTGCGCAAGGCGCAGGCGATCTCCGTGGTGAACGTCGCGGTCGTCGTGACGCTGGACGGCGAGACGGTGCAGAGCGCCGTCATCGCGCAGGGGTCCGTCGCGCCGACGATTATCACGTCGCCCGAGGCGGAAGCATACCTCGCGGGCAAGGCGCTCACGCCGGAGGTTGTCGACGAGGCGGCGCGGCTCGCGGCGGGGGCGGCGAAGCCCATCGACGACGTGCGCGGCAGCGCCGAGTACCGGCGTGAGATGATCCGCGTGCTGACGCGGCGTGCGCTTACGGCGATCCAGCAGGGCGAGAACGGCAGCGAGCTGCCCGAGCAGCCGGTGATGCTGTGGGGCGAGGCGCAGGGCCTGGTGCGCGAGCCGCTGCCCGAGAGCTACGTGCATCGCGAGGGCGACCCGATCCAGACGACGATCAACGGCCAGCCGGTCACGATCACTGGCGGCAGCCGGAAGACGCTGCTGCGCATGCTGCGCGAGGACGCGGGCCTGATCGGCACGAAGGAGGGCTGCGCCGAGGGCGAGTGCGGCGCGTGCACGGTGTTCCTCGACGGCATGGCGGTGATGTCGTGCCTGGTGGGGGCTCCCCGCGCGCACAACGCCGAGATCGTGACGATTGAAGGGCTGGCGCAGGACGGTAAGCTCCACCCGATCCAGGAGGCGTTCATTGAAGAGGCGGCGGTGCAGTGCGGCTACTGCACGCCCGGCTTCCTGATGAGCGGCGCCAAGCTGCTTGAGGAGCGCGCCGACCCGACGCTGTGGGACATCCAGCAGAGTATTACGGGCAACCTGTGCCGCTGCACGGGCTACTACAAGATTCTGAAAGCGTTCGAGCGTGCCGTCGAGATTGCGGCGGAGACTGAGCAGGCCTAAATGAACGTCCAGGTTGTCGAGAAAGGCAAACGCCGGAGCCCGCTGGGCCCGCTGTTCGGGCTGATTCTGCTGCTCGGCGTGGCCGGGGTCGCGTATCTCGCAGCACCGGCGATTGCCGCCTGGCTGCAGAACACGACGTTTACCCTCGGCGCGGCCGGCTGGCAGGTACTGCCGATCACGTTTCCGGCGGAATGGCCGGAGATCGTGGTGCGGCTGGTTCTCACGGGGATTGTCACGCTGGTGGCCTTTACCGTGATGATGCCGGTGTTGTTCCTGTTCATGCGCCCGGCGCGTGACGAACTCGACGTCGATACCGCCAAGCTGCGTGCCGAGAAGCAGCGCCAGAAGAAGCGCCGGTAGCACGACCTAGCAAAGGCAGGCAGGTAGATGGAGCGCACCGTTCCGCGCACGGAAACGGACGAGATCGAGCTGTACATCCGCACGTACTACTCGCTGCTGCGCAGCAGCGGCGAGGTCGCCATCGACGCGCTGGTGGAGAGCCACATCGGTATGGACTCGCTGCTCCACCCGCGCGCCGGGTCGGAAGCGGTGGACATCTCGGCGCTGGTCTACAGCTCGCTGCGGCTGCCGCTGCCCATCATCAAGACGCGGCTGATCCTGCTGGGGCAGCGGAGCGGCGTCTTCGAGCGGTGGGGGTACCCCGTCACCGAGTGGCAGGAGGTGCGGGCCAAAGCCCGCCGGCGCCGCACATTCTACGACGGCGACGAGACGCTGGCGATGTACATCACCAGCCGCTCCGACATCGACGACCTGATCCCGATTCTGACCGCGTTCCAGATCGAGTGGAACAAGCTGCACCTCGTGCTGCGCACCGCGCAGGGCAGGCGGTTCGTCGAGCAGCTCGGCGAGGACCGCCCGCTCGACGAGGACGAGCTCGCGACGCTGGCGGCTGCCGCCGGGGTCGACTTCGACGATATCCTGGGCCTGCATCTGGCCTGGGGTGAGAATACCGTGCCCATCCTGCAGGCGATGTGCGCGGCGCCCAAGCGCTTCGCGGTGCGCCAGCTTGCCGGCTCGCTGGTGGACTACCAGAAGGCGATGCGCTACTGGTGGGTCAACCTGCGCAAGACGACGCCCGAGATCGACTATGACGAGCGCCGCGTGTACTTCGTGAGCAGCAATACGCACAGCCTGGTCAATATGTGGTCGGGCTACGCGCTGCGCAAGCACGACACGCTGCTCGACTACATTCGCTCGGTGAGCGACGATGGCCTGCTGGCCGAGTACAACGACATCCAGGCCAAAGGGGTGCCGGGCAGCCGCGAGAACTTCTTCTACTACGCGCTGAAAAAGTATCTGCAGGCGCGCGGGCCGGAGGCCAGCCGCGAGCGCGCGGAGGAAGAGCACGCCGTGGGCATCCGTCGGATCACCAGTGAGGGCGGCGGCTTCGAGCTCGACGCGCAGGTGATCCATCTTGACCAGGTTAACCCCGACTGGATCGACCCGCGCCTGTGCGTGCCGGATATCGAGCTGCTCAAGCGCAGCGGCGCGCTGATCGTCAACATCGACTACCCGCTGGGCTTTGCCGCCTACGAGATGCTCACCCGCGTGGCCGAGAACGTCGGGCGGCTGAGCGGCGTGTACATCATGGGCAAGTCCGCGACGCTCAACGGGCGCATCGGCGACGTGCTGCTGCCCATCGTCGTACACGACGAGTTCTCGCAGAACACCTACCTGTTCAACAACTGCTTCACCGCCGACGACGTATCCCCGTATCTGGGCTACGGCACGGTGCTGGACAACCAGAAATCCGTCAGCGTGCAGGGTACGTTCCTGCAGAACGACCAGTATATGGGCGTCTTTTACCGCGAGGGCTACACCGACATCGAGATGGAAGCCGGGCCGTACCTCTCGGCGGTCTACGAGATGATCCGCCCGACGCGCCACCCGCACAACGAGATTGTGTCGCTGCACCCGGCGCGCTTCGACATCGGCATTCTGCACTATGCGTCGGACAAGCCGCTGAGCAAGGGCAAGAACCTCGGCGCGGGCAGCCTGTCGTACCGGGGCATGGACCCCACGTACGCGGCGGCGGTAGCCATCCTGCGGCGCATCATCACGCAGGAAGTCAAGCTGATACAACAGACCATCACCTGAAACGAGTGTGAGGAGTAACAACGACATGGCGACCCGAATCGTCGGTCAGAGCATGCATCGAGTGGATGCGCACGGGAAGGTGACAGGCGAAGCCCTGTACCCCGGCGACCTCGAGATGGAAGGCATGCTGCACATGAAGATCCTCTTCTCCGAGCGGGCACACGCCCGCGTCCTCTCCATCGACACCAGCGAGGCCGAAGCCGTCCCGGGCGTCGTCGCGATTTTTACCGCCAAAGATGTGCCCGTCAACGAGTACGGGTTGATCATGCCCGACCAGCCGGTGCTGTGCGGGCCGGGCAGCACCAAAGAAGGCGCCGACATCGTCCGCACGACGATGGACAACATCGCTCTCGTCGTCGCCGAGACGGAGGAGGCGGCGGCGAAGGCGCGGGCGCTGATCCGCGTCGAGTACGAGGATCTGCCCGCCGTCTTCGACCCGTTCGAGGCGATGGCAGAGGGCGCACCGCAGCTCCACCCGAACGTGCCGAACAACGTGATCACGCACTACAAGGTGCGGACCGGCGATCTGGAAACCGGCTGGGCGGAGGCTGAGGTCGTCGTCGAAGGGACGTACACCACCAAGTGGCAGGAGCACGCCTACCTGCAGCCCGAGGCCGGGCTGGCCTACGTGGACGAGGAAGGGCGCGTCACCGTGCAGGTGGGCGGGCAGTGGACGCACGAAGACCAGGAGCAGATCAGCCACGCGCTCGGCCTGCCAATGGAGAAGGTGCGCGTGATCTACCCGGCGATTGGTGGCGCGTTCGGCGGGCGCGAGGATATGTCGGTGCAGATCGTGCTGGCGCTGGCGGCGCTCAGGCTGGGCCGCCCGGTGAAGATCATCTGGAGCCGCGAGGAGTCGATCAGGGGCCACCACAAGCGCCACCCGTACGTGATCAAGTCGAAGTGGGGCGCGAAGCGGGATGGCACGCTGGTCGCCGCCGAGGTTGACGTGGTTTCCGACGCGGGCGGGTACGTATATACCTCGACGAAGGTGCTGGGCAACGCCACGATGATGTGCATCGGGCCGTACCACATCCCCAACGTCAAGGTTGACGCGCGGACGGTCTACACCAACAACATCCCGACGGGCGCATTCCGCGGGTTTGGCGGGCCGCAGGGCGCGCTGGCTGCCGAGAACCAGATGAACAAGCTGGCCGCCGCGCTGGGTATGGACCCGGTCGAGCTGCGGATGAAGAACGTGCTGCGCGAGGGTGTGCCTACACACGTCGGCACGCCGCTGTCGCCGGGGGTGACCATGCCGGAGGTCATCGAGGCGTGCGCGGAGCGGGGGGGATGGCAGCGGAACGGCGCAGGCTGGACGCGTGAGCCGGTGGAGCAGCCGGCTAACCCCGCGAAGCGGCGCGGCATCGGTTTCACTGCCGGGTTTAAGAATGTTGGCTTCAGCTTCGGCGCGCCGGAGACGTGCAACGCGATCATCGAGCTGCGCGGTGAGGCGGAGATCGACGAGGTCATCCTGTACCATGCCTCCGCCGAGGTGGGGCAGGGGACGCACACCGTGCTGCGGCAGATGGCCGCCGAGGCAGTCGGCGTGCCGCTGGAAAAAGTGCGGCTCGTGGCCTCCGACACGCTGACGTCCGGCAGCTCGGGGAGCGTGTCCGCCTCACGCATGACGTTTATGTCGGGCAACTCGATTCGCGGCGCGGCGGAGAAGGCGCTGGAGGCGTGGCAGAACGAAGACCGGCCCGCCATCGGCAACTATACCTACCACGCGCCGAAGACGACGATGTTTGACCCCGAGACGGGGCACTGCACTCCGAACTTCTCTTACGGCTACGTCGCGCAGATGGTCGAGGTCGAGGTCGACGTCGAAACCGGCTTCGTGGAGGTGCTGAACGTGATCTGCGCCGACGACGTGGGCAAGGCGATCAACCCGCAGCAGGTCGAGGGCCAGATCGAGGGGGCCATCGTGCAGGCGCACGGCTATGCGCTCATGGAAGACTTCCAGATGCGCGACGGGCACGTGCTGACCCAGCACCTCAGCACCTACCTGATCCCGACGGTGCTGGATGTGCCGCACAAGGTCGACTCGCTGATCCTGGAGTACGCCGAGCCCAACGGCCCGTTCGGCGCGCGCGGTATGGCAGAGATGCCGTTCATCCCGTACACGCCGGCTATCGCGGCGGCGATCTACGACGCGACAGGCGTCTGGTTCGACGACCAGCCGATGACGCCGCAGCGCCTGGTGAGCGCCTTCCGCAAGGCCGGGCTGGGCGCGTAGGCCAACACATGATCACACCCGCGTTCGCACGGGTCCGAATTGCACTCAGGGGCGGAGGCGACCTCGGCAGCGGGGTCGCCTATCGCCTGTATAAAGCCGGGTTCCCGGTGCTCATCACCGAGCTGGCCCACCCGCTGCTGGTGCGGCGGGCGGTATCGTTCGGCTCGGCGGCGCTGGAGGGTGCAATCACGGTCGAGGATGTGACCGCCCGGCGCGTCGAGTCCGTTTCGGCGGCGCTGGACGTGCAGGCGGCGGGCGAGATCCCCATGCTGGTGGACCCCGATGGCGAGCACCTGGCCGAGTACGCGCCGGTGGTGCTGGTGGACGCGCGGATGATGAAGCGCGACCCTGGCGTGCAGCCGGGTGAGGCGGCGCTGGTTGTAGGGCTGGGGCCCGGTTTCGAGGCCCCGCGCAACTGCGACGCCGTGATCGAGACAAACCGGGGCCACTTCCTGGGGCGGGCGATCTGGCAGGGCGGCGCCGAGCCCGACACCGGCAAGCCGGGCCGGGTGCAGGGCCACACCGCCGACCGGGTCGTGCGCGCGCCGGCCAGCGGCACGGTGCGCGGGCTGGCGGCTATCGGCGATGCGCTGCAAGGCGGCGACCCCATCGCCGAGGTCGGCGGCGAGACCGTCAGCGCGCCGTTTGACGGCATGCTGCGCGGGCTGGTGCACGACGGGCTTGCGGTGCAGGCGGGCACGAAGATCGGCGACGTGGATCCGCGTGCGGTGCGCGCCCACTGCTTCACAATATCCGAGAAATCGCTGGCAATCGGCGGCGGCGTGCTGGAAGCGGTGCTCTCCGCTCCCGCCGTTCGCCGGCATCTGGGAGGGTAGGGGAGCCGTGCAAAGCTTCGCAGAGGCGCTCGGCGTGCGCCAGGGAGATGTCGTCGTGTTCAGCGGCGCGGGCGGCAAGACGACCGCACTGTTCCGGCTTGGCGAGGAGCTTGCCGCGGCGGGGCTACGCGTCGTCAGCACCACGACGACGCGCATCGGCCAGGATGAGCTGCGCCTCGCGCCCGGCTACCTGGCCATCGGCCAGCCGGACAGGCTGCCCCCCGACCTGCCGAGCCTGCTGGCGCGCTACCGGCACCTGTTCGTGTTTAAGGAGACGGCACCGCCCAACAAGGCGCGCGGCTTCGACCCGGCCTGGGTGGACGAGATGCTGGCGAGCTGGCCGGGCCTCGACGTGCTGCTCGTCGAGGCGGACGGCGCGCGCCGCCAGCCGCTGAAAGCGCCGCAGCCTCACGAGCCTGCCATGCCCGCCTCGACGACGCTGGCCGTGCCGGTGCTCGGGCTGAGCGCGCTCGGCCAGCCGCTCGACGAGGAGCACGCCTACAACTCGGCACAGATCGCGCAGCAGACCGGGCACGCGCTCGGCGCGCCCGTCACGCCGGAAGTTCTCGCCGCGGTGCTCGGCGACCCGGCGATGGGCCTGAAGGACATCCCGCCCGGCGCGCGCGTCGTGCCGCTGCTGAACCAGCTCACCGCCGGAACGCTCGGCGCGGCGCGGGACATCGGGCGTAGGCTGCTGGCCGCCCAGCCGCGCATCAGCCGGGTGGTGGCCGGAGCGCTCGGCGAGGAAGGCCCCGAGATCGAGGCCTACCGCCGCGTGACCGGCGTGGTGCTGGCGGCGGGGCTGTCGGCGCGCATGGGCGAGGCCAAGCTGCTGCTGCCGTGGAGCGAGGGCAGCACCATCATCCGCGAGACGGTGGCGGGCGCGCTTGCCGCCGGGCTGCCCGAGCTGATCGTGGTGACGGGGGCGTGGCAGGCGGAGGTCGAGGCCCAGCTTGTCGGGCTGCCGGTGCGCACGGTGCACAACCCCAACTACCTCGAAGGTGAGATGATCTCGTCGCTGCAGGCGGCGCTGCGCGCGGCATCGAGTGAGAGCGAGGCGGTGCTCGTCTTCCTGGGCGACCAGCCCGCAATCGAGCCACCCGCCGTGCAGGCGGTGCTGACCGCCTACGCGCAGGGGTGCGGGCAGGCCGTTATGCCGGCCTACCAGGGGCGGCGCGGCCACCCGGTGCTGTTCGACCGGGCGCTGTGGGACGGGTTGTTGGCGCTGCCGCCCGGCAGGGCCCCGCGCGACCTGCTGCGCGAGCGCGAAGCCGGCGTGTGCGAGGTGCCGGTCGATACGCCCTCGGTGCTGCTCGACATCGACACGCCGGACGACTACGCCAGGGCTAAACCACAGTCCTCCTGACGCCAAATCCGTTCCTGTCATATAATAGGGATAAGTCACACCACCTCACTTCACCAGTGAAAGGCTGACAGGATGGGACGCACCGAGGACCGCCGACCCTCTATGTGGAGGTCTCTGCTGTTCGTGGCGGGGGTTGGGCTGGGGGCGCTCACGATTGCGTCGATCTTCTCCCGGCGGCGCAGCACCGCAGAGCCAGCAGGGCCGGCGCGCCTCTCCACGGCAGCGCCTGCCGCACCCGCCATTACGCTGCATCCCACGCCGGAAGCGGGGACGCTCTCGCTGAGGATCGAGGCCATTCCCGAGACTCTGGTGAATGGCGAGGATGGCCGCATCCGCGCGCTGACCGCGCCCGGCGCGACCTGCCTTATCTCGGCGCGGTACTCGACGGGCCGCCCGCCCGTCTCGCTGGACATTCGCCCCCGCCGGGCGAGCAGCAGCGGGGTATGCGAGTGGGTGTGGAGCGTTCGCACGTCGGGCAGCTGGCTCGACGTAGAGGTTCAGGCGTGGCTCGAAGATCACCTGATCGCCCGGGCAGAGAAGCGGTTCGAGGTCGCACGCCCGTAGCCTGCTGCGCCTGTGACGCGTACAGAGGGTACCCCATCGCGTCGCGCGGTGTTACCAGTACAATAAGTTGGTGTTTTATCAGCCAGGTGAGGGTGGCGCTCATCTGATCGCCAGCTAGCCACCGAGCCACCGGTGGTCTTTCTTCGCGGAGATTTATTCTGTGGACGGTATCCTGTGGGCTTTCCTGATCGCGGTCGTGCTCGGCTTCGCGGGGGCAGCGGGCGCACTGGCTTACTTCTACCTGCAGGGGCCAGCACGCAAGCTGCTCGTGGCCCTCGTCGCCGCCGAAGCCGTACTGGCGGCACTGCACATCCTCTTCGCACGGCACACAGGCACGTTTTCCGGCTGGCTCTTTAACCTGAACTCGGAGCTGACCGCAGGTGCGCTGTTCTCCGCCGCGCAGCTCACCGTCATCGCGCTCTTTGCACTCGTCATCGCCGTCCGGACGCCGTCCCTGGGGCTGGGGCAGCGGCTCTACTGGGTGGCGCTCGTCGCGCTGTTCGCATGGCTGGCGAGTGATGAATTCTTCGCGCTGCACGAAACCGTCCCGACGTGGCGCAGCATGTACGCGCTGCTCGGGCTGTCAGTGGTAGGGCTGAGTCTTGCCGCCTTCCGGCTGGGCTTCCGGGGCGAGGCCGGACTGTTCGTGCCGCTGCTTGCCGGTTTTCTGATCATGGGCGGCGCGGGCGTCGTGCTGGATGCGCTCACGAACGACCACGACCTCGTCGTAGCAGGGTATACCGTCGAGTGGGTGAACTTTCTGTCGTGCGACGCCGCCTGGATGCCGGTGGCGTGCACCGACGTCAACGAGTTCGGGTTCACGGAGGAGTTTCTGGAGATGGCCGGGGCCAGCCTGATGCTCGCCTCGCTGTTCAACTTCTTCCAGAAGCGGCAGGCGGCCTCGCAGGTGCGCCTGCTGCGGCGGCTCATCGCGGTGACGGGGACGACCTGGCTGCTGCTGTGGGTGAGCAGCTTCTGGGTTGTGCCCGCCGTCGCCGCCGCGATGCGCTCGGAGCCCGTGCACGTGGAGTACCTCGACGGGCGTCTGTCGCTCGTCGGCTACCACGTCTCCAAACCCGTGCTGCTGCCCGGCGACACCGTCACGGTGAGCCTGTACTTCCGCGCCGACCAGCCGCTGCCTGAGGATTACCTGCTGGCAGTCAAGCTGTTCACGCGGTATGAGGACGAAACGCTGGCAGAGGCGGACGCGCAGCTCGGCGAGTGGAAGTACCCGACGAGTGCCTGGATACCCGGCGTCACGGTGCGCCACCAGGCCCGCCTGACTATCCCGAGGGGGGCTGCCACGCCCCGCAGCTACTGGCTGACGGCGCGTGTGTGGCACGAAGACGAAGAAGTGCACGTCGAGGAGACGACGCTGGAAGAGAGCGGTACGGGCACGGTAGTGCTGTGCGGCCTGCCGCTGCTCTCGCGCGGAGCGCCGCCTGACGCGCCGACCCCGGCAGCCTACTCCTTCGCCGGGGGGCCGATCCTGGCGGGCTACGATCTGCCGGCGCAGGCTGCCCCCGGCAGCACCGTCGAGCTGGCGTTCTGGTGGCGGACAGAGGCCGCTGTGCCGGTCGAGCTAAACCAGTTCGTGCACTTCCTGCAGCAGGGTGGCGAGGGGATTTTCACCTATGACCAGGCCCCATTCGGCGGTGAGAACTTCCCGACGGTATACTGGCCCGCCGGCATCCACGAGATGGCCCGCTGGCGTGTTGACCTGCCGCCGACGCTGCCGCCGGGCGTCTACGACGTGTATACAGGGCTGTACACACTGCCAGACGTGCAGCGGCAGGCTGTCTTCGATGAGCGCGGCGAGCCCGTGCTCGACGGCGCGATTCTGCTGGGGCAGGTTGTTATCGCAGAAGAGTAACAGCCGACGTTACAGCCCGCCGGCGCCCGCACGCTCGACGGTGATGGGAACCTCGCAGGGTGGGATGGTGGTGCCGTCCTGGCGGTGTACGACGAGCCGCAGGCTGTAGCTCCCCGGCATCAGCGAGGTGCTGTCCCACACGCCGAGCAGCCCACCCTGCACCGGCTCGTAGTACGTGCCCACCACGGCCCATTCCTCCCCGGTCGAGGGGCCGCGCACTTCAAACTTGTACAGCGAGAAGTTCAGCACGTTGACCTCGCCTTCTACCCGCACCTGCCCGGACACGGTTTCCCCGGCGGCAGGGCTGGAGAAGTTCGCGCCGATGATCTCGCAGCCGTCGGCGGGCAGGTCCGCAGCCGCGGTGTCGCCCTCCGGCGTGTTCTCAGCCTCTTCGGCTTCTGCGGGCGGGATGCCGGCGGTCGGCGTGATGGTGGGGTAGAGCAGCAGCGCGCCGGTTGGCGTGGGCTCGCTCGTCACAAAGACGACGGGCGTGCTCTCCTCCTCGGCAACCTCGCTGGCAGCCCGGTTCGGCAGGATGACGTTCTCCACCACGTAGACGAGACCGGCAAGCAGCGCCAGCGTGAGCATCGTGCTCAGCGCGCGCCTGAACTGCGCCGTCGCCGCTTCACGTTCGAGGCCAAACGCGGCGATGCGCCGCCGCCGCCGGGCCTGTACGAGCGCGCGGAACGAGAAGAAGATGCCTGTGGCTGCCAGGGCGTATAAGACGACCGAGAGGCGGGCGATGAACTGGAGTAGGGTATCCATGATTGCAGCCTGGCCGTAGGGCTCGCTTAAGCGGCGGGCGCAGGAAGTCTCCTTAGCACGGCCCGCAGCACGGTCTCAAGGCGGGGCACGACGATCTTGCCAGCCTCCAGGACTTCGTCATGCGTGGCCTTGAGATCGGCCCCGATGGCGGGCGGCTGGTCGATAGCGATATTGGTGATCCCCGAGATGCCCAGCACGCGCAGCCCTCCGTGCCGGGCCACGATCGTCTCGTGGGCGGTAGACATGCCGACTGCGCTGGCACCGATGGTTCGCAGGAAGCGGATTTCGGCGGGAGTCTCGAAGGAGGGCCCGCCGACCGCCGCGTACACACCCTCGTGCATGGGTACGTTCTCGGCGCGGGCGGCTTCCTTCGCGATCTGGCGCAGCTCGGCGTCGTAGGCGCTGGACATATCGGGGAAGCGGGTGCCCAGCGAGCTGTCGTTCGGGCCGCGCAGCGGGTTCGAGCCCGTCATGCCGACGAAATTAATGTGGTCGGAGATCAGCATCAGGTCGCCCGGCGTGAAAGTAGCCTCCAGACCGCCCGCCGCGTTCGTGAGAATCAGGATTTCGACGCCCATGAGCTGCATTACACGTACGGGCAGCGTAACCTGCGAGAGCGGGTAGCCCTCGTAGAAGTGTGCGCGCCCACTCATCACCATGACGGGCTGGCCTTCGAGCGTGCCGACGACGAGCTCGCCGTGGTGCCCCTCGACCGTTGATACCGGCCAGTGCGGGATCTCGTCGTACGGGATGATGTCAGGCGACTCAACTGAGGCGGCGAACCCGCCGAGGCCTGAGCCGAGCACGATCCCGACTCGCGGCGACTGCTGCGTGCGCGCGCGGACCGCGTCCGCTGCCGCCTCAAACTGCTCTCGCATGAAAAAATCCATCGATGCTGTCTCCTGCGCTGATAGGGTCTGCGGGGCACCCACCGGGCCGGTCAGCCGCCCTGCCGGGCAGCGGAATTATACCGCGCCCGCCGAGCACACCACAACCGGGGACCTCACCCCCGACGACCGCCTCTGGCGGTCGTCTCCCCCTCTCCGTACCACGGAGAGGGGGAACAGACTCATACACCGACTAAGGAATGGAATTCTAAGGCTATATGCAATGTGCAGCCTGACGCTTCAGGAATGCTTGCATTCCTGAATGCTAGCATTCCGTCAGGCGAGGGTACTTGGCACGCTTAATCTGATTATGGTATTATCGTCGCCGTTCACCAACCGGCGGGCAAACGCGCCGCGAACGAGCTTAGATGATCGCTACGAGATATCCTGACCGAGACTAAACAGGCGGGGAGGACAGCCACGGGCTGCGACCTCCCCGCCTCCCTTTTTGGTATCGTTGGGGTAGACGAGTTCAAGGGGAGCATATCCGGATGACCAAATACATCTTCTGTACGGGCGGCGTGGTTAGCTCGGTCGGCAAGGGCGTGATGGCGGCTGCGATCGGGCGCATCCTGAAGGCGCGCGGCATCAGCGTGACGCT
>CAZDLX010000010.1:0-37600 GCA_964506005.1 uncultured Anaerolineae bacterium | reverse complement strand
GCGCGGCACACCGATCCATCCACCACCCGCCGCTACATGCAGCGTTTGGAGAACGAGGAGTCAAACGGCCACACAGCCGGCTAAACATGGCAAAGGGTCATACATCCAGCCCCGATACGAGCCAGACCTCACAGGCCCACAGCGAGGACCCGCCGGTTTCGTTTCTAACGAAACTGGTGTATGGCACCGGGGATTGGAGCATGGCAAGCTTCAATACCGTACGCCAGATCTTCTACGCCATCTTCCTGACTGACGTCGTCGGATTGGCCCCTCAACTGGCCTCGTTTGCCGCGCTCATCGGCATTGTGTGGGATGCCATCAACGATCCGTTGATTGGCACGCTCAGCGATCGCATCAACACGCGCTGGGGGCGTCGCCGGCCTTTCCTGCTGATCTTCGCGATTCCATTCGGCGCCGCCTTTGTGCTCCTGTGGTGGGCTCCCCCATGGCAGAGCCAGATCGCGCTCATGGCTCACATGACGCTGGCCTACATGGTCGCCGATACACTGCAGACACTGGTCGTCGTGCCGTTCCTCTCGCTGATGCCAGAGATGACAGAGGACTACGACGAGCGCACATCACTGACAGCCTACCGCATGGTCTTCAACCTGTTGGCATCGCTCGCCGCAGCAGCCGGCGCACCCGAGATCGTCGCGGCGTTTGAGTCGCCACAGCGGGGCTATCTGGTGATGGCCCTCATCTTCGGAGGAATGGGTGTTATCCCATTCCTACTCATCTTCCTGACAACCCGTGAGAAGCACGTCGACATCCGGGCAGACTCAACACTTTCCATAACAAAAGCCCTGCAAGCCACCTGGCGAAACCGCCCATTCCGCATCGCAACAGGCATAAACCTGCTCAACTGGGTGACTTTCGATCTGGTCGCCCTTATGCTGCCTTATTTCATCACATACTGGGTAGACGGCGGCGATTCGTCAGCACGGGTCACAGTCCCGCTGATCGGCAGTCTCACCACAGAATCCCTTGTCTTCTTCATCCTGCTTACCACCGCGATTGCTGCCGTTCCGCTGTGGTCGTATGCGGCGCGACGCTGGAACAAGCGCACTGCTTACATGGCCGGCATGGGCTTCTGGGCCATCGTGCAGCTGCTAATCATCACCATCATGCCGGGGCAGCGTACCTATATTTTCATCCTCTCCTTTCTGGCCGGTATCAGTGTATCGACAGCTCATGTCCTGCCTAACGCACTGTTCCCCGATGTGCTTGAGTGGGACGAGCTTTTGACCGGGCAGCGCCGCGACGGCATGTACTACGGTATTCTGAATCTCACCCGAAAACTCACCGGAGCCCTCGCCATCTTCCTGGCGCTCCAGGTCCTCGGGCTGTTCAACTATCAACAGCCACCAGCCGGATCTACAGTGTTCCAGCAGGGGCAAGAAACGTTACTTGCCATCCGGATACTGACCGGCCCGGCTGGCGCCATCTTCCTCATCGGCGCGATTGCCACGGCATTTTTCTACCCGGTTACCCGTGAGCGGCACGCGCGGATGCGGCGCTTGCTCGTCCGGCGCCGGGCTATCCGGCAGACACGGGCCAGCCTCAAGAAGGTGCGCCCATGAGAGTCTATACGAACGAGCGACAGCTCAAGCAGAGCCGGATCATGCGCTTCATCGCTGTGTTTGCAAACACTGCGCTGCTACTCGTCGGCCTGTTCGCCATCATGCTTGTGGTGACAACTATCGTCGCACCCGATATCGCGCGCTCACCAGTGCTGCTCATTGCCATCGGTCTGCTTTCCACGCTCATCGGGCTGCAGGCAGGCAACGAGCTCAGCGGCATGGGCAAGCCACACGAGGCGCTGAATGACGGCCTGAAAGGTCTCGGCGCGGACGCGGCGCTCTATCACTACTATCTGCCGGCCAACCACGTGCTGGTGACGCCGCAGGCCGTCTACTCGCTCACCGTACGGCCCCAGAAAACTTCCATCACGTTCGACGGCGACGCGGCTACCATCCATGACCCGGCCAGGAAGCGATTCATGCGCACGCTGACACAGCAGCGGATCGGCAATCCGATTGCGCAGGCCCAGCGAGATGCAGCTGCAATCCAGGCCTGGTTGAACGACAGGCTGGGGGTAGAGGCTAATGTCCGGCCCGCCATTGTATTCACGAACCCGCAGGCAGAGGTCAAGATCAATGGCGACCCCACTATCCCAATTCTACGCGCCGACAAGCGGAAGCCGTCGCTCAAAGCCTACGTCAAGGAACGAACCGCCGTTGGGCCTGACAGCCAGACCGTCGAGATAGACGCGCTGAACGAAGCTCTTGGCCTATAGCCATGACAATACACCAGAAGCCACGACCGGGGCGGCTGTGGCAAGCCGCCGTTGTCCTCCTGCTGCTTGCCGGATTCACACTTCGCCTCTATCGGATCGATGCACAGGCGCTGACAGGCGATGAGGCCTTCACGATTATTAACTGGACGCGGCAGCCTCTACGCACCGTATTCAGCACCATCGCACTCATAGACCCCCAGCCGCCCGCAACGCTGCTCACTGTCATCGGGTGGACACGGCTCGCGGGCGATTCAGTGTTTGCGCTGCGCTTCCTCACGGCGCTTTCCAGCACCATTGCCCTGGCTGGCATCTACGCACTGGGCACTGCGCTGAGCAACCGCCGTACTGCGCTCACAGCTCTGGCACTGGCAGCTATCAACCCGTTCCAGATATGGTATGCGCAGGATGGCCGTGGATACGCCCTGTGGATAGCCACCAGCGCTGTATCCGCGTGGGCGCTGGTACTCGCAACGCGACGGCCCGCACGCCGGCAGCGCTGGGCTGGTTACGTGATCGCAGCAGTGCTCGGTCTCTACACGTACTACCTCGAGATATTCTTCATCGTGATGCAGGGCGCATACGTCCTGCTGCTCAGCCGCCAGCGACGAGCCATCCTCAAGCCCTGGCTGGTCAGCCAGCTTGCGATTGCCGCACTCGTCGCACCGTGGTACCTCCAGCCTTCGCTGCGCAGCAGCGGCTACCAACCAACCGCCGGCAGGCCCAACCTCCCACATGCGCTTGCCACCCTGTCCTTCGGCGAGACTGCGCCCGAGGCGCTGCTGCGGCCACTCTTCGCCATCGGCTCTCACGAGTTCTCCCTACTCGCCATCGTGGCAATCCTGCTGATCATCGGCAGCGGAATTGCGCTGGCGAGGTCTCGCCAACGGCAGACTGTACTCTTCCTGCCCCTGTACGCCGTCGGTCCGGCAGTCCTGCTGGCGCTGCTGGCCACGATTACCGGACAGGGCTTCTTCAGACCCCGCTACGTTGCACCGTCATCGGCAGCGCTGATCCTCATGACAGCCTTCCTGATCGAACATGCGCTGACAGCGGCTCGCAAATATGCGGAGACACGCCGCGTCGCAGCAGGCGCTGGCGCGCTCGGAATTGCCGCTGTGGTAATCGGGGTGAGCGTTGCCTCGCTGTGGACCTACCACTTCGAGCAGAGGAAAGCGCCGCCGTGGCCCGACATTGTCGCAGCGCTGCACGAGCAAACCGGAGCCGGCGACCTGATCGTGCGCAACTTCCCCGACCCGGCCTTCGACTACTACTATCAGGGCAGCACACCGTGGACCTTACTCCCTGGGAGCCGGGACGCCCCGCCCGAAGACACGCACAGTGAGCTTAGCCGCCTCGTCAAGCAGTACGGCTCGCTGTGGCTTCTACCCGTACCATCGCCGGTGTACGACGACGAACAGATAGTCGCGGATTGGCTGCTCGCCAACACGCAGCTTCTGAGCGAGCAGTGGATCGGGCCCACCCACCTGATGCAGTTCGCCAGCTGGAGTGTCGATGATAGCAGGGTACAGCACAGTATCGACGTTGCTTTCAGCGATGTGGCGACCCTGCGAGGTTACTCCGCAACGCCACCGCTGGAGCACTGGCAGCGAGGCACAACCGTCTATCTGGCGACCGTCTGGGAACCCCGGCGCCAGACCGAACAAGACCTGACCCTCTTTGTACACCTGCTCGGGCCGCCGGGCCCCGATGGTTCGCCGCTCCGGGCACAGGACGACCACACGCCACAGGGAGGCCGGAGCAGAACGACTACGTGGGAATCCGGCACACTGATACGCGACATTGCCCGGATCGCCGTTCCGGTTGATGCGCCCACCGGCGAGTACAGTGTCACCATCGGGCTGTACGACCCGGCCACCGGCGAACGCATCCCGATCGGGGGTGGTGTAGCGCAAGGCGAACCCGGCGGCGCAACGTTAGCCACCTTCACGCTGCCACCGGAGTAACGAAAACGCCCACCCGCAGATGCGGATGGGCGCTCCACTAACGTGCTTGGAAATCTACTTCATCTCGTCGAGCCGCGCCTGCCACTTCGCATACAGCCGCTCGTAAGCCGCCTCGGACAGCTCGCCGTTGGCGAGGCGAAGGTCCAGATTGTCAAGCAGCGCCTGGATCTGTTCTGGCGTCTGCGGGCTAGCCGGAACCTGCTCCGCACCCTGCTGCTGAGGCTGCTGGCCCTGCTGTTGCTGCTGCTGGAAAGCACCTGACATCATCTGGCCGAGGCCCATCCCCGCACCCAGACCGATGCCAGCGCCCGCGACGCCACCTTCCTGGCGAGCAGCGTCACGCAGCGCATCCGCCGCCTGCAGCCCCTGGTAGGTCGCCAGATCGAGCAGTCCCATACCGCGCAGGTCTTCCGCGGTGGTCTTCGTCGCGGAGAGCGGCTTCATCTCAAAGGCCTTGAGCGCGACGCCCACCGCGTCGAACTTCTCGCGCAGCTGGGCCAGCAGCACGGCCTCAACCTCGCTGATGATGCGGTTCAGCTCCATGAGATCGCCCGGAGCCTGGGTCGCCAGCACGTCCTGCAGGTCGCCGAGCACCATCGTCACCAGCCGGTCCTTGATGTCGCTGAGCGTCACCAGCGGCTTGCCGATAGCGTACTGCGTCGCGAAGCGCTGTGGATCGCTCACCTGGATGTCCATCACGCCGTGACCCTGCAGCAGCAGCCAGCCGAGACCGCGACCCGGTGTCTCCAGCGCCAGCGGCTGGGTCGTCCCCCAGCCCACCTGCGGGAAGTCCTGCCGGTTGATGAAGTACACTTCGGCGGTGAAGGGGCTCTGGTTATTGAACAGCTTGCCGATGAGCCCCGCCAGCAGCGGCACATTCGCCGTTGAGATGGTGTGCGTGCCGGGGCCGAGCGTATCAAGCGCCTGCCCGCCGCGCACGAAGACCGCCGACTGGTTCTCACGGACGACTACCTGAGAACCGAGCCGGAAGTCGCCGCTGCCGCTCTGCGGCTCGCGGTACGCCAGTTCCTCACGCCCTACGTTCGGGTGCTGAACAAGATCAAGAATTCTCGCCATCGTCATTCACTCCTCTGCTACTTAGCGG
The DNA here is from genome assembly GCA_964506005.1 of uncultured Anaerolineae bacterium. Taxonomy (GTDB): domain Bacteria; phylum Chloroflexota; class Anaerolineae; order Aggregatilineales; family UBA3940; genus UBA3940. The sequence continues at coordinate 32,235 of CAZDLX010000010.1, read as the reverse complement.
CCTGGCTAGCCCAGATTGGCCGGAGGCTCCGCAGCCCCAGACTCCTGGAAGGCTTCTTCACGCCGCTTAAACGTGTTGTTCGCTTCGGTGACAACATCCTCCAGCTGGTTCAGCACCCGGCGCACGTCTCCATCTGTGCCGATGACCTGCTCAAGTTCCTGCAGACCCGTCGCCAATTGATCCTGATAAGCGAGCAGTGCGTTGTCAAATGCATACAGGCGCTGGAGCTCGTCCTCCTGCACTTTGATCGCATCGAACAGACCGCCGTAGCCAAGCGAAGCGGTCTTGACACGGTCGATGAAGGTCTGCAGCTTGGTATCGATCCGCTGCACGCGCTCCATGTACTTCAAGCCACCCGCCTCGACGAGCTCTCGCTGGAGGCGCACGAAACGCGTCTGCTGCTCCTCGAACTTGCGCGCGATCTGCTCCCTGAGCAGCCGGTCAGCCGCACGTCGGTCATTCTTGTTGAAATATCCCTTGAAGCCCGGCAGCTTGCGCACCAGATCCTCAAGCGAGCCCTGCTCTTCGGTGATCTTCTGATAAAAGTCTGGCATCGCGCATAACCTCCTTGACCCATCGACCCGCTAAGGCAAAAAGTACTCCGTTCCACAGTAGGGGCATTTGATGACCCCCTTGCCAGCCAGTTTGAGCTGGCCTCCACAGTTGCGGCAGTTCTCCATCTCGCGAAGGGAGGCCGCCTCTGCTGAATAGAGGATACCTTCATCCCACTTCACGTAGCCGCTGAACACGCCCATACCAACCAGCCGGTAAATCATCGCCTGCACGGTCGGCAGGTCGGACTGGAGCTCTACGATCATATCAGAAACGTGTACCTGGCCGCGCGTCCGTACCATATCCAGGATCTTCCGCTGCTGCTGGGCGGCAGACTGCTCCGCCTCTTCCTTACGTCCCCGCGTCAGAGCGATCACGCCGCCAGCCGCCAGCGGCCCTACGATCACCACGAGCAGCAGAACTAACCCGAGTGCTGCACCACCTGCCGTTGTCGAGCCTTCCAAGACCAGCCACAGCACGCCGGCGATGCCGATCACGATCGCCGCGGCGATGAGGATGATGCCAACCGTGCGAGTCATAGCCACTCCCATCTGCAAATCGAAAAGACAAGAATCAAGGTTGGCGAGCGTTTATCCGAAGCCGGCGCCACCGCCACCGCCGCCACCGCCGCCGCTGAACCCACCGCCGCTAAAGCCGCCACCGCTGAAGCCGCGTCCACCACCCCCGCTACTTGACGAGGTCGGCGCGCTGCGGAAAACATTGGCCGTGCTGTTCAGCATCGACGACAGCCCGGCTGACATGCTGCTGAGACCACCGGCGAGACTGTCGCTCATCGTGTCGAGAGATGGCCCGGGGCGCACGGCATCGCCGCGCACGTCGCGCGGAGCAGAGCCGCCGCCAGTTGAGCCGGGGCGCCCCATCACCGTCCCGCCAGGGACACCCCTGGTCGTGCCGTATGGCATTCCAACCGGGTAATACCAGGGTGGAATTGGGGTGCCAGGGACGCGGGAAAACTTGTTCAGCCAGGTCCGCTCAAGCCCCAGAGCAATGGCATAGGGCAGATACTTGTCAAACTGGTCGGTGACCTCCTTGAGGTCAGTGTAGTACTCGGTATTCTGCAGGTACGTCTTAAAGGCGGACCACTTCGCCGCCTCTTCAGCGCCGTGCCGGGTCTTCACCGGCATCGCGCGGCTGGCAATGAGCAGCGCCGTGGAGACAATGCCCAGCGAGACGAACGGGCACAGAATCGCCTCGATGCGGTCAACCAGGACACCGGCGGCGCAGAAGCCGACCCCAAAGGCGGCAACCAGGCCGAGGACGCCAATAGACAGCCAGCGGCTGCGCACCGACTTCGGGTTCTTCGGGAAGAGGTCCAGCTTGACAGCTTCTTCATAAAGCTGGTTTTGCAGCGTCGGGACTGCCGTATAGAACTTGTTCTGCAGGTCCTCCAGCTCAACTTCCTGCTTGCGCCCGAACATCTTGCTGATCAGCGTCTTCTCGTACGGACGCAGCGACTCATCGGTGCCGACGCGGCGGAAGACGAACTGCTTGGTGGAAGACAGCCCCAGGAACACCGGACGCTCAATCTCCTGCATCTCGATCACGCCACGCCGCGCCAAATCCACCAGTGTCGCAATGATGTCCTGCATGTCCGCCTGCTCGTCAAGCAGCGTGCCGACGACGCCCGGCGGCAGGTCTGACGGCGGCTCCGACAGATACTCCGGCACCGGTCCCACGTCCGGGTCACGCCCGCGACCGGACCACAGGAAGTAGATGCCCAGCAGGCCGCCGCCAAGGATCAGAACAGCCAGCGCCCCCAGCCCCAGATTGAAGATCGGGCGGAAGCGATCGTTCCAGGTCTGCTCCTGTTCGTACTCCGCCTGCCAGCTAGGCTTTTCGGCAGGCACAAACCCGTGCGGGAACCGCACACCTACCTCGAACTCCTGGTTGGCGCGAATATCTTCGGCATAGTAAGTAACGGTAGTACCATCCTGCGAGATCTCATAGGTCGCTGGCGGCCCGAAGGTCGCCGGCTCGATTGACCGGTCCACCGTGGCGCCCGGAGGCAAAGTAACCGTCACGGTCGAGGAGCCGATGGGATAGGCATGATCCGGGCCGATGGCCTTCCAGAAAAATCGCTCCCCGACCTCTTCGCTGATGATCAGCCCACCGACGACGGTGTAGTCTACCGTAAAGACCCGCGTCTCATTGGTCGCAGCAGGGAAATACCACGTCACGACCTCGCTGCCACCATCCCGCGTGACGTAGAAGGTGTTGGGCCGCTCGCTGAACCCCTCGGTGTAGGTCGTACCACTCTGATCGCTTACAGAGAAATTCTGAAGCGCTTCGACCTGGTCCGTCGGGATCTCGCGGTAGCCGAACGTGAAGGGCCCGCCGATGAATTCGATCTCGTACGTCTCACGGACGTCGAAACTGCCATCGGCATTAATCTGAACGTCCACATCCCAGCGGTGCCACTCGAGAGTACGGTCCTGCGCGCTGGTGGCTGGCACCGCAAGCAGCATGACGGCGAGCATCAGCAAGACGGTGAGTAAGAGGGTGGAACGGGGTCTCATAGTACCTCTCTTGCTATCGCACATCTGTACCTTTTCCTGAAAACACCAGTATTCGGATTATAGGGTGAGGGTCGAAAATGAAAAAGCGGATCGAGCAACGCATCGGCTTTGTGAGATCCATTCCCGCTAACTATAATCTCCTGCAAAGCCGTTAGCAACCAACACGATGTTGGTCAGTAGGGTACCGGATGGGTGTCAAAGACCAGGGCGTTGCGGCCTCTCGCTCTCGCTACCAGGTAATTCCCCGCGTTCTGATCTTTATTACGTATGAAGATGATGTCCTGTTGCTCAGGGGCGCGCCAGACAAGCGTCTCTGGCCGAACCTGTACAACGGGGTAGGGGGGCACGTCGAGCGGGGCGAATCCGTGCTGGATGCAGCTCGCCGGGAGATCCACGAAGAGACAGGCCTGGAGCACGTTGACAATCTGCGGCTGCGCGGCATCGTCAACATCGCCACCGAAGACGAGCGAGTCGGCATCATGATGTTTGTATACGTGGCAAACGCCGCCACGCGGCAGGTCCGCGCTTCGCGGGAGGGTGCGCTCGAATGGGTCAACCCGCGAGACGTGCAGCAAGAAGCCTGCGTCGCGGACCTGCCGGAGCTGCTGTCACGCGCCCTCGCGGATGCGGGCAGCCCGCCGTTTTTCGGCTTCTACTGGTATGACAGCAATGACGAGCTGCAGATGCGCTTTTCGTCTTGACGGTATGTTGAATATTTATCAGCCGCATCATCCGGTTAAGCCGCACGCTAACAAGGTGGACAATGGCTCCTGCATCTTATCTGAACGCTAAGTCGCTCGATCTGCGCGTCGTCGATTCCAGCGCACTCCTGTCTCATGAGGATCACGATCGACAGCGCTCGCTCCCGCTCGTAGAAGCCCTCAAACGTGATGGGCTCTTAAAGAACCCACCCGTCGTCACCCCTACAGGCCTCGACGACGGACAGTACGTCATGCTGGACGGCGCCAACCGCATTTTCGCGCTGGAAGCGCTCGGCATCCAGCACACGCTTGTACAGGTCGTCCCATACGAGGAGCCACACGTCGAGCTGCTGACCTGGTACCACGTCGTATGCGACATCCCGGCTGCCACCCTGCGCCACGCTATCGAGTCTGTCGAGGGCGTCACGCTCGAACCGGCCAGTCTCACTCATGCCCGCGGCCTACTCTCCGCGCGCGCGATTCTCGCCTACTACGTGCAGGCGGATGGTGAAGTCCTCACCATCGCCGGCGGCGGGCTCGATCTGCACGAGCGCAACCGTCTGCTGAACGGCATTGCCGGCTCTTACATGGAGATCGGAACTCTCTACCGCAATAAAACAGACTCCGTGAGCGAGCTGCTCAGCCTCTACCCCGGCCTCACGGGTGCCATCATCTACCCGAAATATGCCCCCGAGGAGATCCTCGACCTGGCACACAACGGGATGCGCGTACCGCCTGGCCTTACACGTCACATCGTGCATGGCCGTGCTCTCCGACTCAATTACCCGCTTGAGCGGCTGGGAGCAGATATCTCACTCGAAGAGAAGAACATCGAGCTCCAGCAGTGGATCCAGCACAAGTTCCAGAACCGGATGGTGCGCTACTACGCCGAGTCTACCTATCTGTTCGACGAGTAAGCTGCCGGGCGGTGGAGGCGCGCCCGGTGGTATTTTGACTGACCATAGCCTATAATTGCGACCTATGAATCTAGACTTTGTGACAGATCCCGAACTTGCTCCCCGTCCACGTGCAGAGATTCGCGTTGAATCGCTGGCTCTAGAGCCCTACCCGGACGGCAGGCGTGTCAGGGTGGACGTCGAGATTACGCCGTTTGCGCCGGTTGACCGGCCCAACCTTGAGATCACCGCGCATAATGCGGCAGGCGAGCTTGCCGGGTCGATGAGCGTGATCGAAACGGTAAACCGCCGCCTGAGCCTGACGATGCACCTCCGCGAGTCCGAGCCACGGGGGCAGTATGCCTTCCAGGTCGACCTGTACTACTCTCCGGATGAGACCCAGCATTCGGCGAGGGAGTCGGTCGTCATTCCCGATCAAGGACAGGCCCCACAGAGTGAGGCGTAACGGGCGCGAGGGCCGGAATCCACACACATTAGCGTATTCTTGAGGCAGTTGTGGCTGAAGATCTGATAGGCAAAGCGCTGAGCAAGTTTGAGCTGCGCGAGCGTATCGGGCGGGGCGGCATGGCCGAGGTCTACCGGGCCTACCATGCGGCGCTGGACCGGTACGTTGCTATTAAGATCCTTCATCCGTTTCTCAGCGAAGACCCCGAATTTAAGGAGCGCTTCGAGCGTGAAGCGCGCAGCGTTGCGCAGCTCCGCCACCCCAACATCGTCCAGGTCTACGATTTCGACTTCGACCCGGAGCGCGAGCTCTACTACATGGTAATGGAGTATGTCGACGGCCCGACGATCCGCGCCAAGCTCGCCGAGCTCAGTTTCGAAGAGCAGTATTTCAGCGTGCCCGCCAGCATTCAGATTATTCGGCCTGTGGCCGAAGCATTAGGGTATGCCCACTCGCGGGGGATGATCCACCGCGACATCAAGCCGGCGAACATCATGCTTGACCGGGATGGGCGTGTGGTGCTAACCGACTTCGGCATTGCCCGGATCGTCAGCGGCCCGGCGATGACGACGAGCGGCTCGATGGTTGGCACGCCCGCCTATATGTCACCCGAGCAGGGGCTGGGGCAGCCCGGCGATCACCGCTCTGACATTTACTCGCTGGGCGTCGTCTTCTACCAGCTCGTCACAGGGGTGCTGCCGTTTCAGGCGGAGACGCCTGTTGCCGTGGTGCTCAAGCACGTCAACGAGCCGCTGCCTAACCCGCGCACAATCAACCCGGATATTCCGCCCGAGCTTGAAGACATTATCATGCGCGCGCTGGCCAAGTCACCCGAGGACCGCTACCAGAATATCGACGATATGGTGGCTGACCTGGACGAGCTGGCGCGCAGTGAGGGTATTCCCGTTGCGGGTGCAGTCAACGTTGGGGATGACAGCCAGCTAGGCAGCGGAGTGAGACGCCGGAAGCGCCGCACGGGCAGGCGGGCCGCGCAACCTGGCACCCGCCCCGGTCTGGCTACCTGGTTTGGGCTCAGTTTGATCGTCTTCGCCGCCCTGCTGGGGGGAGTCTACGCTTCTTACAACGACATCTTCGACCCGTTTGCCGGTGTCGCGGCGGGTGATGCTGCCGAGCTTGACGCTCAGAGTGAAGACGAGCCCGAAGCCCTGTTTGAAGCCACGCTCTCTCCCACACCTGACTGGCAGGCGACCCGCATCGTGCAGACGGTTGATGCGCTTTCGTCCATCATTTCAAGCGCACCGACAAATGAACCTACGCCTGATATGACAGCAACCATAGCCGCGTGCGATTACGACTACGAGCTGCTGGAGCAGTCGCCAGCAAACGGGTCACCTTATCCGGAGCTGACGACGCTCACGCTTCAGCTTATGCTTGAGAACGACAGCCGGTGCCCGCTCGATGACGACACCCGGCTGGTCTTTGAGGAGGGCTACCAGCTCGAAGGGCCCGACTACGTCGAGTTCAACCGCGAGCTGCTACCAGGTGAGACCATCCAGATCTCGCTCAACCTGCGTACACCTGCTTACGGCGGGCGCAGCCGGCCTGTTAGCAGTGTGTGGCGCGTGCTTCTGCCCGACGGTACGCAGGTTGGGCCGCCTCTCACGTTCGATCTGGATATCTTCGCCAGCCCAACCGATGAGCCGTAAGCAATAACCGTACACTTAGCTGTGGGGGGAGGGGGATCGGCGCTAACCGTCGCCGGCTCAGCCAAGCAACGATGAGCGATTCAATCTTGAGAACCACCTTGATCGTGTTGTGCGTCGCAGGTCTGCTGGTGTCAGGCTACCTGGCCTACGTCTACCTGGCAGATGCCGACGCTCTGTGCAGCGGGGTAGGGGGCTGCGATGCCGTTAAGGACAGCCGGTACGCCGCTGTGGCCGGAATACCCGTGCCGGTGCTGGGCTTAGCAGGCTACGCCGCAATCCTGGCAGTCGTCCTTCTGGAAACCTCGAGTGGCTTTCTAGGTGAGCACAGCCGCATCCTGGCGTTCGGGTTCAGCCTGTTCGGGACTCTATACTCAGCCTACCTGACCTACCTTGAGCTGGCGGTCATCAAGGCTGTCTGCCCGTACTGCGTGGCATCCGCAGTCATCATGACCGTTATCTTCGCGGTAGCTTTAGCCCGGTTGGTGAAGGATCTGCGAAGCGTTCAGGAGTACGCCTGAAGTAGAACGGCGACCATTCACGACACGAGCCCTCCCGGTGGAGGGCTTTTCGCTGTTTGGATGGTGAGCCGGCGCACGACGCGAGCCCGCCACTCGCGCCCCGGCACGTAGCCTCCCAGGAGGGGCAGCCTCGCTAGTTTTCCGCGTCGTGGCGCTCCAGCGTCCGGCGGATGATGTCATCCTGCTCGCGCTGCTGGGTCGCCTTTTTATTGCCCTTGCCGGAGGTCTTCTCGGCGGCCCTGCGCTCGGCCATCTCCTGCGCGCGCTGGATCGCCAGCGCCATCGCCGTCGGGAGCTCTTCCTGCTTCTCGTCCTCTTCCTGCACGGAAGCGGCTGCCGTCTCGGGCTCAGGCATCACGGCCTTCATGCTGAGGTCGATCTGCCGCTTTGACCGGTTCACACCGATCACCTTGACCTCGATTTCCTCGCCCTTCGTGACGGCGTCCTCTGGCTTGTTGATATAGCCATGTGCCATCTCGCTGATATGGACCAGACCGGGCCGCTCGGCGCCGATGTCGACAAACGCGCCGTACTTCTCTACACGGATAACCTTGCCGGTGTAGAGCTGGCCTTCTTCGATGTCGTCCCAGCCGAGGGCAGCCGGCTCGATCATCGTTACGTCCAGGCGGGTGTTTTCAAGGTCGACGTTCCGCACCCAGACGGAGACTTCCTGGCCCTCTTCGAGCACGTCGCGCACGTTGTTCACGCGACGTTTGCGAATCTGCGAGATGTGCAGGAGCGCATCGCATTCCTCGATACCCACGTCCACGATGGCGCCTGCGAGTTGAATCTGCTTAACGGTACCGGTGAGTTGCATCTTTGGCTCGACATCGGCCAATGAGGTCACCTGTGTCACTTCTTGACTCACGACTGTAAACACCTCCTGGTTTGCTGCCGGTTTCGCGGGAGGGATTATACGTCCCGGCATAAGGGCTGTCAACGTGAAAGCTAGTCGCGTATCGTCACCGGCGTGCCGATGTCAGCCCAGTCATAGAGCGTCTTGGCGTCGTACTCGCTCAGGATGATGCACCCGTACGACGCCGGGCTGCCGAGCAGGCCGGCCCAAAGCCGGACCCCGTTCGACATGATCGGCAGGGCGTGGAAGCCGTTCTGCAGCGGCCCCGCCCAGTAGATGCCCAGCCACCACGGCATCTGCAGATCCCAGGTCGATGCATAGGCGTTCGGAATCTTGTTCTGAACCTGGAAGTTGCCGCGTGCCGTCGGAGTCCCCGGCATGCCGGTGCTGATTATGAACGTCCACTTGAGCGCGCCGTTCTCGTAGACGTAAGCACGCTGCTCGGAGACGTCCACGACGATCGATTTCGCTGCGCCGGGGGCTGAAGCCTGCGGCGCGGCCTGCTGGGTCAGCGCGCCGGGCGCGGGTATGGTGAGTGTATTGCCGGCGTGGACCAATGAGGGGTTGCTGATGTTGTTTGCCTGGGTAATTGCCGCGACCGACACGCCAAAGCGGGTGGCGATCGAGAACAGGCTGTCTCCGCGCTGCACGGTGTAGGTCGTCGCCGCCTGGCTCGGTGTGTAGCCGGTTGCACCACCAGACGACGCCGCGCCGGGGATATTGAGCGTCTGCCCGGCGAAAATTGCGGACGGGTTCACCAGGTTGTTGGCGTTGACGATATCCTGCACGGAGACATTGTACTGCCGGCTGATGGCAGAGAGCGTCTCACCACGCTGGATAGTGTGGCTGCGCACGGCTGGCCCCGCACTGGGCGCGCCCTGTGACGGAACGCTCACCGTGCCGGGGGCGGGGATGGTCAGCGTCTGCCCCGCGAAGACCTGGGCAGCATTGGCAAGGCCATTCGCCGCGACCAGCTCGTCAACCGACAGCCCGTACCGGAGCCCGATGCGAAACAGGTTTTCGCCTGCCTGTACGGTGTGCTGTCCGGCGGTTTGCCCCGCGCCGCTCGTCGCCTGGCCACCCGCGCCGGGAATGACGAGCCGCTGCCCGGCAAAGATGCGGTCAGCCGCTTCCAGGTTGTTGGCCTGCATGATGGCGTCGGTTGTCACGCCGTAGCGCACCGCGATAGCACTCAGCGTCTCGCCCCAGGCGACGACGTGCGTCGTAGCTTCGCCCTGTGCCGCTGCCGGCGCGGCAGACAAAAGCAGCACGGCCAGCAGAAGCATGACCAGCGTGCTTCGCGCCGCGACCCTGCCAGCCGAATTGCTCACGAGCGAGTGAATCCAACCCCCTCTGTACACGTTGTGTTCTCTCCTTGCCGATGATGCCAGACGCCAGCGTGTGGTGGCTGCGGATTCCTGCGCGCTGTGGGATGCCGTGACAATCGCGCAGATTAGTGGTCCTGCTGCCAACTTCATTATATACGGGTCGGCAAGTGGCGGGAAATCGGGAGAACTGCCGGCCATAGAGACATTACAGCGGTGCTGCTGGCATCAGCGCACGGATGTGCTACACTGGGCAAACATGACCCTGCGCTGCAAGCAAGGATTCGTCGTGATGACCTTACATGAAAAGATGCTGCAGCAAGTAGTCAACGAGCGCTGCGCCGAGGAGGCCGATTGGGTACAGATCGTGTCTCAGGTCTTAAGGAGACTCCAGACCCAGTATTGGACACAGGAATATGTAGACTCGTTCATGCAGAAGTGGGATCGTTTTGAGTACGATATTTATGATGCGTACTCATTCGCTCAGTTTCATGCAGCAGTAAATGCAGGCAAGATAGCACATGCTACGATTCAGCTATCAGGCATCCCCAAATCAGACCATCGCAAGTCAGCGAATAACAAGTTGCTGGAAGGCTTAAGGCCGCCATTCGTCGCTCAGTTTACAGGTGGTAGTGTAGATGATGACGGAACTTTTCTCTGGGATCACTCCATTGAGCTGGTGAAATCCACTAGCGATAACATGATGTCGGTAGAGCGAGTTGTCGTTCCTTCTGGTAGGGTGCCGCTGGAAGTTGGCTATACTACTGGCAGCCGCACACTGCTGCACCTAGCTCAAGAGAGGGGCGTAGCAAGATGGCCGTACGGCAGTTGTCTCATCTACTTGTATTTAACCATAGATGGCGATCTTTGGTCACCGTCAATCGCCGCTCCGCATATGGTATAATGGTGGCTAGGTTCCACAACTTGGCTAGAAGTGGAACCTAGCTGAGGGGTAATTTTATGAGTGACGATAAAGCCATCATCATTACAACTCATGACGATCAGCTCGATGACGTCATCGAAAATTGGGCCATTGCTAAGACAGATCAGTCGACACCGCGTCGGTTGGATCTTCAGCGTGACAAAACACGTGCCGTGTCGGACTTCTTCAATTATGTTAGAAAACGCCCGTTCGATGTGACACCCATTGACGTGAAAGCATGGCAGCAGCATCTTGAGAGCAAAGGTCTGTCACACAGCACTGTGTATGCCAAGATAAGTCGTCTGTCGAGCTTCTATCGGTGGCTCGCAGAATTGCCACAGTTTCGCGGGCGTGTTGTCAATCCGGTGGAGGCAGCACGTCCCAAACCACCTCGTGCGTATCAAGGCGAAAATGTACAGGCGCTAGATACATCAGCAGTACGGCGCCTCCTGACTACAGTGAAGGCTAAGGCGGACTCCGGCGACCTCGTCGGCAAACGCGATTATGCGATGCTCCTCTTTTACTTCTTGACAGGCCGGCGTCGATCAGAAATCGCCCGACTTACGTGGGGTGACTTGGAGATGTCATCAGGCGGCCGAGTAATCGTCCGCTATAGAGTAAAGGGGGGCAAGAGAGAGCGTCGGGAGTTGAATACCGCTGCACCTATCGATGCTCTCATGGATTACCTCAAAGCTTCTGGACGATTTCGTACGCTGGAGGCAGATACGCCACTCTGGACTAGCCACGACCCGCACAATCAGAATCCGGGTGGGCCATTGACGTCACGTGCCTTTGTCAAAAACCTTAAGCGTTATGCTCGCTTGGCAGGGATTGGGGACATCCACCTTCATCAAACTCGCCACACGGCAGCAATGATTATCGCGGAGCAGGAAGGCATTAAAGCCGCGCAAGAGCTGCTAGGCCACAGTAAAGAAGAGACTACACGAGTATATGTGAAGCGAATTACAGTACAGAAAGACAGATTCAGCAACGCGCTTGGGGAGGCGTTTGGGTTAGATGAAGAGCAGAAGTGATATGCCCATTGATGAGATGCCAAATCCTCTGGCCGTTTTGGTTGCTAACACAGAAGACAGCAATATTCGAACACGCCTAAGTCAGTTTGTCGCCTGGCAACAAGAACGTGGTCCTTGGTATCAGCCGGACTTAGCAGGTTATCGAGACTATTTACTTAGCCGAGGGCTGTCGCCAAGGTCTGTAGCTAGCTATCTGGCTACGATTCGTGGTGTTTATCAACGGCTTGTGCTAGACGAGAAGCTCACAGACGATATTGGTCACCATACTTCGTTGAGTATGCAAACGATGTTGGGTTTTATACACCACTCAACAAGACCAGAATTGAGCTCTATAGACGAACCAATCATACCACAAGCCCCTCGCATTCATTTAAGTACTGAGCAGGCAGAATACCTACTGACACGACCAGGAATCGATACACTCGCAGGCAAGCGAGATACTGCCATACTAGCATTTCTGGTGTGCCTTGGTATCAGAGAAGACGAGCTCTGTACTATCGAGGTGGACGATCTATATTATACAACATCAGGTGAGCTCGCTTTGTTAGTTCACCTTGGAGATAAAGGAAAACAGCGCCTCATTCCGTACGGGAAGCTGGATTGGTGTCTTGCTCTAACGGAGTTGTGGCTATCTGCCGCCGACATTACGGATGGTCCCGTATTCCGCGGCTTCTACGCTCGAGGCGGTATTCGCCCCGATGCCGTCACAACTCGTACAATTCAGAGGATCGTGGGGCAGTATCTTATTGACCTAGACGGCAAGGAATTATCTGTCAGTCCTGACGAACTTCGACGTACTTATGCTTACTTAAAGCTGCGAGCCGACTTAGATGCGGTACTTGTGGGTCAGTACCTCGACATACATGGCATTCGTGTTCGATTGCGGTATTAGATCAAAGTCTTCGATGCTAATCACTAATTGAATATACCCAGCCATGCGCCAGCATGCCCTGTCCATGTTTTAGCCCCCTACTCCTACCACCCTGCTCTTTAGGTAGGGTCTTTTCTTACTTTCTGATGGCCCTTCCCCATGATATAGTAGCGACATGTTCGCACGCTCCCTTCGCCTCGCCGACCGGCTCGGCCAACTGCTTCTCAAGGGCTGCCTCCTCGTAGGCAACCGCGTTCTTTTCTGGTTGGACGAGCTCCAGTACCGGCTCGGAGGGCGACCGCCCGCCACCCCGGTCCGCACTGTACCCTCTGACGGGCCTGGCCAGCCGCTGCTCGGCGGGCTGACTGTCGCGCTGCTCGGGGCTGTCGTCTTCATCTTATTGTGGGCGACGAGCGGCGGCGCTCAGGGCAGTACGTTCATTAGCTTTCTCTCAGCCGGTGCGCCGGAGTCGCCCGTCGAAGCCCCGGTCGCACAGGTGGCCATGGTGCCGACGCCTGAGCCAACGGTGTCACAGGGTACGCTCGTCTTCTCGATGGTGTATGCCGGCCAGCAGGACCTGTTTCTGCTCAGTGCTGAGGACCTCGTCCCCCTGAGGCTCACCGACCACCCGGCAGATGACCGCTCGCCAGTCTGGTCGCCGGACGGGCAGCGCATCGCCTTTAGCTCCCGCCGGGATGGGAACTGGGAGCTCTACATTATGGATGTCGCGAGCCGGGAGATCGACCGCCTGACGTACGACCCCGCCTTCGAGGGCGCGCCAACATGGAGCCCCGACGGCCAGTGGCTCGCCTATGAGGCCTACTACGCCGGCAACCTGGATATCTACCTCGTCAAGGCCGATGGCTCCGAAGGCCCCTACCCTGTGACCCACAGCCCGTACCCTGACTACGCGCCAGCCTGGTCGCCGGCTTCAGCTCAACGCGAACTGGCCTACATCTCGCTGCGTGGCGGCAACCCCGACGTGTACGTGCTCTCTCTGGACGATCCGAACGAGAACCGGGCTGTCAACCTCACAACCAGCGCCGGCGTCGTCGAAAATGCCGCTCGCTGGTCCGCCGACGGGTCGCGTCTGCTGTATAGTGCCGTCGAAGATGGTACGCCTCTCATTGCGGTTGGCGAGCCTACAGGCCACCCGGCGGTTGTGGCGCAGGGGCACAGCCCTGCCTGGTCACCCACAGGGGACCGCATCGCGTTCCTGTCCGACAGGGCAGGTGGTGCGCTCCTGTCACTCAGCCGGCTGGACGGCTGGGCAAGCACGCCGCAGTCGCTCTCTTTGCCTGCTGCCGCCACCGGGCTTGACTGGACGTCGAGCAGTATTACGGACCTCGCGGCGATGGATCTGCCTGCTGTGCGGGAGGCTGTGCCGCCGTACGAGGAAGCCCTCGTCGTCCCACCGGTCGACGGCAGCGACCCGCCATACCGGGTGATTAACCTGCAGCCGCTCGGTATTTCCGCCGATTCTCCGCACCTCAGCGACCGCGTAGACGGGTCCTTCTACGCCCTGAAAGAGGCTGTGCGCCAGGCCGCCGGCTGGGATTTCCTGGCACAGCTTGACAGCCTTTTCTGGGAAGACCTTTCTCGCCCCGCCGAGCCAGGGCAGGATTTCCGCAACTGGCACAAGGCAGGCCGCGCGTTCGATATCATGCAGAGCTACGCACAGGGTACCCCGCCACAGATCGAGCTTGTTCCGGAGACGGTTGATGGGAACCTGTACTGGCGTCTGTACGTGCGCTGTGCAGTGCAGGATGGCTCGTGTGGCGAGCCGCTGAAAGCCCTTCCCTGGGATTTTCAGGCCCGGTTCAGCGGGGATGTCAACGCCTACGAAGGGGGCGGGCGCCTCCGTGCCGACATCCCGGCGGGCTACTACGTAGACTTCACGCGGCTCGCTTCATTATACGGCTGGCAGCGGGTGCCGTCGGCGAGTTCGTGGCGCTCGAACTGGACGGGTATCCTCTTCTGGCAGTATGAGAAGCGTGATGGCCTCGACTGGTGGAGCGCCATGCGCGAGCTCTACGCCGAGCAGGCAGTCGTCGAAGTCTTCGGCTCTCCCCTGTCCGCAGAGGGGCGCTGACCGCGAATGAGCCGCTTCCGCAGTCTCTCGATTCTGCTGGCCCTTGGCGTGGTCATCGCCGCCGCCCTGCTCTCCCGGTCGACGACTGCACAGTCGGTGAGTGGCAGCCTGGTACTGCCCCACACGGCATCGCCAGAGGCCGCGGCTGCGGCCACCAACGTGCCGGCGGTTGACACACCTCCGTACCCCACACCGCAGCCCCCTACCCCGACGCCCCCTGCCGGGGAGGCTTCTCGCGACACGCCGGACCTGCAGGCACTGCCGGCCAGCGATGTGGATCGGGATCGCGACCTCGGCCCTTCAGCGGATGCAGCAGACGACGTCGCGCTCCAGACAACAATGGAGTGGAGCCCCCCACCCCTGCCGGTTCCTCTGGCCCGGCATCCCAATGACCACTACTGGTTCATCCGGCCCATCCGCTCGAACCACATCAATACCGGGCTGCTGCGCTACCCCTATGGCTCGGACGGCTCCCGGCATCATCTCAGGGTGCATCACGGCATCGACATCTCAAACCCGGTTGGCACCGAGATACTCGCCGTCGCCGACGGCATCGTTGCCGAGGCCGGTTCCGGGCATTTCAACGAGTGGGAGAGCATTACGTCCTACGGCTATGCCGTCTCCATCGAGCATGACGTCGGCTACCAGGGCAAAAAGCTCTTCACGCTGTATGCCCACCTCTCCGAAGTGCTGGTCGAGACCGGGCAGCGGGTGAAGGCAGGGGATGTCATCGGGCTGGTCGGGCAGACCGGCCAGGCTTCGGGCCCTCATCTTCACTTTGAGGTACGGCTTGAACGCAACGCGTGGCGGTCCGTCCGTAACCCGGATTTGTGGCTTGCACCCTACACCGGCACGGGTACGATTGCCGGTTATGTCGGCTTCGCCAGCGGCGCGCCAGCACAGAACGTTGAGGTAGTTGTCGTCGACCTGGCTACCGGGCGAAGCATTCTCCGCACGACCACGTATGCCAGCGGCGAGGTCTTCTCCGACGACCGCTGGCAGGAGAACTTCGTGCTGCCAAACGTGCCTGTGGGCCGCTACCGGCTCTCAGCTTCCTACGGTGCGCTGCAGTGGTCGGGTGAGGTGCAGGTTCAGGAAGGACTGACAAACTGGGCCCAGATGGACCTGCTGGATGCCAACCCGCCGGAAGCCGGTTAACCGGCGCCCAGCTGCCGATTCTCCCATTTCTGACGCGAATCTCATTGCGTGACCCTCGCCAGACAGCTATACTGGCGTGTAAGATGAACGTGCCAGCAATCCAGTCCTTCGAGGAGCTCACCCTCCCGTTTGAGAACCTGCCCGCGAATGAGCGGGCATTGCTTAAACGCGCCTACGAGTTCGCCTACCGGGTGCACGATGGGCAGAAGCGTGCTTCTGGAGAGGCCTATGTCGTGCATTGTATTGAGGTAGCGCGCATCCTCACCGACTTGAGCCTCGACGCCACCGTCGTGGCCGCGGGTCTCCTCCACGATGTTCTTGAAGATACGCCGGTGACGCTTGCCGAGCTCGAAGAGCAGTTTGGCGAAGATATCGCCAATCTGGTCGCCAGCGTCTCCAAGATGGACCAGATCACCCTCGGGCAGGAGAACACACCGCGAGGCAAGCCGCGCGACCGCGAGGCGGAGTTCCTGCGCAAGACACTGCTTGCGATGACGGATGACATCCGGGTCATCCTTATCAAGCTCGCCGACCGCCTCCACAACATGCGAACACTCGGTCACCTCTCTCGCGAGCGCCAGGTCCGCATTGCCCAAGAGACGATGGACATCTTCGCGCCGCTGGCCAGCCGTTTGGGCATCTGGCAGTTGAAGTGGGAGCTGGAAGACCTCGCCTTCCGCTACCTGGAACCCGACCGCTATAAGACGATTGCCCGCCTTATCGACGAGCGGCGTTCTGACCGCGACCACTACGTCAGGAAGGTCGTGCGCCAGCTTGAGGACATCCTGAAGCAGTATGGAATCGAGGCGGAGGTTACGGGCCGCTCCAAGCATATCTACAGCATCGCGCAGAAGATGGAGCGCAAGGATCTGCCGTTTGCGCAGATCTTTGACGTCCGTGCCGTGCGTGTCATTGTGCCCGACACGCTGACCTGCTACCAGGTCCTGGCGGTCATTCACCAGATGTGGCGGCCTGTTGCTGGCGCCTTCGACGATTACATTGCCGCGCCCAAGGACAACTTCTACAAGTCGCTGCACACGACCGTCTACCTTGAAGATGGCAAGACGCTCGAGGTGCAGATCCGCACGCCGGAAATGCACGCCGAGGCGGAATACGGTGTTGCCGCACACTGGCGCTACAAGGAAGGGCGCAACCGCGCCTCCGAGGCGATGTTCCAGCGGCGCATCCAGTATCTGCGCGAGATGATGGAAGTCGGCGACTCAGTCGACGATGCCAGCGAGTTCCTCGACACGCTGCGCACAGATGTATTCCAGGATCGGGTCTACGTCTTTACCCCACGCGGCGACGTCATCGACCTGCCGGCTGGTTCGACGCCCATCGACTTCGCCTACCACATTCACACCGATATCGGCAACCGCTGCCGTGGTTCCAAGGTGAACGGTAAGCTCGTCCCGTTGGACTACACGCTCAAGACCGGCGATCGAGTTGAGATTCTCACCGCCAAGCGAGGGGGCCCCAGCCGGGACTGGCTCAACCCCAATCTCGCCTACGTCAAGACAAAGCGGGCCGCCAGCAAGATCCGCCAGTGGTTCCGCCGCCAGGACCGCGAGAAGATGATTGCGCTGGGTCGCGACATCCTCGACCGCGAGATGAAGAAGCTGAGCGTCAAGATGTCGCACGACCAGGTCGCGGAGCTGTTTGGTATCTCAGATACCGAGGAACTTCTCGCACAGATCGGCTTCGGCGATATCCACCCGCAGCATGTGGCGACCAAGATCCTGGAGCTTGAGCGTCAGGGCGAAGAAGAGATTGTCCAGTACCGTGCTACACCGCTGCCCGTCGAGCCGCGCTCGGCGGAAGAGGTCCGCATCCAGGGTACGGGTGGTCTGCTGACCAACCTCGCGCGCTGCTGCACGCCTGTTCCCGGTGAGAGCATCGTTGGCTACATCACCCGGGGGCGCGGTGTGACCGTCCACCGGCGAGACTGCCGTAATGTGCTCAACCTGGACCAGGACCGGCTCATCGAGGTGGACTGGGGCGACGAGCCTGAGGCGCACTACCACGTGCCGGTGGAGATTCGCGCTTACGACCGTGAGGGCTTGATGCGTGACATCGGTGCGGCGGTCGCAGACGCTCACATCAATATGCGTGATGTGACAGTCCGTACGGAGAATCACATCGCGACCTTCTCGGTCACGATGGAGGTTGAGAGCTTCGCCCAGCTCAGCAATATTATGTCGCGGATCTCGCGTCTACCTAACGTCGTGGACGTGCATCGCGTCACGCAGTAGGCGTAACCTCTCTTTTTTCAGTCTACACTCACCATACCATTGGCAGTTAGCTCGCAACCTTCTCGCGGATCGCTTCGATAACGTGGCCCTCGACGGCGCGCCGCGCCTGCCGGATCGCATTCAGAATGGCGACCTCGTTCGAGCGCCCATGCCCGACGATAACAACGCCGTCCACGCCAAGCAGCGGTGCGCCGCCAATCTCGAACGGGTCAAGGCGCCGGGCCGCGCGGGCGAAGGCGGCTTTTGCAAGCAGCCCCCCCAGAGTCGAGAACACGCCTGCCGTAATTTCCTGCTTGAGCAACTTACCCGTCATGCTGGCCGCCGCCTCGATGCTCTTGATGAAGATATTGCCCGTAAACCCGTCGTGGATAACGATGTCAGTAGCACCGGAGAACACTTCCTTCGGCTCGACGTTCCCGATGTAGTTGAGCTCGCGTACTTCGCGCATCAGCGGGATCGTGTCTTTGACGAGTTCGTTGCCCTTGCCTTCCTCCTCGCCGTTGCTCAGCAGGGCAACGCGGGCCTGCTGAACACCCATCGCCTGCTCCGCGTAGATGCTCGCCATCCGTGCGAACTGCACGAGGTGCTCGGGCCGGCTGTCCGCATTGGCGCCAATGTCGGCGGCGACGACGCGCCCCGTGAGGTGTGGGAAGATGGCCGTCAGCGCCGGGCGCTTGATGCCCCGGATGCGTTTCAACGTTAGCAGTGTGGCGATGGTTAGCACGGCGCCGGTGTTGCCTGCCGTTACAAAGGCATCTGCCTCGCCTGCCTGCACCAGCCGCAGCCCGACATGCATCGAGCTATCAGGCTTGTCTCTTGCCGCTTCGGTTGGCTTGTCCTCCATGCTGATGGCCTCAGCAGCATGCACGACTTCGATGCTGAGGCCCTGCGTATCGTGCCTGGCGAGCTCTGCCTGCAGGCGAGGCTCGTCGCCCACGAGGATTAGCGTATCTGGAGCCTCCCGTGCAGCAAGCACTGCCCCGGCGACGTCCGGCGCCGGGTGCTGGTCACTTCCCATAGCGTCGACCACAATGCGCATACTGGAGTTCCTTTGTCAGGTGTGAGGGTGTCAGTTCAGCGAGAAGGGCATGTCGGGGTCCTCGATGGCCGGCGGATGGCTCACCATATACTGCAGAAGCATGAGCTCCCGCCGTATCAGCCGCCACTCGACGCTGAGCATGCTCGCGAGATCGGGCGCCGAGAGCAGATCCTGCTTCTCTTCTGCAGGCAGAGGGAGTGTGCTGGCGACGAGGTTCGCGAGTGCCATGTTGTCGTCTGGCAGGCTGCTCGGCGGCAGGTCGGTTTCAGTTGCCTCAAGGAGCACTTCGACGTAGTTCTCCAGCGCCTGGCGGATATGCCGTGCAAGCCGGTTTGTTTCGGTCGGAGAGCTGGTTGCCAGCGGATATGCCTCTACCCAGGCGACCAGGAAAGGCTTGCTCTGCTCGATGCGCTCCACACGGAAACGCTGGTGCCCGACTGCCTGAATGTTCATGCGCCCGCCGTCCAGCGGCTGTACATGGGTGATGTAAGCGGAGGTCCCAATCGCGTAGGGGATAGCATCCCCACCGACTTCCTGCCCCTCCCGGATGAGTACAACCCCGAAGGGCTGGTTTAGTTTCAAGCAGCGGTTAATCATCACCCGGTAGCGCGGTTCGAAGATATGCAGGGGCAGCGTGATGCCCGGAAACAGAACGGTATTTAATGGAAACAGCGGTAGTTTGCGTAGTTCTGCCATGACAGCCTGCCTCTCCAGCGGCGTGCCAGTGTCTAACGACGTTCTTACGCCTCGGCCCGTGGTAAACGTTGACAGCCTGCCACGGCGTGTTATAATTCTGTCCGTACCTGCCCGGGTGGCGGAATTGGCATACGCGGTAGGTTGAGGGCCTATGCCCATTGGGCGTGGAGGTTCGAGTCCTCTCCCGGGCACCTGTAAGACACCTGCTATTTACTGAAGGCAGGTGTCTTTTTGAATCCCTCGCTCTATGTCTGCTCCAGTATTGTATCACGGGTATGCTGAGATCGTGGGTCTTCTGCCTGCAGCATGGCGCTGAGTCGCGCGACCAGCCCGATGAGGTCCGCTGTGTAGCTGGAAACGTAGTCCTGGGCCAGTGCGTGTGCCAGCGCGTCATACCCCGCCGCCAGCAGCGCTTCCACGTGCGGGCGAAAGTCGCGCATTGTCACAATGAGCCGCCCGTTATCGTCCGTCAGTACACCCCAGGCGAGTGCTTTCGTATTGCCATCATCCTTGGCTGTCATGAAGCGTGATAGCGACGAGCCCTGCGCAACTCTCCCGACGTTTGAGTATACTTCGTCCCCGCGAATGACTTCATTCAGGGCCAGTATCCGTTCCGGGATCTCCTTGAGAAGCGTCTGCAGCCAGAGCGGCAAGCCGACGAGCAGCCTGAGGATGGCGATACTCAGGCTGTCTCCCCGAATCGCGACGTTCTTGCTCGCGTCGAGGACGTAGCTAAAATCACGCAGGTTGTTGACCAGCACCGCGCGCTGCCGGGCGAAGTCCTCGTAAGCCGCGATACCTTCCGGGGTATCCGGTGGTTCGATGCGCCGGTAGGCCTGGTAACTCTCCCAGGTATCATCCCACACGCGCACCAGGTCGTCGGCCAGGTTGCGGAAGGTAATCGGGTAGATGCGCTGCCTTGGGTCGGTCGGCGACGCATCGACGGGGATGAGCAGTGCCGGGTTTGTCACGCGCCCGCGTGCAAGCGCCCGCCGGATAGCCCGTGCCGTACTGCGTTTGCCGTGAGATAGTGTGTCGATATGCTGTTCTACCTCTGCAGATGGATGGTAGTGGGCCGCATGAAATATCCGGGTGATGACGAGCAGATCGTTCACGGTGAGCAGCGTGCCAATCTCCGCCAGCAGATCTCTCAGCACAAAGACGTTGGAGATGTCCCAGATAGTCGTCTCTGCCGAGACTTCGGCGGGGCGCTGCAGAGCCGCAGCGCGCGCCACGAATTCGCGGGTTGGCTCCATCGTCAGAAAAGGCACCGGGCGGCTGGCCGTTGGTGTAAGTGTCGTACAGCGTTCGCACCAGCGTACGGCGGCGTTTGTCAGCACTTCTGCCATAGCCAGCGACCACGTTCCGTCGAAGAAAATGTGCGACTGGTCGAAGATGAAGCTGCGGTCGGTGCGGATAATGGTCAGGGCGTGGTCCCCTATCCCGCGCTGCGTTCGTCGTACATCGGCGAGGGTTGCGTCGCCCGGCTGTTCGTCCCAATTTAGGATGATCGGCACCAGTGCAAGCTCCCGGAGGCTGGCCTGCGTTGACGCTGGCAGCAGATTACGCAGTTCACGCTGAGCTTTGCGAGGCGCTTCGGCAAGGAGAATATCGACGTTGTCGCTCCCCCTACCTTCACTAGACCTTTGCTCCAGGATTGCGCGGAGCTGCCCTTTGATGCGGGCCACAGGCACGATGGCCAGATGCCCAACCCACTCGCCATCACGCTGCCGTGTAACAGTATCTCCCTCTACCCTGACCGGCTCCCCGCCTTCCAGCACCACATGCCCGTTCTGCCGTATGAGCCGGGTCTGCTGGCCGTTGCGCCCGTAGACGAGTGGAGCGCCCGTCGCATCATGCTCGACGACCGGCAGTGTATAGTATCGGCCATTGACGATGAGGCCGAGGCGTGTTTGCCAGAGCGCAAGCGGCTGCTTGGCGTCCATCAGCCGGCCCGGTTTCAGGGTGGCCAGCAGCGACATCTGCCGTTGATATTCGCCGCGCTCTGTGGTGGCCCGTCGGTCGTATTCAAACTGCAGTTCTTCACGTAACGCAGTTGGGAGGGCTGCCAGCCGGGGGGCGATAAATGCGTCAAATGTTGCGCGCCGCACGTCGGCGTAGGTCCCGTTCAGCGGCGCGTTGTAGGGTCGAGCCAGCTCCCACTGGCGCTGCAGACGGCTGAAACAATCCTCATGCGCCAGGCCGGCTTCACGAGCGGCCCGGTTGACCAGCTTCAGCATCGTCCACTCGTCCCACACAACGCCCATCAGGTCTTCGTAATTCCACAGGAACTGGATGACAGCCATTACCCACGCTGTAAGGTCGTCCAGCTCGGCGGCCTCTGGCGGTCGCTGCGCATGGTAGCCTGTGGTCTCATTTGTGTGGTGTGCGGAGTCTTCGCGGAGTCCCGTCTGCAAGTAGTACTGCCATGAGCCGCCGGGGTGTTCGCGGGGTTTGCCCGTGAGCAGCGAGCGAAGCCGCTGGAAGGTTTCCAGGATGATAGCCGGGATGACGATCAGGATGACGTAGAGCAGATAATCCGGAACGTTACTGAGATGAAGCCGCTTTACCCACCAGGTAGCGCGCGGCCTGACCCGGCGTGCCATGAGCAGCGAGAATCCGCTGCGGATCAGCCCGCCGAGTGTATCTGAGGCATAGTAGGACTCAAGGGGTTCGGAAGGATCGGACATGTTTGGCTCGGGATAGCGAGTGATTGGCGATGTGTTAGCCGGGCGCGTGCCAGCTAATCCTAGCACCATGTGAGGCATCGTGCTAGTGAGGCGGAATCGGTGCTTTGAGCTAACCTGTCTGTCCCTGTGCGAGGTGGATGGTCTTGAGCAGCATATCGGGATTTTGGCGGTAGACGTCCCAGGGGATGCGCCCTGCCGCAATGTCTGACACAGTCAGGGCGAGCGCGTGATTGATGGGTGCGAGGCGTTGGATGCCCTGTGCGCGATACACGATAGCTCCGTTAAGCCAGGCGACTTCTGTTTGCCGGCCGGCGTGCAGTGCGTTCAACAGGGGCGGGAGCACATCGCCTCGATACTGGCGCAGATAACGTAGTAAGGCCAGCCTGGTGAGCTGGCGGGGCAGCCGGCGTATTAACGCCGACAGTCGTCGTGCTGGCGCGCCTGGCATGTTTACCAGTTCGACGTTGGTGTGGTCCAGGACCCAAAGCGTCTCCTTCAGGCTGGCCCACTCGATATCAAACAGCCGGTAGTCCCTGTACGCCTGTGCTGGAGGCCTGTCGAGGATGGCAGGTAGTGCGTTGCCAATGAGGTCCACAAATAGCTTGGACCATTTCAATGTCTCGATACTGGAGTACGTTTCTATGTGTAAGCCGGTATCAGCCAGCGATTGGATCGCTGGTGCTAGTGTGGCAGTGTTTCCGGCGAGGCAGATCCCGCCGTGTCTCACCTCGCGTATGGTGCCCTCGGCAGGTGGCTCCAGTGCCGCGGTGATGCACCCGCCACTTACCGGCTCGGGACCCAGTACGGCACTTAATGTGACCTCATTGCCGATTCCTGTCTGGAATGAGACAACTGGCGTGGTGCGGTGTGGGCTGTCAGCCAGGGCATACGCAATCGTCGTAGTTTCGTAGGCGGGGGCCGTGAGTCCAATCCATGCGAAGGGGTCGCCCGCCAGTGCAGCCTCCAGGCTGCTGGCGGCCCGGA
This sequence comes from uncultured Anaerolineae bacterium, assembly GCA_964506005.1. Lineage (GTDB taxonomy): Bacteria > Chloroflexota > Anaerolineae > Aggregatilineales > UBA3940 > UBA3940. The sequence goes on along the minus strand of CAZDLX010000010.1, from coordinate 8,979 downwards.
CCTGAACACCTGGGAGCTGGACATCTTTATCGGTGACCACAGACAGGTGATTGTCCGGTGTGCCATTACCATCCGCCAGTGTGACCTCGTGCCCTGCAAGTGCAAGGTGCGCGGCGAGGTAGCTGCCTGTTCCCCCTGCCCCGTAGATGAGTATCCGCATGGTTTGACCTGTATCATGGATGCGCAACGCGGTGATCATAGCGTGGCGCAGTCCCGGGAATCAACAGGGGGGATGCTGTGCATCCCCCCTTTGGCCTGCTGCCATACTATGGCAGGTCGGGCACGAAGCGCTGCCAGTTCTCAATCTGCACGATGTCGGCCTCCGCGACCCACTCGTCGATCTGGGCGGAGAACGCTTCACGCCGCTGCTGCTCGCGTTCGGCATCGGTCGTTTCGACGGCGTCTTCGCGCTCATAAACGGTAATGATATGCCAGCCGAAGGTTGTCTCTACCGGCTCGCTGAGTTCGCCGGGCTCGAGTGAGAAGGCGACCTCCTCGAAGGCGGCTACTGTATCGCCCCGGCTCAGCCAGCCCAGATCGCCGCCACGATAGGCGTTAGCAGAGTCGGTGGACAGCTCGGCAGCGAGCTCCTCGAATGACTCGCCTTCCTCGATTCGCTGCAGTACTGCTTGAGCCTCTTCTTCAGTCTCGACGAGAATGTGGGCTGCGTGGACCAGCTCTTTTGTCTCGTCGATCTCGAATTCGAGCGCTTCGAGCAGCCTCTGTTGTAGCATCGCGCTGCGGATTTGCTGGTCAAGCAGCTCGCGGATGCGAGCTTCCGACAGCCCGGTAACCCTGGCTGCCGTGTCGGTGAATTCGCTGAGACGCTGGTCGTAGTCATCCTCAGTTAGCGGCACGGGAGTGGGCAGCTGCAGCGGCGTAGCCGTGGCTGTTGGGTCCCCGCTCGGCGTGGCGGTCGGTGTTACGCCAGGCTCGAGGGTTGGTGCCGGGCTGGGGGTGACGGTGTAGACGAAGGTAGGCGTAGCGGTTGGGTCGCTCACAGGTGCTTCTGTGGGAATTCCTGTTGGTGTTGGCTCTGGCTCTCCGGCATCGTAGCCAAAAGCGAGTTCGCGCTGCTCCTGTATCTCGGCTTCGTCAATCTCTATACCCATCTCAGCAGCTTTTTGGGCGATCACGAGTTCGTCTATTAGGCTGCTTAGGGTGAGTTGCCCGAAGAACTCCTCGTCGACTCCGAGCTGGGCTAGCGGCTGCCCGCCGGTCTGCACGTAGTAGTCAAACTTGACACGGTCCTCAAACTCGGCTGCGCTGATCTCTTGGCCGTTGACTGACAGAACCGTCTGGCGCGGCTTGATCAGCGTTTCGTTGATGATAGCAAAGAGGAGGAGGCCGATAATGAGTGTCCCGACGATTCCCACGCCGACGACGATCATCCGCTGGATGCGGGCCTCGCGCTGGGCGCGTGATATCTGGCGCCTCGTGAGCGGGGTCTTCTCGGGATTCGGGCGCTTGGCCATGGGTGTCTCTTCTCTCCTGCGGTAGGGTCTTAAGCGGCAAACGAAAGGGCATAGACTCGCGGTCTACGCCCTTCCGGTTTCGTCTCGCTTGAGCCTAGCTCTCGCGGGCCTGCTCGCCGGTAAAGGGCAGCAATGCGACGTGTCGTGCACGCTTGACCGCAGTTGCGAGAGCGCGCTGGTGCTTGGCGCAGGTTCCTGTTTGCCGGCGCGGTAGGATCTTTCCGCGCTCGGTGACGTAGCGCCGCAGCATGTTGTAGTCCTTGTAGTCGATGTGCTTTACCTTGTCGACGCAGAAATTGCAGACGCGCGCGCGCCCGAAGCGGCGCCCGCCGCCGCGGCTGTCACGCCCACGAGGACCACGGCTGCGTTCCTGCTGTTCGTCGTCATCCTCTTCTTCAATGTCATCCACATCGCTGCGGTTGTTTGCTGTTCGTTCGTCAGCCACCTGAAATTCTCCTGTTACTGTCACCTGCTCTGATCAACCTGCTGCTGGGGGCTTGTTGGCCGGCAACTGCAGGCTAGAATGCGAAGCTATCGCCGTCGTCGGATTCGCTGTCGCGTTCGAAGGGTGGTGGCGCCGAGCTGCCGCCGCGTCGGTCGCCGAGTACGATCATCTCGCTGGCGACTAGCTCAGTGCGGTAGTGCTTCTTACCTTCGGCGTCTTCCCACCCCCGTGTCTGGAGCCGGCCCTCGATGTAGGTCTGCTGGCCTTTACTGAGATACTGGTTGCAGATCTCGGCCAGATTGCCCCAGGCCACGACGTTGAACCACTCTTCTTCTTCGTGCCGTTCTCCCTCGCCGGATGTCCACGTTCGGGTTGTCACGACGCTGAATGAGGTCACCGGGCGGCCGCTTGGGGTATAGCGCATCTCAGGGTCGCGCCCCACGTGGCCGATGATCATGACTTTGTTGAGACCTCTACTCATGTCCGTCTCCCTGGTCTAAAGCAGTGAACATTACCGCGATGAGTGGCGGGCCCTATTATTCCTGGCGCGTAATGAGAAAGCGCAGGACGTTCTCGTTCAGCCGCATCTGGCGTTCGAGGTCGGCGGGGGCGTTTGCTGGAAGATCCAGCGTGTACACGACATAGTAGCCGTCACGCTGGCCGCCAATCTCGTACGTCATACGGCGGCGTCCCCAGTGGTCGGCATTTTTGATCGCTCCACCGGCGGTGTCTACCCACTGCTGGATCGTATCAAGCATGGCGCTGCGCTCGTCGTCGGGCAGCTCCCCACTGAGAATCACCATCATTTCGTAGTCGCGCATCACAATATACTCCTTTCCATGGGTTTGCCTTGATTGTGCCCGGGGATGGGCATTACAAGGCGGAAAGGCACCTAGTGTTACGTAGGGCCAATTTTGCGGTAAGTTTATCGTGCCTGAGGACTTGTGACAACACGTAATGTAGGAGCTGTGTAGGAACCGGATTTTCTCACTGAATCTCTTGGCACATGCCCCCTACCCTGTTATAATAGACCTCGTTCTGGCGATGTAGCTCAATGGCAGAGCAACGGACTCATAAGCCGTGGGTTACTGGTTCGAATCCAGTCATCGCCACCTCATTGAGCGGCCACAGCGGCCGCTCTTGTGATTCATCCGCTTGACTTCGGTACCATTCCATTTGCTCTGCGAATCAGCTATACTATAGTTGCTCTCGCCAACCGGGCGAGAGTTTCGCTTGATAACTTCGTGTAGCTTAGCTTCCATCCCGGAAAACATAATTACGGTTGCACGAGAAACAACCAGTAGCCATGACTACACGAAGTCACATGGAGAGCGTGTAAATGATTGGAGTCAGCATGCGTAGACCCAACCTCAGGCGAGCGGCATTCGTGCTCCTGCTGGCGGCTGTCGTGCTGGGCGCTGTCTTTGCCCAACCGGCAGCGCCTGCCGCGGCACAGTCAGGCAAGCAGGTCTGGGCGTTCTACATGGGCTTCTGGGGCGGCTCGATGTCCTGGGATTGGCAGGCCGACGTCCTTACCGACCGCCCGGCAATCGGTCCTTACGACTCGCGTGACCCGAACGTCGCGGCGGCGCAGATTGACCAGGCCAAATCAGCCGGCATCGATGGTTTCATCGTGAGCTGGTTCGGTCTGGGCGATGGGCTCACGACCACGCCCGTGCTCAATAACATGCTCGACCGGGCCGCCGAGCGCGGCTTCGGCGTGGCGGCTGCCGTCGACGTTTTCAACAACAACTTCAACCGCAACGCCGACGAACTGGTGAACTCCCTGAACTACCTGGTGCACGACCGGGCCAACCATCCCGGCTATCTGCGTTACCACGGCAAGCCCGTCATCTTCTTCGCCTTCCAGGGCCGCAGCGGCTTCAGTGCCGCCGACTGGCAGGCCATCCGCAACCGGGTCGATCCCGACCGTAACACCGTCTGGATCGCCGAGGGCGTAAACGGCTGCTGCACCTATGGCGGCGCGATGGACGGCATGTATGCGTTCAATCTGGCCTGGGCCAACGGCAGCGGTGCGCGGTTCCTGCACGAAAAGACTGCCGCGCAGAACGCGGGCGCCTCGCTCTACATCCCGACGGTTCACCCCGGCTGGGACGAGAGCAAGATTGCCGCGCGCGACGGGCGTCCCAACCCGACCTCACCGCGCGGGCGCGCAGGCGGCCAGTTCCTGACGAACAGCTGGAACGGCGCAGCCGCCGCGGGGACCGACGTGGTGCTGGTGGTAAGCTGGAACGAGTTCATGGAAAACTCGCATATCGAGCCCAGCCAGAACTACGGCTCCCAGTCGCTGGACATTCTGCGCCCGCTCATCGCGAGCTGGAAGGGTGCTCCGGGTGCGGCCCCCGCACCTGCTGCACCTGCCGCCCCGGCCGCAGGGTCCGGCCAGGTACTCGAGGCCACGACCGGCCTGAATGTCCGCACCGGCCCCGGCACCAGCCACACCCGCATTGGGCGGATCGCACCCGGCGAGACGTACAGCATTCTCGGTGAGCAGAACGGCTGGTATGCCATCAGCTTCGGCGGCCAGACGGGCTACGTCTCGGGCCAGTACGTGCGTGTCTCGCAGGGCAGTGCAACGGCGCCGGGCGCAGCCCCAGCCAGCGGAACCCTGGAGGCTGTCACCGGGCTGAACGTACGGACCGGCCCGGGGCTGTCGCACGGCAAGATCGGGATCATCCGCCCCGGCACTGCTTATGAGATCGTCGGGCAGCAGGCAGGCTGGTATGCCATCAACTACAATGGACAGGCCGGCTACGTCTCCGGCGAATACGTGCGCGTCCACTAACTGCTCAGACCTTCGATACTCCGGGCCGCTGGGGAAGGTTCCCCGGCGGCCATTCGCTTGTCCCGTAAAGCGCAGCAGTGCTATAATCGCAGCATCACACGACTAAGCTCTGGAGGCATACAATGCTGCGCAGCTTGGGTCCCGTAGAGCTGTTAATCATTTTCGGCATCATCCTGCTGCTCTTTGGCGTGGGCCGCATCTCAGGCCTGGGCAGGGAGCTCGGCTCAGCCATCAGCGAATTCCGCAAAGGCGTTCGCCAGAACGACAAGCCTGATGCGGAAGACGATGAGGATGATCTCGTCTAAGCTGTCTGATACGTCGCAGTAACACCGGCGCCCCGCTATTCGGGGCGCTTTTGTTGCGCGCTGCCTTTCCGCCTGATGCCCGCTGTGCTACACTGGCGGGGATTCGATCCACTGTCCCGCAGCCCAACATACAAGGGAATCGTCCCCCATGCCCGCGTACACCATCAACACCGACGATATGCTCAGCTTCCTAACGGGCCTGCTTCAGACGCCCAGCCCCACCGGCTACCACGAGCAGGCGATTGCCTACTGCCAGGACGCATTCGCCAGCCTGCCCATCGAGTTTACCGCCACTCGCAAAGGCGCACTGGTGGGCACTTGGCAGGGTGCCAGCGATGATGCCCCGCGCGGACTGACGGCGCATATCGACACGCTTGGCGCGGTCGTGGCGGAGGTCAAGAGCACCGGTCGCCTCAAGCTGTCCCAGCTTGGCGGTTGGGCCTGGGGCTCCGTCGAGGGCGAGGGCGTGACAGTCGTCACCCACGAGGGCATCTCCCTCCGGGGCACCATCATCCCCTGCAAAGCATCGGTACACATTTACGGCACAGAAGCACGTGACTTCAAGCGCGACGATACGAATTACGAAGTCCGTCTCGACGCGCGCACGTCCTCAGCAGAGGAGACTCGCGCTCTCGGTATCGAAGTCGGCGACTTCGTCATCTTCGACCCGCGCACCGAGCTGACCGACACCGGCTTTATCCGCTCGCGCCATCTCGACGACAAGGCAGGCGTGGCCTGCATCTACGCGGCAGTCAGGGCGCTCGCCGAGGCGGGTCTTGAGCCTGCCCAGCGCACGACGATCCACATCAGCCACTATGAGGAAGTCGGGCACGGCGGCGCGAGCGGCTTTCCGCCCGACATGGCGGAACTGCTCACCGTCGACATGGCCGCGGCGGGCGGCCCCCAGAACTCTGACGAGTTCTCAGTGGGTATCTGCGTAAAGGATGCGGGCGGCCCATACCACATCGAGATGAAACGCAAGCTCGTGCGGCTGGCTCAGGCTGCTGATATTCCGCACAAGCTCGACATCTACCCCTACTACGGCTCGGACGGAGAGGCCTTCTGGCGCGCAGGCGGTGATGTGATCGTCGGGCTGGTCGGCCCTGGCGTGGACGCTTCGCACCACTACGAGCGGACGCATGTGTCGAGCCTGCTGGCAACAGCCCGGCTCATTGCCGAATATCTACTCGATGGGTAGAGCACCCGGAGTGACTACACGAACCGTGACCACGCACAGCCTGATCGTCGATGCTCACGAAGATATCGCCTTTAACATGCACGTCTTCGGGCGTGACTACACGAACAGTGCGTTGGCCATCCGCCAGCGTGAGACCCGTACGCCCATCCCGACGCACAACGGCAACGCCCTGCTGGGCAAGGCGGAGTGGCTGCTCGGGCACGTCGGCGTGATCTTCGCCACGCTTTTCGCAGTCCCCGCCCGCCACGCGCCTGCCGCATGGGATACTCAGCCCTATCACGACGCACGCGAGGCCTACGCCCGTGCCAGCGCGCAGCTCGACAGCTACTACCGGCTCGCCGAACGCGACGAAACGTTCCGCCTCATCGGCACACAGGCCGACCTGGACGCCGTTCTCGAAACGTGGGCGGAAGACAGAGACCTGCCTGACCGCCGCATCGGGCTCGTGCCGCTCATGGAGGGCGCCGACCCCATCATCGAGCCCGAGCAGGTCGAGGAATGGTTCGAGCGCGGCGTGCGCATCGTGGGCCTTGCCTGGGAGGGCACCGCTTACGCAGGCGGCACGCACGAGCCCGGCCCGCTCACGCCGGCGGGATACCAGCTTCTCGAAGTCATGGCAGACCTGGGCATGATCCTCGACCTCAGCCATCTCGCCGAGGAAGCCTATTACCAGGCGGTCGAGAGCTATGAGGGTGTCACAATCGCCAGCCACTCCAACCCGCGCCGCTTCCTGCCGACCTCGCGCGGGTTGTCTGACGACATGATCCGCCGGCTGGCCGAGCGCGGCGGGGTGGTCGGCATCGTGCCTTACAACCGCTTCCTGAAGCCCGGCTGGCAGCGCCATGACCCGCGGCAGGAGGTCCCACTCGCCGCCGTCGTGGACGCCATCGACCACGTCTGCCAGGTCACAGGCAGCGTGGAGCACGTCGGCATCGGCAGCGACTTCGACGGCGGTTTTGGCGTCGAGCACGTCCCGCCGGAGATCGACACCGTCGCCGATCTTCAAAAGCTGGGTGACCCGCTCGCCGGGCGAGGCTTCACGCCGGACCAGATCGACCAGATTTTCGCCGGTAACTGGCTGCGGATTCTGCGACAGGGCCTGCCTGAGTGACAGCCTTCATGGACCCGTGTTAGAATAGGGCCGTGACGCGGCAACTGGACCACGATCGTAAGCAGGCACAACCCGGATGAGCCGTCTTGCCCAGGTGGGCATTTTTCTAATGGTCCTGGGGGGCGTCGTGCTCGGCCTGGCGCTCTTCCCTTCGGCAATCGATGCAGACGCCACGCCCGGCATCGGCGTCGTTCAGATTATCGCCATCCTGGGGGGTCTGGTGCTCCTGGTGACCGGGGCCTACGTTGTCACGCGGGGGCTGGTGCACGGTGGAAGCCGGCAGCGCACCCTGCTGCGCGATATTGGCATCCGCCTCGGCCTGACGGGCATGGTCTTTGCCGCGGCTGTGACGATGGCCGATGCCATGGGCTACGGCTCGCACAGCGGCGGGCCGGTGTTTGGCTGGCTGCAGACGATCGGCATCCTGCTGGGGTTCGGCATCGCCGCGCTCGGCGTACTGATCTACGGAATGGGCGGCACCTGAGCCCGCTGCCCGACAGCACGTTTAGCAGAGCCGGCTGGAGCCGTGAGCGGCTTCAGCCGTGAGACGTACAGGGACAACTGGCAGTGTGGCGCTACGGCAGCATCCGCGTCGCCCGCATCGGCGATATCGCCATCGACATTCACCTGAGCTTCATCCTCGTTCTCATCTGGGGGGCGTGGCAGGGCTGGGCCGGCTACGGCACCATTGCCGGTGCGGGTTACGGCGTATTCGCCACTTTGTTGCTCTTTGCCGGGGTGCTGCTGCACGAGTTCGGGCACAGCCTCCAGGCTCGCGCATACGGGCTCGACGTGCGCCGCATTACGCTGCTGCCCATTGGCGGGTTCGCCGAGCTTACCAACAGCCCGTCACACTACTGGCATGAACTGCTGATCGCGCTCGCGGGCCCGGCGGTCAACCTCGGCATTGCACTCGCTGCCGGCAGCATCGCCTACTCGATCCAACCCTTCCCCCTCACCAACTGGGCCGATTATCTACTGTTTTCGACGCCGCCGAGCGCTATATCGGCGCTGCTGTACGTTTTCTGGGTCAACGTGCTGCTGTTCGTCTCCAACATGTTCCCTGCTTTCCCGATGGATGGCGGGCGCGTGCTGCGGGCCGCCCTGGCAATTCTGACCGACTACACCGCCGGCACCCGCCTCGCAGCCTGGTTTGGCCGCCTCCTGGCTGTGGGCCTCGTGATCATCGGTGCCCAGAGCGTTACCAGTGGCCTGCCCTCGGCGACCAGCCTGGTATTATTCGTCGTCGCCCTGATGATGTGGGTCGGCGCGCAGCAGGAGCAGGCATACGTGCGCCGCCGCCGTGCGCTGCTGCAGGTCGAGATCGAGGACGTTTACCGTCAGTCGAAGGATATCGTCGCCCCGTGGGACCCGGTCACCCGCCGCCTTGCAAGCCGCGCAGCCCGTGCCGGGGGCGTCCTTCCCGTTGCTGTGGATGGCCGGGTCGTCGGCCTGCTCTACGCCACCGATGCCCGGCAGGCACTCCGCCGCTCGCGTTCCGCCACGGTCGCCCACATCATGCAGACTCGCTACCCGGTCGTCAGCCCGCAGGAGACCCTGTGGGTGGCGCTGCAGGAGATGTCGACTTACCAGCTCGCCGCACTGCCCGTGATGCACGGCGATGACTTCTACGGGATCA
>CAZDLX010000009.1:17762-37999 GCA_964506005.1 uncultured Anaerolineae bacterium | reverse complement strand
ATTAAGAGTCAACTGCTCTGCCAATTGAGCTAGCGGGCCCCAATTGCGCGGTTATTATACCGCGACGGTCCGAGTTGTCAATTCCGCCCTCCGATTCAGGTATGATTCTAACGGCGCTGCTATAATCAATCGAGCGAAGTCCGGGAAGCACCTGTAGGAGTCTACCTTCCATGAGTATTTCGGCTGTGCAGACCGTCGGCGAGCGGTTGATCCAGAACGTCGAGCAGGTCATCCTCGGCAAGCGCCAGGAGGTCATGCTCACGCTTATCGGCCTGCTCTGCCAGGGCCACCTTCTCATCGAGGACGTGCCCGGCGTCGGCAAGACGATGCTCGCCAAGGCGCTCGCCCGCTCGGTGGGCAGCACGTTCAGCCGCATCCAGTTCACACCCGACATGCTGCCCAGCGACGTCACCGGCGTCTCGATGTTCAACCAGCAGAGCCGCCAGTTCGAGTTCCGCCCCGGCCCCATCATGGCGCAGATCGTCCTTGCCGATGAGATCAACCGCGCCACGCCCAAGACTCAGTCCGCCCTGCTCGAGGCGATGGAGGAGCAGCAGGTCACGGTGGACGGCACGACCTACCAGCTTGCCCGGCCCTTCCTCGTCATGGCGACGCAGAATCCCATCGAGTACGAAGGCACCTTCCCGCTTCCCGAAGCGCAGCTCGACCGCTTCCTGCTACGCGTGCGGCTCGGCTACCCCCAGCCCGCCGACGAGATCGCCATGCTCGACGCCCAGCAGTACCGCCACCCCGTATCCGAGCTGCGCCAGGTCGTCTCGGTCGAAGAGCTGATCGAGGCACAGGACGCCATCCGCGGTGTCTACCTCGACCGGCAGGTGAAACGCTACGTCGTGGACCTCGTCGCGGCGACCCGCAGCCACGAAGATGTGTACCTTGGAGCCAGCCCGCGCGGCAGCCTGGCGCTGTACCGCGCCGCGCAGGCCCGCGCCGCCCTCTCCGGGCGCGACCACGTCCTGCCTGACGACATCAAGGCACTCGCCGTCCCTGCACTGGCCCACCGTGTCATCGTCGGTCCTGCCGCCCGCATCAAAGACATCGCCGCCGAGAACGTCGTCCAGGATGTCCTCAAGCGGGTGCCGGTACCGGGCGCGGCGCTCGGCATCTGAGCCCGGCATGGACAAGCGCCGCACTGCCGTCTACCTGATCATCGCCGTCAGCGTGCTGGCGGGGCTGGTGACGGGCCGCGAGTTCTTCTTCACCGTCGCGTACGCCTTTATCGGCCTGCTCGTCGTTTCGCTGCTGTGGGCCTGGAGTGGGGTGCGCTGGCTGCGCCTGCGCCGCCAGACCCGCGCCCGCCGCGCGCAGGTCGGCAGCTACCTCGACGAGCTCTTTTCGGTGAAGAACACCGGCCTGCTCCCCAAGCTGTGGCTCGAAGTCTACGACTACTCCAACCTGCCGGGCCACCATGCCAGCCACGTCATCAGCAACATCGGGCCGCACGGCGAAGTCGGCTGGACCTCGCGGACGCTGTGCGTGCGCCGTGGCGCGTTCCAGCTCGGCCCGCTGCGCGTCGTCACCGGCGACCCGTTCGGCATGTTCCAGGCCGAACGGCGGATCGCCACCACGTCGCCGCTCGTCGTCTACCCGCCCACCGTCGAAATCCCGGAATTCACGTTGCCGGTCGGCATGCTGCCAGGTGGCGACGCCGTGCGCCGCCGCACCCACCAGGTCACGACTAACGCCGCAGGCATCCGCGACTACGTCTCGGGGGACAGCTTCAGCCGCATCCACTGGCCGAGCACCGCCCGCAAGGACCGCCTGCTGGTGAAGGAATTTGAGCTCGACCCGATGGCCGACGTCTGGCTGATGATGGACGCCGAGCGCACGGTGCACGCCGGCAGCTATGATGAGGACGACCCCGAGGTGCTGGAGATGTTACAGGCCTCGCCCTACGGCATCCCGCCCACCAGTGAAGAGTACACCGTCGCGGTGACGGCCTCCCTCGCCCGCTACTTCCTGCAGCGCGAGCGCGCGGTCGGCTTCATCGCACACGGGCGGCGGCGCGAGATCATCCCGCCGGAGCGCGGCGGCAGGCAGCTTACCAAGATTCTGGAAACACTGGCGATCATCCAGGCGCGCGGTGCGGTGACGTTCGAGCAGCTCATGTCCACCTATGCCAACCAGCTTCCTCGCGGCGCGACCGTCGTGCTGGTCACCCCTTCGACGCGCGACGGCTGGCTGGCAACCGCCCATGCCTATGTGCAGCGCGGCCTGCGCCTGGCCGCCGTGCTGATCGACGCTCAGAGCTTCGGCGGGCGGCCCGGAATCCGCGAGAACGCGACTCGGCTGACCTACCTGGGAATCACCACCTACCTCGTTCGCCAGGGCGACGACCTGCCGCTGGCGCTCTCTCGCCCCAGCATTTGATCAGGCGGCAGCCGCCGCGCGCTGGCGCACCGGCGGCAGCGCGAACGCCAGCACCATCGCGCCCACGGCGAAGGTCAGCGCTGTCGCAAACAGCACCACGAAAGACGTCCGCCCCAGCAGCCACCCCCCGATCACCGGCCCGAGCACGCCCACGGCGGCGAACGCGTTGAAAGCCCCCATCGTTAGCGAGCGCTGGCGCGGCAGCGAGACGTCGAACAGGTAGTTCATGAACCCCAGCATGACCAGGTTGTCCGCCAGCCCCATGCAGATGTAGATCCAGGCGTAGACATAGCGCAGGGGTCCGGTCACCGCGTCGGGTTGCAGGGCGAAGACCAGTGCCACGACCGGCGCGGTCATGGCGACGAGCGCGCCAGACTGGATCGCACGCTGCGGGCCCGAGCGGTCGGCGACCCGCCCCAGCAGAAGGCTCGCCACTGACGCGCCGATTGTCTGTGCGAGGATGAACAGGCCCAGCGTGGCGGGCGGGAAGGCCAGCTCGCGCGTCGCGTATACCACGTAGAACGGGAAGGCCAGCCCGCTCAGCGAGAACAGCACGCGGGCAACCGTCAGACGCCGGAAGCGCAGATCCTCCCCCCACAGCCGCCTGAGATGCTGCCCCAGCTCGCGCCAGGGGACCGGCGTCTCGGGCTCGTCCTCCTCGCGCGGCGGCGGCTCGTACAGCCGCGAGAGGCTCACCGCGCCGAGCACCAGCACCAGCGTCACGCCGGCAAAGAGCACCGCGTAGTTGTATGGGAAAGCAGGGCCCCGCTCGCCCAGGACGAGGCTGACCACGCCGGAAACCGCGAGCAGTCCGACCGCCTTGCCGAGCTGCCAGCGCGAGACGATCTGCCCGCGCCGCTCCGGGGGGAACACCCGGCTGAGCAGGTTCATCCACGGCACAGAGGCGAAGGCATCGCTGAAGAAGAAGGTGCTGTACACGACGAGCACCACCGCCAGACTCAGCCAGGGCGGCTCCCCGCCGGTTAGAGCGATGACGAGCGGCACCAGAACGGTGAGTGGGCGACCGATGAAGATGGCTCGCACGAGCAGCGGGCGTTTGAGAGGATGCCGCGCGACGAGGTTGCCGACGAATATCTGCGGCGGCCCCCAGGAAATTTGCATCGCCGTGACCAGCACCCCGACCAGCACCTCGGACGCCCCCAGTCGCTCTGCGAAGTCCGGCAGCACGATGTTGACGCTCAGCAGGCCCATCGCCACGGCAAACGCGATGTAATCGCCGCCAAACGCGAGAAGGTTGCGGCGCTGTCTTGGGTATCGTTCTGACACAGTAGCCTCGGGTCAAGCTGGCGGTGAGCCGCCAAGCAATCTGTTGTAGTGTTCGAGAAGCTGCCGGGCGGCGCGCTCCCAGGTGAACTGGCGCGCACGCTCCAGCCCACGGCGGATGAGCTCGGCGCGCAGCGTCTCGTCGCCCAGCGCACGGTCAAGCGCCCCGGCGAGGTCGTCCACGCTCAGCGGGTCCACGAGCAGCCCGGCGTCGCCCACCACCTCGGGGATCGACGACGCATTCGAGGCCACCACCGGCACGCCGCAGGCCATCGCCTCCAGCGGGGGCAGGCCGAAGCCCTCGTACAGCGCCGGGAAGGCGAAGACCTGCGCGCCGCTGTACAGCGCAGGCAGATCGCCGTCCTCCACGAAGCCGGCGAACCGCACCCGCTCGCCGAGCCGCAGCGCCTCGACCTGCCGGTAGAGCGCGTCGTCCAGCCAGCCCTTGCCCCCCGCTATCACCAGTTGCAGGTCGGGCCTATCCAACCGGTGCAGCGCCTCCGCCAGCCGCCCGTAGTTCTTGCGCGGCTGGACGGTCCCCACGCCGAGGATGTAGGGCCCCTGCCCCAGCCCGTACTTTGTGCGCACGCGCTCGATTGACGCCGGGTCGCTCACCGGTTTGAAGCGCGCATCAACACCGCTGTACAGCACGCTGATCTTCTCGCCCGGCGTGCCGTAGAGCTCCATGAGATCCTGCCGCGTGGCCTCCGAATCCGCCAGCACGTGGTCTGCGCGGCGTACCGAGCGCGGCACGACACTCTCCAGGTACGCTCGCAGACCCGGCGCAGCGGTCTCCGGGGCGCGGATGAAAGACAGGTCGTGCACGGTTAACAGGGTGCGCGTGCCGCGCCGGACCGGGGGCAGCGTAAAGTCGGGCGCGTGCAGCAGGTCGATGCTGCCCGTCCACGTCTCGATGGGCAGCGGCAGCCGGGCGCGGTGCCACAGCCGGGCGAACCACGCGTCGTTGAGACGAGCCGTCGCGTAGCGAAAGTTCTTGCCGGGTGGCGAGGGAAGCGTATCCGCGTGCGCCCCGGCGACGAAAAGGCGGTAGTCCGCGCGGGTGTCGAGCGCCGCCAGCGCGCGGACCAGCTCGCGAGTGTAGCGGCCTATACCCGCACCCTGCGTGATGGCCGGCGTGTAGTCGATGGCGATACGGGCCGACGCGCGGCTCATCATGGCACGGGCCTCAGGCCGTTAGTCGATGTCGTTATAAGTCCAGTAGCGGTTGACGAAGAAATTCCAGAACATGACGACGATCACCGCCAGCACCAGCGCCGCGTTGACGCCCAGCCACTCGGCAGTCGCGGCTGACAGCGAGGGCACGATGCCCTGGGCGAGCCGGCCAAACGGCCTGCTGAGCCCCTCCATGATCGGCAGCCGGATGACCAGGCCCATCGCGTTGACCAGGAAGAAGGTGACGAGCTGCCCCGCCAGTGGCTTGGAGCGCGAGTCGGGATACGTCCACAGGCGGTTCCAGATGAAGTTGCTCGTCACCGCGAAGATGAAGCCGAACGCGCCGACGATGCCGACCTCGGTAAGCGCGACGTTGGCAATGGGCAGCGGTATCTCGACGCCTTCGAACAGGCGCGAGCGGAGCAGCAGGTTGACCGTGCCCCAGTCGATCACGAAGCCGAGCGCGCCGACGATCGCGAACTTGGAGAAGCGCTTGAACTCCTTGTGGCGGCGAGCAAAGCTCCGGAAGCGAGCCAGCGGCCCGCCCGCAGTGGTTGGCATGGGTTCGGCGGGCGCCACCGGCGCCGCGACGTCAGTCCTCTCGCTCAATGGCTGTGAACTCCTCAGGCTTTAAGCCAGGTTCCTGTAAAACCAGAATGGTGAGTATTCCCAGTAAAGCACCAAGATGCAAGTGCAGGTTCGCGACGAACAGCTTGTCTACAAAATGGTGCACCGACAGGTGCACCCACGTGCCGAGCAGGCCGATTGCCAGCCCGCGCCGCCAGCCCTGCGCGGTGCGCGTCACCCGCCACGTGTGCCAGATGACGACCCCCCACAACAACAAATAGGCAACAGTGCCAATTATACCGGTTTCCGCCAGCAGATTCAGGTAGAAATTATGCGCATGTCCGAGCGGCTGCGGCCAGTTCATCAGCGCGTAGGCCGGGTAGACCGGCTCGTAGTTGCCGATGCCCACGCCCAACCACAGGTTGTAGCGGGCCATCTCCTGCGCCGCCCACCAGTGCGCCAGACGCTCCAGCACCGCGTAATTCGCCGTCGTGATGTCCACGCCGCGCACGTCGGCGGGCTGCACGAATTCCGCGAAGCCCGTCAGCCGGGCGCTCAGCGCGGCGGGCACCAGCCCCGCTTCGAGCGCCGCGACGCCCAGCACCAGCCCGCCGAGCACCAGCAGTGCGCCGGCCCACGACCGGCGCGGCCAGGCGAACAGCACGGCGACCGCCGCCGCCGCGAAGCCCAGCCACGCCCCGCGTGACCACGACGCCACGAGCCCCGCCCCCAGCAGCGCGCCGAGCGCCGCCAGCCCCACCAGCGGCAGCAGCCCCCGGTTAAAGAGCGAAGGAACGATAGTCCGCAGATTCACCGGGCGGCGGGCCTTCACCGCAGCCCACACCGGGCGGGCCCACTTACCCAACGCTGCGAGCGCCAGCCCCAGCGCCACAGCCAGGGCCAGCCCGAGGAAACCGCCATAAGGGTTCGGCTGCTCGAACGTGCCGTAAGCCCGGTAGAAGCGGTCGCCGAGAATCAGGAAGTGCTCAGGGCCATCGCCGCGCAGCCCGAACTGCCACACGCCGATCGCTGCCTGCACCGCCGCGGCGGCAAGCACCGCACCCGCGACGATCCACGCGCGGCGGCGGCGCGCCCCCATCTCGATCACCAGCCACATCACGAGCAGCACCTGCAGCCACTTGACCACCTCGCGCAGCGCGTAGCCGAGCGACAGCGCGTTCAACAGGCTGAGCAGCGCCGCGCCGATGAACACGAGCAGCGGCACGGTGAACGGCGAGCGCGGCACGCGGATGCGGTGCCGGGGGGCAGCGTGCAGGAACCACACGCCGAGCGTCGCGATGAGCGCGATCTGCCCGAGGTCGAGCGGCAGCGCCGGCACATACACGTCGGTTAGCGGCTTGGTCGGGCCGAGGATCAGCGCCGCGCACAGCCCTGCGACCGGGTCGGCAAGCGCCACCACGGCGACGATGCCGGCGGCCAGCGCCAGCGCCGCCCACTCGATGGGCAGCACGCCGAGCGCGACTCCCACCGACACGCCGAGCAGGGCCAGCAGAGCCGCCGCCGGGCGGGGCAGCGCCCGCCGCTCAATCCGAAATGGCGACGCGGTCCCTGAAGTATTCAACGGTGAGCTTCAGCCCTTCGCGGAGGTCAACCACCGGCTCCCAGCCCAGGATCTGCTTTGCGCGGGTGATGTCGGGCTGGCGCGTCTGCGGGTCGCCTTCGATGCGTTTGTCCTCGTAGATGATGCCGCCGGGGTTGCCCGTGACCTCGTTCACCACCTCGGCGAACTGCACGATGGTCATCTCGTCGGGGTTGCCGAGGTTGACTGGCATGGTCTCGTCGGAGAGCAGCAGCCGGTAAATCCCCTCCACCAGGTCGCTGACGTAGCAGAAACTGCGCGTCTGCTTGCCCTCCCCGTAGACGGTGAGCGGCTCGCCGCGCAGCGCCTGCGCGATGAAGTTCGGCACCACGCGCCCGTCGTTGAGGCGCATCCGCGGGCCGTAGGTGTTGAAGATTCGCACGATGCGCGTATCGACGTGGTGGTAGCGGTTGTAGGCCATCGTGATCGCTTCGGCGAAGCGCTTGGCCTCGTCGTACACGCCGCGCGGGCCGATGGCGTCCACATTGCCCCAGTAGTCCTCGCTCTGCGGGTGCACGAGCGGGTCGCCATATACCTCGGAGGTCGAGGCCAGCAGGAGCTTCGCGCCCTTCTCTTTGGCCAGGCCCAGCGCTTTGTGCGTGCCCAGCGCCCCGACCTTCAGCGTCTGGATCGGCAGGGTGAGGTAGTCGATCGGGCTGGCGGGGGAGGCGAAGTGCAGCACCGCGTCAACCGGCCCCTCGACGAACATGTAGTTCGTCACGTCGTGCTTGATGAACATGAAGCGCTCATGCCCGGCAAGATGCTCAATATTCCGGATCGAGCCCGTGATCAGATTGTCCATCGCGATGACGGTATGGCCTTCTTCCAGAAAGCGGTCACACAGATGTGACCCGAGGAAGCCGGCGCCGCCGGTGATCAGTACGCGCAAGGTTGATTCTCCATTACTCAAATAATGACACCCAACGTATTGTAGCCAATGCACGGAGGTGGTGCTATTGGGCCCCGTTGATGGCGAGGGCTCCCCACTGGCGGTGGACTTCAGGCAGTTCCCCTTCCCCTCTCCGTGGCACGGAGAGGGGAGGCACGCGAAGCGTGCAGGGGTGAGGTCAGCTATCACCCTCCACCGCCTGGCCGAGCTGCGCCATCAGCCCCAGGGTCATGAAGAAGATGAAGGCCAGATCGATCACGAAATGCACGGCGTCGACCATCCCATGCGCGACCATCGCCGCCATGCTGCCCATCAGCCCCACCGCCAGCGCCCGCGCGCCCGTGTCGATGCCGCGCAGCCGGGCCTGCGTGCGCCATGCCAGCCGCCAGAACGCGACCTGGATCCAGATGCCCGCCGCCAGCCCTACGATGCCGAGCCGCACCCAGTAGTTCAGCAGGAAGTTGTGCGGCTGGCTGAGGTCGGGCTGCTGCCAGGCCGAGGGCAGGATATAGCGACCCCGGTACTGGTAGAGGAACTGGTCCAGCCCGACGCCGGTGATCGGGTGGTCGCGGATCATCCGGAGCGTGCTGCGCCAGAGCTGCAGCCGGAAGAAGCTGGTGCTCGTGCCGCTGGTGAAGTCCAGCAGGCCGCTGAAACGCGGCAGCCGCGAGAGCGGGATCAGGGCCAGCACTTCGAGCGCGGCGGCAGCCCCCACCGCGATCAGCCCGCGCCGTCCCGCCCACAGGATTACTACCATCGCCAGCCCGGCAGGCAGCCCGAGCAGGATGCCGCCCTTTGAGAGCGTCAGCACCAGCGCGACGGACATCAGCGCGGCGGCAGCCCCGTACAGCCAGCGCCGCCGCCCGCCCCGGTCCACGAGCAGCACCGCCGCGCCGATGGGCACGACTCGTCCCAGGAACAGCGCCGCATTGTTCGGCGTGCCGAACACGCTCTGCAGGCGCGGCATGCCGCCCTCCGCCGCGACGAGGTTCACGCCCGCCGCGAACTGGTACAGCCCGATCAGCGAGACGACCACCCCGGTCAGCACCAGCATGTCGGCGATGCGCCAGCGCTCCTGCGCTGTCAGCCGCACGGTCCGCAGCACGAGGTACACGACGAGCGGCTCCAGCACCATCTGCCGCAGCTCCGTCACCGCCACGCCGAGCAGGTCTGCCCAGGCCAGCGAGGCGATACACACCGCGACGAACAGCCCCACCGCCTTATCCAGCGCCGTGAGCCCCGCCCAGAACGCGCGCAGGCCGGGCCAGCCCTTCTCCCGCCGCTCCGCCGCCAGCCGGATCGCCCACGCCGCGAGCGTCAGCAGCGACAGCACCTCGACCATGCTGAACGCCCGGTCGAACAGCGGGCGCGGGTGCAGGTAGTACGGCGTGAAGAACATGATCAGCGCCAGCCCTACGGCGGGCCGCGCGTAGATCAGCACGAACAGGACGGCGAGCGCGGCGAGCGTCAGGAGCAGCCACGGCGAGAAGTAGAACACCCCCGCTGTGAGCGCCGTGACGAGCAGCGAGGGCCCCTCGCCGAGCCGCCGGGTGAGGCTGGGCACCAGCCCGCCCCACGTCAGCGCCGCGCCGGCCCACACCGCCAGCGCCGAGACCACCGCCAGCGCGAAATGCACACCCTCGCCGAGCCGGGCCGCCAGCCGCCCCGCCGCCGCGCCGAGCCAGGCCCGCCAGCGCAACCCGCGCCCTACCCTGAGCGCGGCGGCGACCAAGCCAAGCGCCAGCACGACGAGCGCCGCAGCCGCCGCGTCGTAGGGCAGCGTGTTCAGGTCATTCCCTACGGCAAACCCGGCAATCGCCCACTGGTCCCAGCCGCGCTCCGCCTCGATCTCCGCGACATGCCGCTCGCCCGCCGCCAGCCCGGTCGCCAGCGGCAGCACCTCGACGCGCGGCTGGTAGTCCGGCGAGGTCAGCACGGCGTACGCGCCCCGCTCGTCCTGCGGCAGCACGGCAGGCGGCGCGCCGTCGACCGTCACATACAGGTAGGCGCGGTAGTTGTCGCGCCGCGCGATCACGCCGAGGCTGTCCCCGGCGAACGGCACGGTCAGCGCGCTCTGCCCGTTCTCGACGACGTCCGCGCCCAGCTCCGAGAACTCCCACTCGCCGCTGTACTCGACGAGCGGCTCCGTCGCCGGGTAGATGCCGGGCCACAGGCTGCCGTTGATCGCCGCCGCCTCCGCCCGGATGGCCTCCGCCGTTGGCGAGAGCGCGCCGTCCTGCCCGCGCAGCGCGAACCCCCAGCGCGGGTCGTCCGGCCCGGCGGCAGGCTGCCAGTTGTCGAGGATCAGCGCGCCCGCCCAGGGCCACTCTCCGAGCGCGCGGTGGTAGGCATCGAGCGTCCGGGCGGCCTGCTCGGCGGCGCTCGTCTGCCCCCACGCGGAGGGCTCGCCCTGCCAGTCAGCGGGCAGCGCGTTCCATCCGAAGTGGCTGGCCCACAGCGGCTTGCCCGTGTCGCCGTGCTCCGCCATGACCTCGCGCAGCAGCACCAGCCGCGAGAAGTTGAGCGCATTTTCGTGGGCGCGGCGCTCCAGCGGGCCGTCGTCGAAGCCGTAAGGCTTGCCCGCCACCCCGTCGAAGAACGGCCCCGCGCCATTCTCGTACAGCGCCCGCAGGTACAGCACGTCGCCGAGGTTCTCCGGCCCGCGCTCGACGGTCGGGGCCAGCCCCGCTGTGAGCACCAGCGCGCTCGCGTCCGCCGCGTGGATGGCCTCGTAGCCCGCCTGGAGCAGCACGGCGTACTCGACGGGGCTGGGGGCCTCACCGCCCCAGCCGCTGGCCAGGTTGGGCTCGTCCCACACCTGGTACACGTCGATCTTGTCGCCGTAGCGGTCGGCAAGCGCCCCGGCGAACGCCGCAAAATCGGCCAGGTCGCCGGGCGGCGCGGTCGTGTGCGGGGCCGTCCACCCCGGCGAGCCCACCAGCACGGCGACGAGGCGTAGATCACGCGCCGCGGCTTCCTCCACGATGCGGTCGTAGGCCGCCCACTCGAACGCGCCGCGCGCAGGCTCGATCTCGCTCCACGCAAACGGCTGGCGCACCCACACGAAGCCCGTCTCCGCGATAAGGTCGAGGTTCTCTTCGAGAGCCGCCGCGCCGTACTGCGTAAGGTCGGCGTTGACGCCGAGCACGGGCACGCGGGCGGGCAAAGCAGGGTCCGGGAAGCCGTCGAGCGCCCCGCGCAGCCGCGCCTGCCGCTGCATCCACACGGCGGCGAGGCCCAGCGCGGCGAGCACGGCGAGCGCGGCGCAGATCAGGCTGATCGTCTGGCGTCGTTGTGGGGTCATGGTGCCCAGCGCGGCGTGCTGGTCTGTCCTTCCGTTACCTGCCGGGCGAGCCCGGTCGCAGGGTCAAGCATGATCAGCGCGCCTTCCGGGCCGGGGTTCACGAAGGCGAGCTGCCGGCCATCCGGCGACCACGTGTACGGCTGCGGCGCGAGGCCCGGCTGCTCACCCGGCGGGAACACAACCTGCCGGTTGGAGCCGTCCACGTCCATCAGCACGAGCTGGTAGCGCGAGTTGACGCTCTCCAGCGGGCGGATGGCCTGCAAATAAGCCAGCCGCGGCGGGAGCGGCGTCCCATCCGGCGCGGCGGTGGGCGAGAAAGCCGGCTCCGCCCACATACCCGCCTGCTCGACGAGGTTCACGCTGTACGTGCCGGCAGCGGAGATCGCCGTTAGCGGGAAGACCGGGCTGTCTTCCGGCTGCTCGCCGCCAAGCGGCGGCCCGTGCGTCGGCGTCACGATCAGCGTCCCGTCCGGCGACCACACCGGGCTGGGAACCCACACAAAGTCGTAGGCATTCCACGGCACAAAGCTCAGCAGCGTCTGCCGCTCGTAGCGGGCGGGCAGCAGCGCCGGGTCCACCTCCGCCGGCTCGATGGGCACCGGGGTCGGCTCGGGCTCCCCTTCTTCTTCGCCTTCTGGCTCACCCTCAGGCGGCGGCTCGGGCTCGGGGTAGACCGGCGTCAGCACGCCGACTGCGTCGGGCTGCGCCCAGGCCAGCGTCACACCGTCGGGCGCGTAAGCGAACGTCGTGCCGTACCAGCCGTAGACGCCGCCCGCCCAGGCCTCCATCAACTGCTCTCGCTCGACGACCTGCCCATCCGGCGCGATCTTCCCGCGCCACAGGTCGTTGTTGGCCTGCCAGCCGGGGAAGCTGTCCCGCGGCTCGGCGGTGGAGAAGACAATCGTGCGCTGCGCGCCCGGCACCCAGGCCGCAAACAGGATGTTGTTCAAATCCAGCCGGAGAGGCTGCGCCTCCGGGTCGCGCGTGTTGAAGACCGCCCACAGCTCGTTGAACGGCTCGCCCGCGGCGGGCGTCGCCTCGCCGCCCGTCGAGCGCGTGTACAGCAGCCGGTGTCCATCCGCGGAAAGCTCGAACACCTTGCCGTCCAGGCCCCCTTCGAGCGTCAGGGGGCGGCGGTTGGCGCTGTTCTCGCGCATCACCCAGGCGTTGCCGTTGTAAAGGTAGACCAGCGTGCCCTCGACTGTGACCGTCGGCAGGTCGGTGCGCTGCCCGACCATCACGACCTCGTCCTCAGGTGGCGTGAGCACGACGCGCCGCACCTCCGTGCGGCTCACCTCGACGCCGTCCTCATACAGCACCCGGTAGGTAATCTCGGCGACACCGTTCTGGCCCGCCTGCAGGAGCTGTGTCTCGCCCTCCGCCAGCCCCACGTTGGGGACGGTGCGGCGCTGGAAGGGCACGACCTCCTCGCCAACCGCCGTGTCCTCGCGCACGCGCACCAGCGTGATAATCAGGCCATCCTCGACCGGGCTGTAGCCCGGCGGGTTGAGCCGGTCCAGCGGGTCCGGTGCAACACCGGCCTGCTCCAGCACGTCGTTGACGGTGAAGGCGTCCGACACTTCGATGATCCGCGTGTTGCCGTCGGCGACGAGCGTGACGGAGGCGCGCCCCGGGCGCGGATTGTCAGCCGGCACCGGCCGGCAGCCGCCGAGCAGGGTCAGGGAGATCAGGGTGAGGAGCGCAAGCAGTATCCGCCGGTTCATAGCAGGCGAGAATGTAACACCAAGCCGGGGGCCGGGCAAGGCGGGAGGTGATCCACAGATGACACAGATTTCACAGAGAAGAACAGAATAATTGTCCACGAATGTCACTAATGACACTAATGTCTTAATGCATTTTCATTCGTGTCATTCGTGGACTCTAATCTTTTGTTATTTAATCTGTGTTCATCTGTGTCATCTGTGGACTCGATCATTCCCCGTACACGACGATGATCAGCTCGCGCGGGCCGTGTACGCCGAGGGTCAGCGTCTGCTCGATGTCGGCGGTGCGGCTTGGCCCACTGATGAAGACGAGGTTGCCCGTGCTCTGCACGTTCGCCCCTGCGTCGCCGCGCGCCTCCAGCGTCTGGAAGTAGGCCCGCATTTCCGGCACGATCAGAGCCGCGTCGAGCAGCGCCACATGCACCGGCGGCAGCAGCGAGGCCAGCCGCGAGCGCCCCTCGCCGCTCCGCACCACAATGGTCCCGGTATCCGCGATGCCCGCTTCCGCCCCGGTGATGCCCACCGGGGTTGGCTCCAGCGCCTGCGGGTCGCCCTCGTGCTGAACGCTAACGCCCGCCCCGGCGAGCGCCGCCGCCAGCCCCTCCACGCCGATCAAATCCCAGGGCCAGGCGAGCGCCGAGCCCCAGCCCCGCTCGCGGCACAGCGCCGCGACGACCTCCGCGGCCTCCCGCGCCGTCGAGACGCAGACCACCTCGGCGGAGAGCTTGCGCGCCTCATCGGCGAAGCGCTCCAGCCCGCCGCTGTCGCGCGGGATGCAGTTCTCGGGCCGCTCAGCGGCGGCGTCAGGCAGCAGGGCGTCGCCCAGCGCACTGCGGATGTTGTTCAGGATGTCGTCGCGGGCATCAGTCATGGCGGGCCTCCTCGCGGCGCTGCTGGAACGACTTGGCGGCGAACGGCGGGAACTCCCGGTGGCGTGTCCACGCGGCGAGCGGCCCCGGCAGCCGGCGCAGCCAGCGCCCGCCCGTCAGCCGCGAGAACAGCCCCGCGAAGCGCACCGCCAGCCGGAAGCGCCCCGGCGAGCGCGCGGCGAACTCGTAGCCCTTCATGCCTGCGCGCAGCCAGCCGGGCTGCTGGCCCTGCTGCACCGTCTCGCGGCGCAGGCGCAGCAGCAGCGTCGGCAGGTCGATACGCACCGGGCACACGTCCTTGCACGCCCCGCACAGCGTGCTCGCGTGCGGCAGGTCGGCGAAGGCCGGCACCCCGCCCAGAATGGGCGACACGACCGAGCCGACCGGGCCGGAGTACGGGCTGCCGTAGGCATGCCCGCCGATCTCGCGGTACACCGGGCATATGTTCAGGCAGGCCCCGCACCTGATGCAGTACAGGATCTCGGCGAGGTCGCCTGCCAGCGCCCGCGAGCGCCCGTTGTCCACGATGACGACGTGCATCTCCTCCGGGCCGTGCGGCTCGTCGGGGCGGCGCGGGCCGTTGAGCAGCGACGTGTACACGGTCAGCTTCTGGCCGGTGCCGCTGCGCCCGAGAAGCTGCAGCATCACCGAGAGGTCGGCCAACGTCGGCACGATGCGCTCCATGCCCATCAGCGTGATCTGCACCGGCGGCAGCGTGCTGACCATGCGCGCGTTGCCCTCGTTCGTGACGAGGCATACCGACCCGCTCTCCGCCACGGCGAAGTTGCAGCCGGTGATGCCGATATCGGCGGTGAGGTAGACCTGCCGCAGCGTCTCCCGCGCGATGGTGTTCAGCTCCGGTATCTGGTCGGTATACGGCACGCCGAGCTTCTCGGAGAAGACGCGGCCCACCTCCTGCCGCGACAGGTGCATCACCGGCACGATGATGTGCGAGGGGCGGTCGCCGGCCTGCTGCGCGATGAACTCGCCGAGGTCGGTCTCCCACACTTCGAGCCCCTGCGCCTCCAGCGCGTGGTTGAGCTCGATCTCCTCGGTAACCATGCTCTTGGCCTTGGCTACACGTTTCGCCCCGGTGCGCTCGGCGATGTCCAGCACGATCTGGCGTGCCTCGGCGGCATCCCGCGCCCAGTGAACCTGCCCGCCGTTGGCCTGCACTGCCGCCTCGAACTGCGCCAGATAGGTATCGAGGTGGGCAATGGTGTGCGCGCGAATCTGCCGGCCGAGGTCGCGGGTAGCGTCCGGGTCGGGCAGCGTCTCGAGGATCAGCGTACGCTTGTTGTGCGTCGTTTCGGTGCCGCTGGCGACCGCGTGCAGCCGGTCAGGCTGGGCCAGGCCCTCCTTGACGCGCTGCTTGAACGTAGTGGGTAAGACAGGCAGCGTCATGACCGCATCCCTTCTGCCAGCAGCAGGGCGAGGTGCCTGGTCCGCACCCGGCTGCCGCGCTTGCGCAGGCCACCCTCGATGTGCATCAGGCAGCTCACGTCCACCCCGACCACGTAATCGGGCTCGGCGGCTTCAAAGGCCTCCAGCCGGCTCGCGAGCATCGCCCCGCTGATGTCGCCCATCTTGACGGAGAACACGCCGCCGAAGCCACAGCACGTCTCCGGCTTGAGCTGCTCCAGCACCCGCAGCCCGCCGACGTGCGCCAGCAGCGTCCGCGGCTGGCGGTCGACGTGCATGCCGCGCAGCGCGTGGCACGAGGGATGGTAGACCACGCTGGCGTCCAGCCGCGCGCCGACGTCCTCGACGCCGAGGTCATCCACCAGGAACTGGGTGAACTCCCTCACCCGCCCGGCGAGTGACTGCGCCAGCGGCCCGTATTCGGGGTCGTCTTTGAACAGCTCCGGGTAGTAGTGCTCGATCATCGCGCCGCACGATCCGGAGGGGATGATCACCGGGTCGTCGGAGCCTGCGAACACGTCCAGCGTGTGCCGGGCCATCGAGCGGGCCTCGTCCCAGAAACCGCCGTTGAAGGCGGGCTGCCCGCAGCAGGTCTGCCCGGCGGGCACGTTAACTTGGATCCCCTGCGCTTCGAGCACGTCTACCACCGCCTGCGCGACGTCCGGGTACAGCGCGTCGAGCAGGCAAGTCACAAACAGGCTGGCACTTCGTGGGGGTTCGGGCATGAGTCCTCCTCACCGGCTGAGGCAGGTTGATGTGAGTCTACCAATTACACGAATGGCACGAATTGAGGAACTGATCCACAGATGACACAGATCTCACAGATGTTTTTCTTATCTATCTGTGCCATCTGTGTCATCTGTGGACTCTTCTTTCTGTCTTTTCCTTCGTGTCATTCGTGGATCAGTTCTTTACTGTGTCCACAGACTCGTTACCAAAAAGGGAGGGGAGCCGAACCCGGCAGCCCCCTCCCCGGTCACACACTATCATACACCCTTATGGCATCAACAGCACGTCTCGAATGATCGGCATCGCCCAGTCAATCGTCTCGCGGTCGATGATGAGCGGCGGGGCGAAGCGGATCACGTTCTCGTGCGTCTCCTTCGCCAGGATGCCGCGCTCCATCAGCGCCTCGCAGAAGCGGCGAGCGCCGTTGGCCTCGGGCTTGAGCACCACGCCGATGAGCAGGCCCTTGCCGCGGATGTGGTCCACATGCGGGCTGTTGATCTCTTCGAGGTGGTCGCGGAAGTACTGCCCCATCTCGGCGGCATTCTCGACCAGCTTTTCCTCGACGATGATGTCCAGCGCCGTGCGGGCCACGACCGCCGCCAGCGGGTTGCCGCCGAACGTCGAGCCGTGGTCACCGGGCACGATCACGTCCATGATTTCTCTCGATGACAGCACCGCCGAGACCGGGTACATGCCCCCACCCAGCGCCTTGCCGAGCACCATGATGTCGGGCCGGACGCCCTCATGGTCGCAGGCGAACAGCTCGCCCGTGCGCCCCAGCCCCGTCTGGATCTCGTCGGCGATAAACAGCACGTTGTGCTCGTCACACAGCTCGCGGACGCGGCGCAGGTAACCTTCCGGCGGCACGACGACGCCCGCCTCACCCTGGATGGGCTCAAGCATGATGGCCGCCGTGTTCGGCGTGATGGCGGCTGCGAGGGCGTCGGCGTCGCCGTAGGGCACGGTCAGGAAACCGGGCGTGTGCGGGCCGAACAGGTCTTTGTACTGAGGCTCGGTCGAGAAGGAGATGACCGTGACGGTGCGCCCGTGGAAGTTGCCGCTGGCAGTAATGATCTCCGCCTGATTGACCGGCACACCCTTCACGGTGTACGCCCATTTGCGCGCCACTTTGAGCGCGGTCTCCACCGCCTCGGCGCCGGTGTTCATCGGCAGTACCGCCCCGTAGCCTGACAGCTCCACCAGGTCACGGTAGAACAGGCCGAGCTGGTCGTTGCGGAACGCCCGCGAGGTCAGCGCCAGCCGCTGGGCCTGCTCCACCATCGCCTCGACGAGGCGCGGGTGCGAGTGGCCCTGGTTCAGCGCCGAGTACGCGCTCAGGCAGTCGAGATACTTGTTACCGTCCACGTCCCAGACCCAGACACCCTCGCCACGGGTCAGAACGACGTCGAGAGGCTTGTAATTGTGGGCCCCAAGCTGGTTCGCCAGTTCGATGTGCGCGCGGGCATCCATGGTCTCGTCGAAGGTTTCGGTCGTCGTCATGTCGGCTCCTTTAGATTTTATCTACCAGCCACAGCATCAGGGCTTTCTGCGCGTGCAGGCGGTTCTCCGCCTGGTCGAAGATCACCGAGTTGGGGTGGTACAGCACCGTCTCGTTGACCTCGTAGCCCTTGTGCGCGGGCAGGCAGTGCATCACAATAGTCGAGTCTTTGCCGGTCCGGGCCAGCAGTTCCTCGTTGATCTGGTAAGGGCTCAGCAGGTCGATGCGCCGCGCCTTCTCGTCGGCGTAATCGGGGTTCGTGAAGTGCTCCATGTTGATCCAGGTGTCGGTGTAGAGTACGTCCGCCCCCTGTACCGCCTCGACAGGGTCGGCAACCTCCTCGTAGAGCGGGTTGGCGCGCAGCATTTCAAGCTGCTCCTCGTCCACCGCCGGCGGGTCGAACTCCGGCACGCACAGCGTGAAGTTAGCCCCTGCGTATACAGACGCCATCGAGAGCGAGTTGCTGACGTTGTTGGCGACGCCCAGATACACGATCTTGAGGCCCTCGGTGCGCCCGAAGTGCTCTTTGATCGTCATCAGGTCGGTGAGCGCCTGCGCCGGGTGGTAGCGGTCGTCGCAGCCGTTGATCACCGGCACTTCCGAGCCTCCGGCCAGCGCGACGAGATCGCGGTTGAACATCATGCGCGCCATGATGAGCGCCGCGTAGCGCGAGATGACCTTGCCCTCGTCGGCGATGTCGGCGATGCCCATCTGCGTGTGCTGCGTCTGCGCGAAGATCGCATGCCCGCCGAGCTCCGTCATGCCCGCCTCGAACGAGAAGCGGGTGCGGGTTGACGTCTTCTGGAAGATCATGGCGAGCGTCTGGTTGCGCATCGAGTCGTGCCACGGTGCGGGGTCCCGCTTGATCTCGATGCTCTTGTCGATCATGTGGTTGAAAGCATCGGCGGAGACGTCACGCACCTTAATGAAGTGTTGCGGCATAGATTCCTGTCCTTGTGTGAGCGATACAAAGGCGGGAGCCGGGTGACGCGCTGGCAGGGCGCGCCGCCCCCGCTGGATGGTGGCAACCGTATTATACTCGTAGAAACCGGACTTGCTACCGCGTGACGAGCCGGTACACGGTGCCGCCCATATCCACCAGGTAGACCTCCCCCGCCTCGTCCTCGCCGAAGCTGGCGATGCGGGCGCCGGTTTCGCCGAGCTGCATGGACTGCCAGCCGCCATCCGCGCCCGGAGCCAGGCCCCACATAATCCCCGAGCAGTAGTCGCCGTAGAAGTAGACGCCGTTCATCGCCGGGAACGCCTCACCCCGGTACACGTAGCCGCCGGTGATCGAGCAGCCGAAGGCGTGCGAGTACTCGGCGATGGGCATGACCAGCCCCTCTGGCGAGCAGTTCGCGGTCTCGGGGAAGCAGTGCAGCCCCTCCATGATCGGCCAGCCGTAATTCTCGCCGCCGCTGCTGTCCGCCGGTTGGAAGTGGACCTCCTCGTACTGGTTCTGGCCCACATCCGCGATGTACAGGTCGTTCGTCGCCCGGTCAAACGTAAACCGCCAGGGGTTGCGCAGCCCGTACGCCCAGACCTCATCCGCGCCTTCCGGGCTGCCTGCAAACGGGTTGTCGGGCGGGACACCGTAGGGTAGCTGGTCCACGTCGATGCGCAGCAGCGTCCCGAGCCAGGTCTGCGGGTTCTGGCCGTTGCCGAAGGTGTCACCGCCGCCACCGCCATCGCCCAGCCCAATGTACAGATAGCCATCCGGCCCGAAGGCGAGGTGCCCGCCGTTGTGATTGCCAGCAGGCTGGGTCTGCGTGAGCACGATCTCCTCGCTGTTGGGGTCGGCCTGGTTGGGGTCGTCCGTCACGGAGAAGCGCGAAACGACCGTGTTGCCGCCGCGGTCCGTGTAGTTCACGAAGAAGAAGCCGCTCTCGGCGTAAGCCGGGTGGAAGGCCAGCCCCAGCAGCCCCTGCTCGCTGCCCTGCGCGCCGACCCGCTCCGAGATGGCGAGGAACGGCGCGGGCAGCACCTGGCCATCCTGCCACACGCGGATCACCCCGCCCTTCTCGACGATGAACAGCCGCCCGCTGCCGTCGCCCGCGTGGGCCAGCCCGATCGGCGCGCTGAGCCCCTCCGCGACCGGCTCCAGCGCGATGTTCAGCGCCGCGAGGTCGATAGCCGCTGCCGTCGGGGCGATGTCACCCTCAGCAGGCGGGGCCTCGCCCGTCTCCGTGGGCGGGTTAGCCACGACCTCGACGGTAGGCTCCGCCGCCAAGCCCGGTCCGCCCTGGTCGACGGGTTCTACCGGCGCGGCGTTTGCTTCGGTCGGGATGCTCCCCGCGCTGTCAGCCGGTGGAGCAGGTTCCGGCGTGGCGACCTGCCCCGCACACCCCGCCACCGCCAGCATAAGGACGATCAAACCGATACCGGTAAGCCACACACGTTGCATTCTCACACAGCACCTCTTCAGCGATACGATTCATCTGTCTCTTCCAATATTACTGCGTCCACAGCCGGCACATCTTCCCCAAGTTACTTCCTTTTCTCTGTGAAATCTGTGTCATCTGTGGGCTCATTCTCATTCTTTCTCATTCGTGCCATTCGTGGACTCACTTCTTTTTCTTCTCTCTGTGCCCATCTGTGTCATCTGTGGGCTCAGTCCCCCCATATGCCAGCACGACCTGTACGGCGCGCTGCGGTGCCTCGTCGAGCAGCCGGTAGGCGTCGGCGGCCTGGGCCACCGGGAAGCGGTGGGTGATGAACCGCTCGGGCCGCAGCGCGCGGATCGCCCGCCCGGTAGCCCTCCGGTTGCGTCGACAGCCACAGCTCATCGCC
>CAZDLX010000009.1:7731-17752 GCA_964506005.1 uncultured Anaerolineae bacterium | reverse complement strand
ACGACGCCGGCGCGGATCGCCCGCCAGGCGGCTTCGTAGCGCCGCGCCTTCGTCCAGCGCCCGCGCAGCTCGGGCGCGATGGTACTCACCTGGCTGCTGATCAGCCGGGCCCGGCTGCGGTGGAAGCGTCCGCCGAGGTCGAGCTCGGCCCGTTTCTCACCATACCACGACCCGATCACCACTCGCCCGCTGTAGCCCGTCACCTCGACCGCCTGTGCGAGCGCAGCCGGCGCACCGGCGAGCTCGAAGGCGAGGTCGGCGCCCTCATACGGGCTGTCCCGCTGGAGCAGCCCGCGCAGCCTGTCGAGCGCCCCCGGCGCCGCCGGGTCGAGGCTGGTATGGGCGCCCACCTCGACCGACAGGCCGCGCCGCAGCGCGTAGCCGTCGAGCGTTACCAGGCTGGCCAGTGGCATGCCCGCCAGCAGCCCCGTGACGAGCAGCCCCACGATCCCCTGCCCGAACACCGCGACCTGCTCGCCGGCAAGCGGCCCCCCGTCGTGGACGAGGGTGAGCGCCGTCTCCATGTTGGGCAGGAAGCTGGCCCCTTCCGCGCCGATCCCGCCCCCCACCCGGATGAGATCTTCAGGCCGCGTGTTGAACGCCGACTCGTGCGGGCGGAAGGCGAAGACCAGCCGGCCAAGCCACGTCTTTTTGTCCACGCCGTCACCGCACGTGACGACCCGCCCCACCACGGCATAGCCGTAGCGCAGCGGGTACTGCACCCTGCCGCCCAGCGTGGGGATCGTCTCGTCGAGGGCCATGCTGGCCGGCACCTGCCCCCGGTAGAACAGCAGCTCCGTCCCGGCGCTGATCGCCGAGACCAGCGTCTCGACCTGCACCTCCCCGGCAGCGGGCGGCCCGAGCGCCTCCTCCTGCACTTCGATCACACCCGGCGCTGCCATAACCACTGCCTGCCGCTTCACGCTCAGCCGCCTCTCGATAGCTCGCCCCACAGAATCAAGTCTTCACCGGCCTGCATCGTCCGCATGCCGCGCAGGCGGGGCAGCCGCTCCCAGTGCTCGACGCCGAGCTCGCCGACGGCGTGGTAGCCGCCCGCCAGCACCGGGGCGACCGTCAGCACGGCGAGGTCGGCCAGATCCGCGCGCAGAAAGCTCGTGATAACCCCGGCGCCGCCCTCCACCATGATACTTGCCACCCCGCGTGCTGCCAGCGTATCGAGCAGTGCAGGCAGGCTGACACGCCCATCATCCCCGGCGGGCAGGGCCAGCACCTCTGCACCCGCCGCTTCGAGCGCGGCTCGTCGGCCGGAACTGGTGCCAGTCCGCGCGGCGAGCCAGGGCCCGCGTCCCAGCGTGAGCAGGCGCGCGCCCGGCGGCGTGCGCAGATGGCTGTCGAGCACGATAGGCCTGGGGCTGCGACCCTCGACCCGGTAGACGCGCAGGCTCGGGTCGTCGGCAAGCACCGTCCCGATGCCAACCAGGATGGCATCGTGCGCGGCGCGCAGATGGTGGGTCATGTCGAGCGACTCGGGGCCGCTGATAGGCGAGGGGCTCCCGGCATGCACTGTGAGGCAGCCGTCGAGGCTCTGCGCGTAGCTCAGCGTGACGAGGGGACGGCTGCCCGGCGGTCGCTGCGCGATTCGCTCACCCAGCCAGCCGAGCAGGTCGTCAATCATGGCTGCCGGTCTGCCCGTTGGGCCGGATGTTATGCCGCAGCCGGTCCACGTCGAGCAGGTGCCGCATGCGGCTGGCTTTTGTAAGCAGGTAGCCGGCGTTGCTCTCATTGGCATGGGGCTGCACCGGCACACGGTCCACAACCCGAATGCCCAGCGCCTGCAGCGAGTCGATCTTCGCCGGGTTGTTGGTCATCAGGCGGATCGAACGCACCTGGAGGTCGTCGAGGATGCGTGCCGCGACGGTATAGTCACGCTCGTCGGCGTCATGGCCCAGCGCGAGGTTGGCATCCACCGTGTCGTAGCCCTCATCCTGCAGGTTGTAGGCCCGCAGCTTGTCCAGCAGGCCGATCCCCCTGCCCTCCTGCCGCAGGTAGAGCACGACCCCACGGCCCTCCCTGGCGATCATCTCCATCGCGAGCTGGAGCTGCTCGCCACAGTCGCAGCGCTGTGAGCCTAGCACATCGCCGGTGAAACACTCAGAGTGGACGCGCACCAGCAGCTCTCTGGCACCCTTCACCTCCCCCAGGATAAGGGCCAGGTGAGAGTAGTCATCTGCGCTGCTCGTATACAGGCACAGATCAAACTCGCCCGCCGCTGTTGGGATGCGCGCGCAGACCTGCCGGCTAACTGTCAACTCGTTCATATTTCTCCTGCCTCACCAGTAAACCATTTAACCGGGTGCCACCCCACCACAGACCCAGCCCGCCGGTTAGCACGTCCCGGGCCCGGATCAGCACGCTCAGCGAGAGCCCGGCGGCAGGGTCGAGCCCCATCGTCCGGAAGGCGAGCACCTGCCCTGCCTCCAGCACGCCCAGCCCTCCCGGCGACGGTGCCAGGTACGTCGCGCGCAGGGCGATGAGCACGCCGGTGAACTGGAGCAGCGTGACCTCCACGCCGAGCACCACCAGCGCCAGCCACAGCTCGGCCAGAAGCAGCGCCCACGTCAGCGCCGATACCAGCAGCACACCGGCCGCGGCGGCTGGCTGCTCCCGCCAGAAACGGATCATCTCGCGCTCGCTGGTCTCCACGAGCGCCCCGATCTTCTGCGCCCGCTCGGAGCGCAGCAGGCGCTCGGGCAGCCGTTCGATCAGCCAGGCGAAAGGTCTGCGCCCCGCTGCAATCGCGAACAGCGGTATGGCCGGGCCGAACAGCAGCACCAGCGCGACGGCCAGCGTAGCCCCGTCCGACCTGCCTCCGAAGACCTGCCCCCGCAGGACGATCAGAGCGGCAGCGACCACCACCGCGGCGTTCACAGTCAGGTCGATGAGCCGGTCGAGGCCGACGGACGCCGTCGCAGCCACGCCGGGGACGCCGCCTCGCTTTGCGAGAAGGTAAACCTGTACTGGCTCGCCCCCGACGTGCGGCCCCGGCGTGAAGTAGCTCACGCCGAACCCCGCCAGCCGGTAGGCCGCCAGTTTCAGCAGCGGGACGCGGTGCCCCTGGGCCCGCAGAATAATCCACCAGCGCAGTGCCAGGCTCAGGAACACCGCCGCATTGGCCAGCAGCAGCAGGCCAACCTGGCCGGCGTGCAGCCCGCCGAGCACGTCGAGCAAGTCGTCGAGCGGCACCGTGCGCAGCGCCCACACAACCAGCGCCGCGGCGATGGCCCACAACAGCAAGCTGATCTGCAGGCGGCGGTCTGTGGCGAGTGTTCTCAGCAACTCAGCCATCCTCGCCTGCAGCAGCAGGTTCAGATTCGGCGAAGCGCCGCGAGAGAACGGCCTCCTCGGGCTGCCACAGCGACAGCGCCCCCGTGCCCAGCACCATGAGCAGCGCGCCGCTGGCCAGCAGCACCGCCTCGGCAGCGGCCAGCCCCTCGCCCGCCCGCAGCCAGCCAATCGTGACGATCAGCGCGAGGGACGCCAGGCGGCCCGCCGCGCCAAACGCGGCCAGCGCCGCGAACACGAGCAAAACTGGCCAGGAATCCCCCCAAAAGGCCGGGCCGGACTCACCCCAGTTACTACACGAAATCACGAACGCCGCTGCGAGCGCCGACCGCAGCGCAACCGGCAGCCAGCGGTCGAGCCCCGCCGGGGCGGCCCCGCGCAGCCGGCCGCTCACCGCCAGCCAGTCCCGGGCAAACCCCACCAGAAACGGCAGCATGACGGCGGTCGCCGCGACCCACGTCTGCGGCGGGCTGAACACCGGCCACAGCACCACGCCGGTGAAGCCCATCATCAGCCCGGCCAGGCTGCGGCGGCGGTGGCTTGGCGGCAGCTCGTAGACCGGCAGCCCGCGCCGGCGCCGCCACCACAGGCCCAGCACGAACAGATAGCGTGCCGCGCTGACCAGCAGGAACCACGGCGGGAGCTGCCTGTACCACACCCCGAGCAGCGGCGCGACGAGCATCCCCAGCGCGTCGAGCTCCAGGTCGAGCATCTCGCCGAGCCGCGTGGGCTGCCCCGTCAGCCGGGCCACCGCGCCGTCGAGCCCGTCGATCAGCACGATGGCGCCGTACAGCGCCGCGGGTGCCCAGGCCAGCCAGCCGCCGGGCCACGGCGCGAAC
The DNA here is from genome assembly GCA_964506005.1 of uncultured Anaerolineae bacterium. Lineage (GTDB taxonomy): Bacteria > Chloroflexota > Anaerolineae > Aggregatilineales > UBA3940 > UBA3940. Next base: position 13,610 of record CAZDLX010000009.1, on the reverse strand, counting down.
AGGAACCCGGCCATGAGCGCAAGCATCGCCCCGCGCAGCAGCGTGAGCCGGTTAGCCGCGCCGAGGCCCGATAGCAGCGACTTCTCGCCGGGGCGGTGGTTGTCTGCCAGCCCCCGCCGCAGGGTCCAGGCCTCGTAGGCCAGCACCACCGCCGCGAGCAGCGCCCAGCGGCCTGCCTCGGATACTCCCCAGTGCGCCCTCAGCAGCCAGAAACCCGCCGCGACCAGAAGCACCCCCGCTGCCGTTAGCAGAAGCCACTCCCGCCGCAGCCGGTCGAGCGCGGTGCGGCCAGCCCCCAGTGTTACTGCCATGCGGCAGCCACTCTCTCCGGCCGGAGTGCGATTCCGGCGCGGCGCGTTGTGCTCATCTCGTGTACCATCACCTGTAACGGTAGAATGACATAACCTGTACAGAACATAGCAGGTTGTATCTCGTTTTACCTACCTTACGGGCCGGGCCCGCCGCTGGATCTGTTAAGGAATCCGATGAGCGCACCTGAGGCAGTCAGCTTTACCCGCTATCTCGCAGCCAAACGCACGGTCGATGACCGCGCCCTGAACCGCGGCGTCTGGGACGCGCTCCTCGCTGCGCTGCCGGCGCGCCGACCGCTGCGCGTGCTGGAGCTCGGTGCGGGCATCGGCACGATGATCCAGCGGTCGTGGGAGTGGGGCCTGCTGCCCGAGCGCACCGTCTATACCGCACTCGACGCCGCCGCCGAAAACACCGGGGAGGCGCGCCGCCGCCTCGCCGCCTGGGCGGAGATGGCGGGCATCCACGCGGGGGCCGCACCGGGCGGCGGCCTGGCCCTGGCAGACAGCCGCCGCGCAGAGATCCACTTCGAAACCGCCGACGCACTGGAGTTCGCCGGGCGGGCTCACCCGGAGCCGTGGGACCTGCTGCTCGCCCACGCCTTTCTCGACCTCGTTGACATCCCGGCCATTCTGCCCGCGCTGTTCGGGCTGCTGCACCCCGGCGGGCTGTTCTACTTCACGCTGACGTTCGACGGCGTCACCAGCTTCGAACCGGCCTTCGACGCCGCCCTCGACGCGCAGATCGAGGCGCTGTACCACCGCACCATGGACGAGCGCCGCGTGGCGGGCCGCCCATCGGGCGACAGCCGCTCGGGGCGGCACCTGCTGGCTCATCTGCAGGCAGCCGGCGCGCAAATCCTGGCCGCCGGCAGCTCCGACTGGGTCGTGGTGCCGGTGCGGGGCGGCTACCCGGCGGATGAAGCCGCCTTTCTGCACTTCATCGTCAATACGGTAGAGGGCGCGCTTACCGGCCACCCGGCGCTGGATGCAGGCCGTCTCCCCGAGTGGGCCGCCGCCCGCCGGGCGCAGATCGAGCGCGGCGAGCTGATCTACATCGCCCACCAGCTCGACGTGCTCGGCGCCCCACCCCGTTCTGAGTGAGTCCACGGATTGACAGAAGCCCTCACCCCCGCCCCCTCTCCCGACCGCGCCTTCGGCGCTGGGAGAGGGGGAGACATTTTCGCGGTGTCGCTGGCTGCGTTAAGTACGCTACTTCATAGATATCCTATTGGTGTCATTCGTGTCATTCGTGGATCACTTATCGTGTTTCGTTTCCATTTCTGTGCCATCTGTGGACTCATTCTCCCGCTGGCATGGTGCGCGGGCAGTGCTATACTACGCGCATGACGTAGACCCGTTCGCCACCCCTAGAGCCTGCCGCCATGAGCCTCAACTGGCTAGCGTTTGATAGTACACCCCGGCTCGACCTATCCCTCTCCCAGGCCGGGTACATCGTCTTCGCCGCCTACCTCGCCCTGACGCTGCTCATCGCCGTACGCACACGATCGAGCTTCCGCCTGAGCAGCTGGGGTTGGCTGCTGCTCGCGGCGACGGCGCTTGCGGCGATACCACTCAGCCGCCTTGCGGTGCTCACCTTCGACACAGGCACCAGCTTCGACGCCCTGACGCTGGCGCCGTTCAGTCTGGTGCCGCTGGTCGTGGCTGCATTGTGGCTGGGCGCCGGGCCTGCGCTGCTCACCGGCCTGGTGATGGGCCTCTCCCTGGCTCTGTTCGACACGCACCGCGTCACGCAGCCACTTGAGCTTGCGCTGACCGGCGCCGCACTCGCCGCCATGCTGCGCCTGCCCTACCGGGGGCGCGTCGCCAGCCTGTTCCGCCAGCCGGTTGTTGCCGCGCTGACCGCAGGGGTGGTCGTAAGCTGGCCGCTTGCGTTAATCGGCCTGTATGCCACGAGCCAGAGCTCGGCGCTGACCGGCCTGGAGCGCGTCGCGGCGCTGCTGCTGCCGCTGCTCGCCATGCACGCCGGGGCGGCCCTCATCGTCGGCCTGCTGCTGCAGCTCGTGCTGTCGAGCGGGCTGGCCCGCCGCCCCGTGGCCGACACGGACCTTGTGCCGGCTCCCTGGCACCGGCAGCTCAGCCAGCGCATGCTGTACACCTTCATCCCCGTGACGGCCGTGGTCATTGTGCTGCTCGTCACGGTGATCGCCGGGACCGCGCATCGGGTCGCGACGGGGCTCGTCGTCGACCAGATGGCCCGCGACGCCTCGACCGCCAGCGGGCAGATGCCGTTTTTCATCCAGGTCGGGCGCAGCCTGATCCGCAACCTCGCCAACGACAGCCGGCTCGCCGCCGCGGATGACACTCGGCGGGCCACCATGCTCGCCGAGGGGCTCCGCGCCGTCCCGTACTTCCAGCAGTTGATCATGTTCGATACCGCAGGCCAGGTTGCCGGCGTCTACCCGCCCGAGACCAACCCGGCCCTCGCCGAGGGCGAGATCGACCGCGTGCGCCTGGCGCTGGAGGGCGGCATCCCCGGCGAGGTGACGACGGTCAGCGCCACCGGCAGCACCTCGCTGACCTTCGTCGCCGAGCTGCGCGACGAGGCGGGGGCCGTCGCGGGCGCGCTCGCCGGGCGCACCGTCCTGACCAACAACCCGGTGCTTGCGCCGGTTGTTGACGTCCTCTATGAGGGTTTCGTGGGGCCAGGCGAGGGCTTCCTGATCGACGATCAGAACCAGATCATCCTATACCCGGCGCACCCGGAGCTTGAGCGGCAGACGTACCCGCTGACCGGGCTGGTCGAGCTGCCGTCTGGCAGCGCCGGTCAGGCATTCCGGCAGCAGCAGGCCGACGGCACGCGCGAGCTCATCTACCTGCTGCCGGTGACGGGGCGCTCGGACTGGTCCATCGTGATGACGGTCCCCAACGAAGTCGTGCTGGCGCTGGCCTTCAAGATCGCCCTGCCCACGCTGCTGCTCATGATCGTTATCGCGGGCGCGGCGCTGCCGCTGCTGGCGGTGATTATCCAGGATGTGACCGTGCCCCTGGAACGGCTGGCGCAGGCGGCCAGTCACATCGCCGAGGGCGAGCTCAACCGCCCGCTCGACGTGGAGGGCGAAGACGAGATCGGCCGGCTGGGCCACACCTTCGAGCAGATGCGGCTCAGCCTCGGGCAGCGCCTCACCGAGCAGCAGCGGCTGCTGGAGATCAGCCGCAGCGTATCGTCCAGCCTGCAGGGCTACCGGGCCATGCAGCAGATCGTCGAGAGCGCCATCGACCTGACCGGGGCCGTGGGTGGGCGCATCGTTCTGCTGCGCGGCGACGACAGGCCGCCGCAGGCCTTTGCGGCGGGCGAGCTGGGGAGCGAGATGGTCGCGCTCGACGAGCAGATCCTGACGCTTGTCGAGAAAGAAGGGCCAATGGTTGTGCGGCAGATGTGGCGGGCCACTGGCGCGCTGGATACCAGCCAGCTCGCCATGCCGCTCGGCGCGGTGGTCGCCCTCCCGCTCCGCAGCGACCGCACGCTGCACGGGTTCCTGTGGCTGGCCTACGACGAAGAACACGATGTAGGCGAATCGGAGCTGACCTTCGTCTCTACCCTCGCCGAGCAGGCCGCCGTCGCCGCCGAGAACGTCAGCCTGTTCGGGCAGGCGGAGGAAGGCCGCCGCAAGCTCGCCGCCGTGCTGGAGAGCACCGCCGATGGCATCGTCGTAGTTGACAACACAGGCCGCGTCGTCCTGATGAACCCCGCCGCCGAGGCATATTTCGGCACACAGGCCGAGCAGGTCACGGGGCGGCGCGCCAGCACCGTGATCGACAGCCCGCGGCTGGCCCGTCTCATGACCGACATGCAGGAGCCGGTCGCCGAGCTGGAGCTGCCGCGCCGCAACAGCCAGATTATCCTCGCCAACACCTCGACTATCGTCAGCCAGGATGGCAGCATCCTGGGGCGCGTCGCCGTCCTGCGCGATATCACCGCCCTCAAAGAGCTCGACACCATCAAGACCGTGTTCCTGACGATGGTCTCACACGACCTGCGCTCGCCGCTCACCTTCATGCGCGGCTTCCTCTCCATGGTGCCGATTGAGGGGCCGCTCAACGAGCGTCAGAAAGAGGCGCTGGACCGCGTGCGCGTCGGCATCGATCAGCTCACGATGATGACGGAGCGCATCAGCTACCTGAACCGCCTCCAGTTCGGCGAGAAGGTCAACCTCGAGCTTGCCATGTTCGATGTCGAGGCCCTGATCGGCGAGGTTGTGAACCAGCACGTGCGGCTGGCCCAGCAGAAGGACGTGCGCTTCCGGGTCAAGACAGACGCGGGCCTCCCCCTGCTCTGCGCCGACGTGATGCTGTACCGCCAGGCGATCTCGAACCTCGTCCACAACGCGCTCAAGTACTCGCCGCAGGGCACGGAGATCGGCATCCACGCGTACCTCGACGATACAGGAGGGCTCGCCGTCTCCGTGAGCGATGCGGGGATCGGCATCCGCACCGAGGACCAGCAGCGGCTGTTCGAGGCGTTCTACCGGGTCCCCCAGCACGAGGGCGACCCCGAGCGCCCAAAGGGTTCGGGCCTGGGGCTGGCGCTCGTCAAGGCCATCGCCGAGGCGCACGAAGGCGCGGTCCACGTCGAGAGTGCGTTCCGCGAGGGCAGCATGTTCACCTTCGTGGTGCCGGTGCGGGAGTTGTAGTGCAGTCGCTGCCGCCGGACAATGAATTGTCCGGCTGTGTAGAAGTGTCCCCTGGCGGGGACAGCCGGCGCGGCGCGCCGGTCCGCCTGCGGCGGGGGCAGGCTCGTTTCGTCGGTTTTAACCGGTGATTGTGGGTCGCGAAGCGACCGGGTCGCAAGCGACCTTGGCCCGGAAATGAATTTCCGGGCGATGGCCGAGCCCTCTCCGTTGTCCGATTAATTTGTGAATGCTCAAGAGCCGACCGGCAGCGCGGAACAGCCAACTGACAGGTCGCCTTCAGGCGACGCATATTGGGCAGCCTGAGAATTCCATTCTCAGGCGGTCGTCGTCCAGCAGCGATACAACCAGATACACACAGCTAGGGGCATTCATCAACCATTGGCGAGACTTCTCGAAAGAAGAGCATGCCATCATATAGTTCGCTGGCATGCTGACCTCGCGGAAATATCAGGTTGGAGGCTTCCTGTGAGTCAATGTAGATAATCTCATAGTCCGAGACATCGGCCAGCACTGCGGCCAACGAGATACCGTCTGGCGGCAGAAAAAGAAACGCCTCCGTCCTGATTCCCGGTAGGAAAGTTGTCCCGCGCCAAAATGCTGTTCCATACAGCCCCGTCGCATGGAGAGAATAGATCTCGACGCCATCTTCTGATAGTCGCTCGGCCCAGGGCGTTGTCGGCAAAGAGCCATCTCCCTGTTTCTGAGCGTGCCCCGCACCGAACAGGGCCAGTACCGGCTTGCCTTCCAGGTCCGACAGCAGGTGACGGATATTCTCGGTGATTCTCTCCTCACGTATCACCATAGCCACAGTATCGGGTGGCGGTTCTCGAGGTCGTTCCTCGCCGAACTGCTCAACCCAGGCGATCCAGTGCCCGATAGAATCCTGTGCCGTGGCGAACTCCTGAAGAATCCGTGG
>CAZDLX010000009.1:0-7631 GCA_964506005.1 uncultured Anaerolineae bacterium | reverse complement strand
CGATCCAGTGCCCGATAGAATCCTGTGCCGTGGCGAACTCCTGAAGAATCCGTGGAGATGGTTCTTCTGCTTCTGCCACACTGGCGAGGCGCTCTGCCAGAGACGCCATTTCGTACTCATCCCACTGCTGGAACTCCTCTACAGGTGGGATGTCAACCTGCTCTGCCGCTTCACCGAGCCGGTTCTGGAGGTCAAGTAGGTGGGCATGGACTGCAGCGGGCGTATAGTTCAGATCGACCAGGTGAACGCGCACCCGCCCGTCGGGGGGAAGCTCGTCGTTAAAGTCACGGATCGCTTGCAGGACATCAGCCCGCAGACACAGACCCTCGATCAGGGTGTCAGTCTCGCCCAGCACGAATGCGCTCGCATCCGGCTCGTAGCCCTGGGACTCCTCCAGAATCACATCTCGCAGACCGGCAGCGTGGAGCCTTCTCAGGTAGTCTGCGAACAATTGGTGGATCTCGGCGACGCCGTGTATCTCGCCGACGATGTAGATCTGATAGCCCTCAGTGGGCAGCGGAATCTCGTCGAGATGCTGCGCGGTGTACACGCCCGGTCGCACCATTGACGGCGTCGCGACGGGGGTCGGCTGTGCGGAGAGGGACTCCCGGAGGGGCACTGCCGCGCATCCGGGCAGCACAAGGATAATTATCACTGCTGCTGCAAGCAGAAAAAGAGTGTTCAGCCAATTGACTGTGCCTCGCATCGTCATGCCTTTCGGTGTGATCGCCAGCTAAGGGCATGCATCAGCCATTGGGGAGATCTCTCGAAAGAGGACTATGCCATTATATGAGCCACTTGCACGCTCACCTGTGGGTAGTATCAGATTGGAGGTTTCCTGCGGGTCAATATAGATAATCTCGTAGTCCGAAGCATCGTTCAACACAGTCGCTAACGACACACCGTCCGGAGGTAGGAAGAGCCACGTCTCCGGCTTCCAGCCCACCGAGTAACTTCTCCCACCCCAGAATGCTGTCCCATACATGCCTGTTGCAAAGAGAGAATATACTTCTATCCCATCTTCGGATAGCCTTTGTGCCCAAGACCTCTCTAATATATTGTCATCTCCAGTCTTCTTAGCATGTGCGACGCCGTACAGGGCCAACACCGGCTTACCCTCCAAATCTAACAGCACGTGCTGGATATTCTCGGTGATCCTGACCTCACGCACGGCCATACCGTGTTGCCATATGCTTCCCGGAGTTGGTTCTAGAGGTGCTTCGCTACTGGCAAATAGATGGATGTGGCGGATAGAATCCTGCGCTGTATTGAGTTCTCGAAGAATCCGTGGAGAAGCTTCGCCTGCCGTACCAGCGAGGTGCTCGGCCAGCGACGCCATTTCATGCTCATCCCAGTTCTGGAATTCATCCAGTAAAGGAATTTCAACATCTTGTGCGACCTCGCCTAGTCTATGCCGAATGCTGAGTAAATGGGTGTGGACTGCCGCCGAGGAGAAATCCAGATCAACTAAGTGAACGTGTGCTTTCTCATCAGGAGTAAGGCCGTCGTTAAAGTCACGGATCGCCTGCAATACATCGGCGTACAGACACAGACCTTCGATCAGAGTGTCAACCTCGCCCAGCACGAATGCGCTCGCATCCGGCTGGTAGCCCTGGGGCGCTTCCAGAATCACATCTCGCAGTCCTCCTGCATAAAGCCGTTCGAGATAGTCCGCGAATAGCTGGCGGACCTCGGCGACACCGTGTTGCTCTCCAACGATGTAGACCTGATAGCTCTCAGTGGGCAGCGGAATCTCGTCGAGATGCTGCGCAGTGTACACGCCCGGTCGCACCATTGACGGCGTCGCAACCGGGGTTGCCTGTGCGGAAAGGGACTCCCGGAGGGGCACTGCCGCGCATCCGGGCAGCACAAGGCTGACGATTACTGCTCCGAGTAGCAGGAGCAGGTTTGCCCGGTTTGCGGTGGTTCGCACAATAGTCGTCCTCTGTTATTACGCCGGGCCAGAAGCAGATGGTGAGAGGAAGTAAGGTGCAGCGCAGCAGTTCAGGTCCCCGGCCAGGGGTCATTCACCCGCATTGTAGGCAATTTCGAGGGGGAGGGCAACCTCGCTAATGGGTTCGAGGCAGCCTGCGAGCGCCACAACGAAAGGGGTGACCTTTCGCCGCGCCTGCTCATCCCACCCCAGCCACAGCCCTCTTATCTAGCCTGTCGGCGGCCTCAGCAGCTCTTCAAGCCGCTGAGGGTCGTAGGCGCTGTGGTCTAGTAGAACATGGCCGGATCGATCTCCGGATTGAGCTCAAGTTCGGTGATCGTGCAGCTATACGCCAGCACACCCTCTTTCTAGCAGATTAGGCCCGCCCGAATCTCCTACGGGCTGTTATTAGTTCCAGTATCCCAAGAGAGAGGTCGAAGATAAGTAAGCTGAGGAGGACCAGCCATGTGCTTAGCTCTGTGGATTGACTATCGGTGACTCGCAGCAAAAACAGCACGCTCAACCTTGTTCCACCGCCTCCTAGAGCGGCAAGCGTAAATAGCGTTACAGACGCCACACCTACCGTCCGCAACCACGCAAACTCCGCACCACGAGACTGGATTGTCTCTGTACTTTTTAGTGTCAGAGCTGCTGCAATTACCGTAACCGGGATGATCGCTGAAATGATGCCTGTTGTAGGACCCAGTCCAATTTGTTCGGCCAGATTAGGCTTTACCAGATAGTTCAACAAGTAGAAAGCTGTCAATGCGCGCCACGGTACTAATAGTAGCCAGGGAATTGTTGAGGGCGGCAGGTATCTTCGTAGCAAGTAAGCTAGACCATAACCGAGCACGCCACCTATAGCCATCACGATGAAGGATAAAGCTAGGTGTTGGGGAAGCATGAGCTTTCTTCCTATTGTAGAATGATGGGTTTTGGATGAGACTAAGCAGTAAAAAAACTACTATAAGGTGCTCAAGAGAGTCGCTCTGTAAATTGTCGAAAATGTTTGCGTATGCGGGTGCCGAAGCAGGTCTCCTCGATAGTTATACATTGGTTAGCGAGGAGCTACTTCCCATCTTGTGATTTTTTACGGAATGGAGGGCGGCCCGACGGTGCAGGGCCGCCCGCAAGATCCGTTAGGTGCTATTCAAAATGTACTGAGCGTTCCTCATTCATTTTGAAGCTTCTCAACAAGCCCCCACATAGGCTAAATAGCCTCTAGCATAACCACGATGGCTGCTGAGTCAATATGGGAACGTAAATATCGGTTGCGTATACCAAACCTGACCATATTGCACCTTAGAATATCCTTCGACATCCTGTTTCTGCAGGGTAATTTCTGCTCGGCTTCTTACGCCCCAATTATAGGGGGTAGTTGTATAGTATGTGAGGGTGCGATTTCCAGACCACGTTGGAACGCCGACATTCGATGTGATGGAATTGTCCGCGTGGTTATTGTTACAATCCCAACCGTTTAAGGTGGGCTTTACCTTTCCCTCACTTACAAAGAAGTTCGATGATGAACGTTCCCACCAAGTCGAGACTCTGGTAATCCAGTAGCCAGGATACACAATGCCACTAACGTTATAATCATACCGGAGATATTCGGTTTGAACTTTTTGAATCAAATAGTAGCCTAAATGATCAATCCGTTGTTCAGCTACAACGGTATGATTGTAGTAGTAGTCGCTGCAGGTAATCGCCTCTGTACCTGCCGGTAAATCTGCACTTTAATCACAAGCTGCTTCATCAAAGTGCCGAACTGGATCTCTATACGTCGTAACAGTTGTTGTTACCTGCGCTCCACTTCTGGAATCAACTTCAACTGAACGCTCTTCGTCAACAACTTCCCAGTCTAATGGAATTTCCGGTACCTCAGATGTGACCTCCATCATCTCTACTTGCGCAGCATCATCTGGATCTGGAGTTTGTGCAGATGATATCGACACAGGAATGAGCGATAGTAGAAAACAGACAATCGCTACAGCGACCCAGACCTGGCGACGTTCCACTCTATATTCCACGATCTTACTCCTTTTTCGTTTAGAATAGACTGAGCATGACCATCTATGAACCCTTTCAAGCATAGTGTGTCACCGATTTCGACCTTAGATGCTTTATATTGCTACGGAGGTACTTAGTACTTCCGTTTACCCCTTTCGGAACACTTCTCTTAACACGCTGATACTTTAGGAAGAATAAATCGGAAAGCTAGAAGTCAGCAGATGATGTTCTAGGTGAAGCTGCGAAGTGCGAAAGCAGGTTTGGTCCCCGGCCAGGGAGTGATTACGCTCTCATTGTAGAGGATTTCACAAATGTGCGTCAAGGCCAATCATTAGGTCTTTGGGGCTATTGCCTTTAAGTCGGGGTAGCTTCCCGCCGCCCTCACCCACCCCCGCCCCACCCCCAAATGCGGTACAATCACGCGCAGCGCAGAACGCGGGCCGTTGAGTCCCAGGAGTGTGCCATGCCTATTCGTGTGCTGCCCCCCGAGGTCGCCAACCAGATCGCCGCCGGGGAGGTGGTCGAGCGTCCCGCCTCGGTGGTGAAGGAGCTCGTCGAGAACGCGCTCGACGCGGGAGCTGGCTCGATTACCGTCGAGGTCGAGGAGGGCGGCAAGCGCCTGATCCGCGTCTCCGATGACGGCTCAGGCATCGGCGCGGGCGAGGTGGAGCTGGCCTTCCGCCGCTACGCCACGAGCAAGCTCAGCAGCGTGCACGACCTCGAGCGCATCGGCACGCTCGGCTTCCGCGGGGAGGCGCTGGCCTCTATCGCCGCCGTCAGCCGCCTGACGCTCGTCACCCGCGCGGCGGACGAGCCAACGGGCACGCGCCTGTTCCTCGAAGGCGGCGAGCTGCGCGCCCACGACGTCACCGGCGCGCCGAAAGGCACGATGCTCACCGTCGAAAACCTGTTTTTCAACGTCCCCGCCCGGCTCAAATTCCTGAAATCGGAGACGACCGAGCGCGGGCACATCAGCGGGCTGATCAGCCGCTACGCGATGGCCTACCCGCACGCCCGCTTCTCGCTGCTGCACGGGCGGCAGGAGCTGCTGCGCACGGCGGGCAGCGGCGACCTGCGCGACGTGCTGACGGATGTATACGGGCTCGACGTCGCCGGGCAGATGGTGCCCATCGTGGACCTCTCCGGCGAGCCGCTGCGCGACGACTTACCCGCCGTCACCGTGAGCGGCTACATCGGCCTGCCCGCCGAGAACCGTTCTAACCGCCAGCACATCACCGTGTTCGTGAACGGGCGCTGGGTGCAGGACTCCAGCCTGACTTACGCCGTGGTGCAGGCCTACCACACCATGCTCATGACGGGCCGCTACCCCATCGCCGTGGTGATGGTCGACCTGCCGCCCGATCAGGTTGACGTGAACGTCCACCCGACCAAAGCGGAGGTCCGCTTCCGGCAGCCTGGCGCGGTCTTCAGCGCCGTGCAGCGCGCCGTCCGGCGCACGCTCGTCGAGCAGGCCCCACCCCCGGCGGTCCAGGCCACGACCATGTGGTCCTCGCCAGAGTGGTCGGCGCGGCGCGAGCGGCTGGCGCAGGTCACGCGGGACCGCATGCACCAGCTCGACATCGACCTCGACATGGAGGGCCCCGGCCAGCACGCCGCTCACCGCGCACCCGCCCGCGAGGGCTCGGAGGAGCCCGCCCCGGCTCGCCGCAAGCGCAGCCTGCCGATGCTGCGCGTCGTGGGGCAGGTCGGCGCGACCTACGTCATCGCCGAGGGGCCGGGCGGCATGTACCTCGTGGACCAGCACGCCGCGCACGAGCGCGTCCTGTTCGAGCAGTTCATGGCCGAGCGCGAGGGCGAGGCCATCGCCTCGCAGGAGCTTCTTGAAGCGGTCGCCGTCGAGCTCCCGCCGGACCAGCTCGCGCTGGTCGAGGAAAACCTCGACGCGCTGAACAACGCCGGCTTCGCGGTGGAGCTGTTTGGCCGGAACACGGTGCAGGTGCGCGCCGTCCCGGCGATTGTGGCGGAGGCCAGCCCAGCGGAAGCGCTGCTGGCGGCCATTGGCGACATCGAGTGCGGGGAGATGCCGCTCGACTCCACGGCGGAGGAGCGGCTCATCGCGCGGGTTTGCAAGCAGGCGGCGATCAAAGCCGGGCAGGTGCTCAGCTACGCGGAGATGGAGGCACTGATCCGGCAGCTTGAGGCCTGCGAGTCGCCGCGTACCTGCCCGCATGGCCGCCCGACGATGCTGCACCTCTCGGCGGAGCAGCTTGCCCGGGAGTTCGGGAGGCTCGGGGCGGTGTAGAGGGTTTTTTTCAGGCTCTTATCTGACCCCATCCCCCACGACGGTCGCAGGCCGTCACCCCCTTACCCCGCCAGCAGGGAACGGGAGCCATCCATTTCCCCTCCCTGCTAGCGGGGAGGGGATGCCGAGCCACCGGAGGCGGGTCGGCAGGGGTGGGGTTTGACTTTAAATGGGGGCCAGCGTCCCCCTACCCGCCCCAGGTGAACGTCCACGCGGGGCCCTGGCCGCTGATCACCGCGCCGTCGGGCGAGCTGCCCTCGACGATGACGACCTGCCACTCGTAGCTGGCCGACGCACCGCTCGCCGGGCGCAGCGACGCCGGTAGCCGGTAGACGTTGCTCGTCGTCGTCGCGCGGAACGTCTCGTCCGTCTCCAGGTTGCGGATCTGTACCAGGTACGACGCGCCGCGCGGCAGCGGGCGCAGCGCCGCCCACTGGAGCACCGCCGCCTCGTCGCGGGCGACGGTTGCGCCGCGCGCCGGGGCCAGCAGCGACGGCGGCGCGACGGTCGGCGTGGGCGTGGCGGTTGAGTCGGGGCCGCCGGTCGGCGTCAGCGTCGGGGTGAGCGTCACCTTGATGCGGATGCGCAGCACGTCCCCCGGCGAGATGAAGCTGTCCTCGGTGAGCCCGTTGTCGGAGAGAATGTCGGGCACGGTGGTGTCGTAGGCCAGCGCGAGCTGCGCCACGGTGTCATCCTCGACGACCACGTGCATCCAGAAGCCGCCGTCCGGCGAGATGCAGCGGGCCTCGGGCTCGTAGCTGCAGCCCGCCAGGTCCGGCGTCACGTTCGGGTCGTCGGTCGGGGTGCCCTCGCCCGGCGTCGGGCTGAGCGTGCTGGTCGGGCCGGCGGTCGGCGAGGGGCCTTCCGTCGGCGTGGGTGCGCCGGTCGGCGTTTGCCGGGGGATGAGAATCGTCTCCCCGGCGATCAGGTCGTTCTCATTGGACATCTGGTTGAGCGCCAGCACTTCCGGCACGACGACCAGGTCGCGGTAGCCGAAGAGCTGGAGAATGTAGTACAGCGTTTCGCCCTCCTGCACCTGGTACGAGTACGGCTCCAGAGTGGGGGTCGCCTCCGGCGTGTCGGTGATGGGCGGCGGCTCGGGCGTATCGGTGCTCGGCGGCTGCGTGGGGACCGGCGGCGAGGTCGGCTCCTCGGTCGACTCCTCGACCTCGGCGACCGGCGGCGTGTCCCCGCCGCCCCCGAAGCCGCCCGTCATGATGAAGACGATGCCTGCAATGGCGGCGACAATGATCAGGAGCAGGCCCACCAGGACGATGAGCTGGCGCGTGTTGAGCGTACGGGCTCGGAATTGGCGGTTGGGTTGCATCGCTACGACCTGTCCGGCAGGTGGTTTCTGTATCTCGCGGGGCAGTGTACCGCGTTGCGGGGCTTTGCTCAAACAGCCGTGCGGCTATAATCACACCTGGC
>CAZDLX010000008.1:4102-41210 GCA_964506005.1 uncultured Anaerolineae bacterium | reverse complement strand
ACACCAGCGAGCCGCCCATCATGGTGAAGATCCAGTTGAAGATCTTCACGCCGGTCGGCACGGCGATGATGATCGTCGAGATGATGAAGAACGTTTCGAGGAGGGGCGGCAGGCCGGTCGAGAACATATGGTGCGCCCACGTGCCGAAGCCGAGCACGCCGATGGCGATGGTTGACCACGTAATAGCGTTATAGCCGAAGATCGGCTTGCGCGAGAACACCGGCAGGACTTCGGAGATCACGCCCATGGCGGGCAGGATCATGATGTAGACCGCCGGGTGCGAGTAGAACCAGAACAGGTGCTGCCACAGCACCGGGTCACCCGACTCCGCCGCGAAGAAGCTGGTGCCGAGGTTGCGGTCGGCAAGCTGCATGGCCAGGCCGCCGGTCAGCATCGGGGTGGCGAGCAGGATCATGAAGGCGGTGACGAGAACCGACCACGTGAACAGGGGCATTTTGAACAGCGTCATGCCTGGCGCGCGCATGTTGAGGATAGTGGTGATGAAGTTCACCGCGCCCATCGTCGAGGACGCGCCGGTAATCACCAGGCTGATGGCCCACAGGTCAACGCCCGCATACGGTGAGAACTGCCTGCTGGCGAGCGGCGGGTAGCCCGTCCAGCCGATCGCCGGGGCGCTCTCGGGCACGAACCAGCTCAGGTACAGCACGATTCCGCCGAACAGGAACAGCCAGTAGCTGAGCGCGTTTAGGCGCGGGAAGGCCATGTCGCGCGCGCCGATCTGCAGCGGCACGATGTAGTTCCCCAGGCCGACGAGGATCGGGATGGCGAACAGAAAGACCATCGTCGTGCCGTGCATGCTGAACAGGCGGTTGTAGGCCTGGGCGGACACGACCTGCTGGCCGGGCAGCGCCAGCTCAGTACGGATGAGCAGGGCGAGCACGCCGCCGAGCACAAAGAAGACAAGCGCCGTGCCCAGATACAGAAGCCCGATCCGCTTGTGGTCAACCGTCGTCAGCCACGAGATAAGCCCCCTGGGTTCAGCGCTGTGCGCCGATGGGTAGGTGGGTGCGGTTGTCGCCATTCGAGTTCCTCGCTTTGCGGTTCGCGTTCATCAAACAGTCGTCACTGCAACTGGATTGTACTGCCGCGCTTCCGGCCCCTCCACCGGAACACAGGACAGGGCGGCCCCACTAAGTAGGGCGGCCTACTGCTCCGTCAAGAACGCGATCAGATCGGCGAGACCCTCAGCTTCGAGCCGCTCGCCATAGTTCTGCGGCATCACGCAGGTGAAGCCCTCGACCACGTGCTCGCATGGCAGCAGGATGGACTCGCGCAGGTACGTCACGGCGTCGTACTCCGGGATGCGCTCCGCAGCGCGCTCGCCCAGACCCTCCATCGTCGGGCCGACCAGCGGCGTACCGTCCAGCGAGTGGCAGGAGTCACAGCCAAGCTCGGCGTACAGCGCCTCGCCATCGACCGCATCACCCTCCGGCAGCGGCTCTTCCATGTCCGTGCCGATAGGCTGGAACTGCCCCGCCAGCTCGATCTGCTCGCCCATCCAGGCGGCGAACTCCTGCTCAGGTACGGCGACGACGTCAAACAGCATGTCGTAGTGAGCCAGGCCGCAGTACTCAGCGCATTGGCCCGCGAACGTGCCTTCCTGCGCCTCGAACCACACGGTATTGGTGTGCCCCGGGATGGCGTCGATCTTGCCCGCGAGCTCGGCAACCCAGAAGCTGTGGATCACGTCGGCGGAGCGCACTTCAAAGACCACCGGCACGTTCGCCGGGATCACGAGGTCGCCGTCACGGCTGCTGACGGTGATCTCCGTCTCCGGGTAGTTGAACTCCCAGAACCACTGGCGGCCCGTTACCTCAATGACCATCGCATCGGGCGGCGGGTTGCGCTGCTGTTGGAGTGCGCGGAGTGACAGGAAGAACAGCCCGATCAGGATGACGGCCGGTATCGCGGTCCACAACAGCTCCAGGCGAGTGTTTCCGTGAATCTGCTCCGGCATCTCGTCCGGATACTTGCGCCGGTAGCGGATAACGGCATACAGCAGGAGGGCGATGACCAGGAAGAAGACGACCGCAGCGATGGCAGTGGTGATCCAGAAGAGCTGGGCGACGCCCGCTGCGTTCGGAGAGCCGGGCCGCAGTGGAGATGGCCCCTGCGCCAGAACGGTCAGAGGGAGCAGCAGGGCGAGTGCCAACACTGACGCGCCCGCGAGAGCCAGTCGCTTGAGCTTCGTTGTATTCACGTGGGGCCTCATACCGTATGATCCTGACGAGTAAGGCAGATTATGTGTCAAAAGTCACTATTATCACTGATAAGTATAACCAATTGCCCCCAGAGTACAACCGAAATTAGGCCTTTTTAATCCGGATTTTGGACGAAATAGGACCGATCCGGGCAGGGTTTGGCGCGGTACGGGGATTGTGGAGTGGGCGCTACTGT
This sequence comes from uncultured Anaerolineae bacterium, assembly GCA_964506005.1. GTDB lineage: Bacteria > Chloroflexota > Anaerolineae > Aggregatilineales > UBA3940 > UBA3940. Next base: position 38,792 of record CAZDLX010000008.1, on the reverse strand, counting down.
GTCGCGCCCGTTCTAAGGTGTGGCGCGGTTGTGAAGCCTACCAGACGCCGTCAGGGAAGGTATTCACGCCGGCGTGCTGCCCGATGCGCTTCACCATGCGAATATCGCCGAGAGGCTCGCCCAGAATACCGTCATGGATGGCCCATGACCGCCCGCGGATGCTGCGCCAGGCGTCCGGCTGGCGGAACGGCGTCGAACCGTCGAAGCGGTCGAACAGCTCGCCACCGGGCCGCAGCACATGGTCGATCCACTCGAGGCGGCTGCGCCCCTGGAAGTAGCCGAAGCCATACCGCTCGTAGGTGATGGCGTTGTGGTAGGTCAGCGGCTCGATGATGACCATGTCGTGCCCGGTCCGCTGGATGAAGCGCTCAAAGGTGGGCACCGCCTCACCTGAGATACGCAGCCCGCGCCGCACCTGCCCTGGCGAGAGGCCTGCCTGCATCGCGCGGATCTCCTCGGGGATGTTACGGCGCAGAGTGCCGAACTGGGTTGGCAGGCCGTTTTCGTCGATGTCCGTGTTGAAGCGCTCTGCGTGCGGGTCGTTGATCACCAGCAGGAGCAGGGCGATCTGGAAGTTCATGGTATCGGCCATGTGCAGGTAGAGCACCGGATCGCGCGCGTCTCGCTCGTGGTAGAGAACCATCTTAACGGCGCGGGTGTGCGCGGGGGCGCGGATCTGGAGCAGCTCCTCGTCCTCGGGCGATACGCCGAACTGCTCCAGAAGATTACCGGGGATGAGAGTCAGGTAGACCTGCCGCTTCAGGCCGGGCTCAAGCCCGTTGATGCCGCGAATCGAGCTTGGCCACTCCAGGGCGTCGAGGTCGGCGGGCATCTCAGCGACCGCGCTCCTGCTCGCTGACGGCGCGGCGTATCCGGCGTTCGGCATCACGCGCGGCAATATCCTGCCGCTTGTCGTAGAGCCGCTTGCCCTTTGCCAGGCCGATCAGCAGCTTCGCCCTGCCGCGGCGCAGGTAGAGCTCCAGCGGGATGATCGTGTAGCCCTTCTGCTGGGCGTCGGCGGCCCAGTTCTCGATCTCGCGGCGGTGCATCAGCAGCTTGCGTGGGCGCAGCGGCTCGTGATTGTCACGGTGCGCCGGATCGTAGGGGGCGATGTGCATGTTCACGACCCACATTTCGCCGTCGCGGTGCTGGACAAACGCCTCCTGGATGCTCACGTGCCCGCTGCGGATCGATTTGATCTCGGTTCCGGTGAGCACCATGCCGACTTCCAGCGTCTCCTCGATGTGGTACTCGTGGCGCGCCTTGCGGTTGCGGGTGATGACTTTGACGTGGTCCTGTGACATCCTCGGCTATTGTCCTGATTGCAGGAATTCAAGGGCGCGCTCAAGCTGCACGTCGTCGGCGGAGGTGTCCGCCTCGTCGGCCTCGACGACGATGTCCGGCTCCACGCCGTTCTCGCTGATCGATACGTCGCCGGGCGTGTACCAGTTGGCATACGTCACGCGGAGCTGCGAGCCGTCGGAGAGATTGTATAACAGCTGGACGGAGCCCTTGCCAAATGTCGTCTCGCCGATGAGCGTGCCACGGCCGTTGTCTTGCACCGCGGCGGCGACGATCTCCGAGGCGCTGGCGCTGTTCTCGTTGACGAGAACGACGAGCGGAACGTCCTCCGCAATGTCGCCGGAGCGCGTGCGGAATGTCTGCTCGCGGCCATCGACGTTGCGCTCGATCAGCACGATGCCGCGCGGGAGGAACAGGTCGGCTACGCTCACCGCCTCGTCAAGGAAGCCCCCCGGGTTGTTGCGAATGTCCAGGATGATGGACTCTGCGCCCTGGTTCATCAGGTCCTCTACTGCGGCGCGCAGCTCGCGTGTGGCGATGGCGTTGAACTGGAACAGCGCTACGTAGCCAACGTTGTCCTCCAGCATCTCGGACTCGACTGTGGGCACGAGCAGCCGCTCACGGGTGACGCTGAACTCCAGCATCTCGTCTTCTTCCATGCGGAAGACGGTCAGCCGGACGGTGGTGCCTGCCTCGCCGCGAATGAGCAGCAGCGCCTCGTTGAGAATCATCCCGGTGACGTCCTGGCCATCCACCGCCACGACGATATCGCCCGCCTCCATGCCTGCTTGCTCTGCCGGGCCCTCTTCAAAGACCCGGATGATCTGGACGCCACCCTCGGGTGCCTCCTCGACAAACGCGCCAATGCCCTCAAACTCGCCGGTGGTGTCCTCGCGCAGCACGGCGGCGAGGTCTGGCGGGATGTACGCCGTATACGGGTCGTCGAGCGACTGGATCAGCCCCTGAATGGCCCCCTGCACGCGCTCTTCTTCGCTAGGGACTTCGTAATAGAAGCGGTCTTCGAGGGTGGCCCACACCTCCCAGAAGACGCTCATATCGACATCTTCGGTGTCCTCTTCACCCTGTACCAGTGGCTCGCTCGCGGGTAGGGGCGCGGTGAATCCTGCCGAACCGAACAGGTTAAGCGAGTCAAACTGGGAACCTGTCACAAACCCGGCAGCAAAGATGGCGGCGGCAAATGTCACGCCTAGCAGGGCGACCAGGACCCAGCGGAAGAAGGCTGTTCTATCAGATAACCGCTCTCTGTCTTCGATCATCATCTCTACCTCAGTCGTTCTTGGCGAACAGATGCCTGCTTCTGGTGTCGTCCAGGTCATCGTGATGAGCTCTCCACTTCCGCCACGGGCAGTGCTGAGGCGAGCAGCTCAACAGCCGCCGTAAGCGCTGCCTGGCCGTCCTCATCGCCGGTGACTTCGACGTCGGGCGCAAGGCCCTGGCCCTGAATCCGGTATCGTTCGGGAGTGTACCACTCAGCTGTGGTCACATGCAGCGATGATGCGTCGCTCAGCGGCAGGATGAGCTGTACCGAGCCCTTGCCGAAAGTCTGTTCGCCGACGAGCGTGGCGCGACCGCGCTCCTGCAGTGCACCGGCGACGATCTCTGCGGCGCTGGCGGTGCCATTATTGACCAGTACGGCAAGCGGCTCGTCGAGGGCTGCACCGCCTCGTGTGGCGTTGAAGACGCGCTCGGCGCCGCCCTGACGCTGCTCGTACAGCACGACGCCGCCGTTCAGGAACTCGCTGGCCACCTCGACCGCGGCATCAACCAGCCCGCCGCCGTTGTTGCGGAGGTCCAGTACGTACGCATCGACATTCTGCTCCCGGAGCTCTTCGATGGCCTGCTTAACCTCTTCGGGCGAACGGGTTGTAAATCGCGTCACCTGGATGTAGCCGACACGCTGGTCCTCCTCCAGCACGCGCCAGAAGGTGGATGGGATCAGAAGTTCGGCCCGGACGATCTCCACGTCGAACACTTCATCACCACGCTGGAGCGTCAACACGACCGGATCGCCGATGTCCCCGCGCACCAGCGAGAGCAGGGCGTTCATGTCGGTGGTCGTCGCATCGACCTCACGCCCGTCTACCGCGGCAATAATGTCCCCCTCTTCGACACCTGCCCCTTCGGCCGGATTGTCTGGATACACTCGGACGATGACATATCGAGCCTGCTCGTCCACGGTGATCTCGGCGCCGATGCCGCCGAAACTGCCTGCCAGGTTGTTAGAGTCGATCTCGGCGGTCTGCGGCTCGACGAAGTAAGTGTACGGATCTTCAAGGGCTGCCACCATGCCTGCCGCCGCACTGTGGACCAGCTCCTCGCCGGGAGGCAGTTCGTATAGATAGTGCCCCGCAAGCAGGCCCTCAGCTTCCTGCAGCAGGCCGTAGTCTGTCGTCGAATTCATGCGGCGGTCAGCATAATCATGGTAGAAATAGCCGCTGGCGAACGCTGCGCCAAGCAGCAGTCCCGCCAGAATGCCCTGCAGCACGGCTGCCCCGATCTGGCGTCGGGCAGCTTCCTTGTCGGAAGGTCGCATCCTCGTTACCCTGCTGTTCCCCTTTATGAAGCGTCCCGCAGCCGTCTGCGGGACACCTTGCGCCAGGATTGTGGCAGTATTAAACGCTGTGGCCGGCACCCCTGCCCGCCTGGTTCCTACGTATTCGGGATTGTAGCACACGAGTGAATGGGTAGCTACAGTCTTAGTTGCAGCATATTACCCTCTGCGCCAGGCGGATTTTGCAGCGCTCTCTGCCGGTATCAAACCGGCCTCACGTGTGTGACGAGAGGGTGGCCCGCGTTGTGCCGGTTTCAATAGCATTGTATAATGACAACGTTATGCCGCTGTCGCCACCCGATGCACTTCCGGCCCATGCGAGCGGCCCAAGCAGGAGGCACTATCACAGATGGACATTACCGTTAAGCAACTGTCGCGCGTTGACCTGATTATCGTGGAAGGTCGTATCGACAGCACAACGGCCCCCGAATTCGGCGAGGCACTCGGCAACCAGCTCGGCGGTTCGCACAATATCGTCGTCGACCTGGCAGGCGTCGAATATATGAGCAGTGCGGGGCTCCGGGAACTCGTCACGGCGTTGAAGCGCGCCAAGACCACCGGAGGCGATGTTCGTCTCAGCGCGCCCTCCGACCGCGTGCGCGAGGTGCTGGATCTCGCGGGTCTTGACTCCGTGTTTACCATCTACGACGATCAGGTCGACGCGGTCGGCAGCTTCTAGCCGGCCCGCCTCTGGAACCGAGCGAAAACTCCTATGGCCGATGTGCGTCACCTGATTGTCGGGGGACGGTATGAAAATATCCCGACGATTACTGATTTCGTAGGCGAGGCTGCCGCCGCGGCGGGCTTCACCGAGGATGAGATCTATCACTGCCAGCTCGCGGCAGACGAGGCGTGCACCAACATCATCGAACACGCTTACGGGGGCGAAGGCAAGGGCGAGATCAAGATCACCTGCCGCATCGAGCCGGGACTGTGTGAGATCCTGGTCATCGACGAGGGAAAGCGGTTCAACCCGATGACCGTGCCCAAGCCCGATCTAGAGGCCGACATCGACACGATTAAACCCGGCGGCATTGGGCTGCACCTCATGCGGCAGTTCATGGATGAGATTCACTTCGAGTTCGGCGAGGACGACAACCGCCTCACGCTGGTCAAGCGGAGCGCGGAGCGGCCACGGCAGGGGCAGGCGGGCGAGATCGTCGTGCGCGAGGCGGGGCCCGGCGTGTGGCAGTTGAGCCCCGGCGGGCGGCTGGACTCTTCCACCGCGCCGATGCTTGAGGCCGCGTTTCGCGATCTCCAGGCGCGCGGGCACTACCGGCTCATCGTCGACATGGACAAGGTTACGTACATCTCCAGCCGGGGCTTGAAGGCACTGGTCTCGGCGTGGCGCCGCTCACGCGATGCGGGCGGCGAGGTTTCACTCTGTTCGATGTCGCTGCATGTGCGCAAAGTCTTCGACACCGTTGGGTTTACCCGTATCTTCGCCATCCACGACACCTGCGACGCAGCTCTAGCTGCAGCCAAGGCTGCCACAGACAGCGCAGCCTGATGCGGCAATCCTGACTCGCGCTCGCGTGATCCGTTCGGGGCAATTTTAGGGATAGGAAGTCGATATGCGACCACAGGACTCTCTCTTGGGGCAGCTTACACTGGTACCTTTGATGGCCACCGGGGCACTGTTGATCCTGCTATCGGTGGTCGCATTTGTGGTGCGTAAGCGCACCCGGCGGATTCGCGTCCCAGCCCGGCTGGAGAGCATCCGCTGGCTGACCAGGCTGGTTGACGAGATGGGGCGCGAGGCCCGGCTGAGCGAGCAGGCGATCTTCCAGTGCCGGCTCGCGCTGGACGAAGCCTGCGCGAACATCATCAACCATTCGTACGGCGACCGGGGCGGCGAAATCGAAGCGGTTATCAGTGCGCAGCGGGGGATCTGCCGCATCCAGCTTACCGACTTCGGCGAGCCCTACGACCCTGCAGTCGTGAGCCAGCCGGCGCGCCCCCGGACCATCGACGAAGTGAAGCCGGGCGGGCTTGGGCTGCATCTCATCCGCAGTGTAATGGACGAAGTCCGCTACACGCCGGGGCGGCGCGGCAACCACCTGGTCATGATCAAGAACTGCCGCAGCGAGGCGGCAAGCTAATCTTCCTTCAGCCAGTCTGGACAGTCGCGGCTGGACCCATGATGCAGCCAAGCTTGATCGCCATCATCGCTGCGGCGGCTCTGACCGTCGTCTTCTTGCTCTGGCGGGCATGGCAGCGGACCCGGAGACATGCCGAGGAGGCAGCCGCCCGTCTGGCGTCGATTAACGATCTCGGGCTTGAGCTGCTGCGCGCGCAGCTCAACGTGGAGGGCCTGTGCGAGCTCGTCTACGAGCAGGCCGGTGAGATCGTCCCCACCGATCACTTCCAGCTTGGCCTCTTTGCGGGTGACGCCTACGACGTCAAGGTTTCGGTGCGCGACGGCGAGCGCATGCCGCCCGGCATACTTGCCGATGGCGGGCGTGCAGGGCTCGTTGGCTGGGTGCGTGAGACAGCCGAGCCGCTGCTAATCGAGAACTTCGACGCCGAGTGCAGCCGCTTCCCAGAGCACCTGAAGATCGACCCTGAGGATGTGGGTAAGTCAGGGCTGTTTGTGCCGCTGATCGCCGGCACGGCGACTATCGGCATCATTGCCGTGCAGAGCGAGCTGCCACACCGCTTCGACCCTGAGCACCTCGAACTGCTCACCGCGCTTGCCAACCTGGCCGCTGCCGCGATTCGCAACGCCCAGCTCTACGAGAGTGCCGAATACCGGGCCGAGCAGCTCAACCTCGTCGCGCAGGTAAGCGCGCAGGTATCTGCCGTCCAGCCCCTCGCCGATCTCTTTGAGCAGTTTGTCACGCTCACCAAGGAGACGTTTGGCTACTACTACGTCGGCATCTTCGTGCTGAAAGATGGCCACCTTGTCGCCGGCGCGACGAGCGACCCGGCGGTGGCGGATCTCGAGATCGAGCTTGGCCAGGGAATGGTCGGCTGGGCGGTGAGGCAGGGCCAGCCCGCGCTCGCCGGGGATGTGGTGCACGACCCGCGCTACTGGCAGCTCGGCGTGCTGCCTGAGACGCGCAGCGAGCTGGCGCTGCCGCTCAAGGTTGAGAACCGCGTGCTCGGGGTGCTCGACGTACAGAGCGAAGAGGTTGACGCCTTCAGCAGCGAAGATGTGCTGCTGCTGGACACTCTGGCCCGGCAGATCGCGATTGCGATGGAGCAGGCGGAGACTTACGAGACCGAACGCGAACTTACCCGGCAGCTTGAGATCCTCGTGCAGGTAAGCCAGGCGATTGTCTCGATCCTCGACCTGGACGATCTGCTCGACCGGCTCGTCGAACTCATCAGCGAAGCGTTCGGCTTCGAGCGGGTGCACATCTTCATTCGCATCGGCGACATGCTTGTCTTCCGCGCCGGGGTGGGGCCGCAGAGCGTGCGCTGGCTGATCAACGAGCTGTCGTACGGCGTGGACGAGCACGGGCTCATCCCGAAGGTCGCCCGTACGGCTGAGCCGGTACTCATCGGCGACGTCCAGGGCTCGCCGGATTACCGGGTGCGGGCGGGGCTTGAGAATACCCGCTCCGAGATGGCCATACCGATGCAGATGGCGGGGCGCGTCATGGGCGTGCTCGACGTGCAGAGCGAGCAGCCGAACGCCTTCTCGGACGAGCAGTTCGTGCTGATGCAGTCGCTGGCCGATTCGGCGGCAGTTGCCATCCGCAATGCGGCGCTGTATGCAAACGAGCGCCGCCGCCGCAACCTCGCCGATACGCTGCGCGAGGTGAGCGCCACGCTGGCCTCGATGCTCGACACCGAGGACGTGATTGCGGAAGTGCTCGAAGGGCTGCGGCGTGTGACGGAGCTCAACACCGCGGCGATCCTCCTCTTCGAGGATCACGTGGACATGCTGACTCTGTATGCGACTTCTGGGGCGGGGTTGGAGGGCTTCTTCGGCCAGCGCATCGCGATAGAGGACTTTGCACCGGACGAAGGCGGCACTGATAACGCCATCCGCCGGCTGCACCGTGAGGTCTTCGGGCTGTCGGGGGATGAGGCGCTGATTACCGTGCCGCTGGCAGTCGGCGGGCGGCTGATCGGCTACCTCGTCGCCGAACAGCGTTTCCCGTGGCTCCAGACCACCGACGACGTCGAGATTATCTCGGCGTTTGCGAGCCAGGCAGCGATCGCGATCAGCAATGCACGGCTGTACGCGGCCCAGCAGGTTGAGGCCTACGTCACAACGGTGCTGCTTCAGGTCGCCGAGGCGGTTAACGCGCAGGTCAACGACGAGGCAGCCCTGGAGACCATTGCCCGGCTCACCGCACTGCTTGCCGGTGTGAGCCGCTGTCTCATCCTGCGCTGGGATCCCGACGAACGCGCCTACTACCCGGCCGCGCAGTACGGGGTCGGGCGGAAGCAGTACACCGCGCAGCGGCATGCGCCGATCCCCGCCGAGGAGTTCCCGCTGCTCGACCTACTGAGCGTGACCGATCAGCCGCTTGGCGCGGGCCAGGGCTACCAGCTTCCGGTGCCGCCGCCAATCGTGGCGCTGCTGCCCTCCCCGGCGGTGATGTGCTTCCCGCTGCTGGCCAAGAGCGGGCTCGTCGGCCTGCTGATCGTGGACGATCCGCGCAAGAGTACCAACCCTCGGCTGATGAGCATCCTGACCGGCATCGCCCACCAGACGGCGACTGTCTTAGAAACCGCACGGCTGCAGACCAGCGCCGCCGAGCGCCGCCGCCTGGAACAGGAGCTGGAAGTCGCGCGGAGCATCCAGGCGAGCTTCATTCCTGACGAAGCACCGGAGGTGCCGGGCTGGGAGCTCGCCGCCGCGTGGCGGGCGGCGCGGCAGGTCAGCGGTGACTTCTACGATTTCATCCCACTGCAGGACGGCAAATGGGGGCTCGTCGTCGCGGACGTCGCCGACAAGGGCACGCCGGCAGCGCTGTTTATGGCGGTGTGTCGCACGCTCGTCCGGGCGGCGGCGATCAGCCGCACCTCTCCGGCGCGAACGCTGGTGCGCGTGAACCAGCTCTTGTTCAGCGATGCCCGTACGGATCTCTTCGTGACGGTGTTCTACGCCGTCTGGGATCCGGCGACCGGCATGGTGAGTTACGCGAGCGCCGGGCACAATGCCCCGCTGTACCTGCACGCCGCCGACCGGCAGATCGTCGAGCTTGAGTGCGACGGGATCGCGCTGGGTGTGCTGCGCGAGATCGAGCTCGAAGAGCGCCAGATTACCATGCAGCCCGGCGACACGCTGATCGCCTACACGGATGGCGTCACCGAGGCGATGCTGCCCGACTACACCGAGTGGGGCATGCGGCGCTTCCGGGCCGCGGTACTGGAGGCGGCGGGTGAGGACGCACAGGCCGCGCTGGACTACATCTTAACCGAAGTCGAGCGCTTCGTGGGCGGCGCCGCGCAGAGCGATGACCTCACTCTGTGGGTGCTGCGCCGCCGCCCTGTGCAGGATCAAAAACGGGGTGACGATGATGGCCACCCCGCTGAGGAACCTCCAGAGCATTAGCTGTCGGGCTCGGACTCCGAGTCTGCCTCGTCAGTCTCTTCGGACAGCTCGTCCGTCACGAAGAGGTCTTCGTAACCCTGGCGGGGCACGTTGATCAGATCCGGGTTGAAGTAGTTGAAGGTCGCGGCGGACAGGCCCTGCATGATGGGAAACGCCGTCCCGGCAAGCCAGTCCACATCTGCCCACAGGAAGATCACCATCACGTAGTCGCCGCCGGGGCTGAATACCACGCCTGCGTCGGAGATCGTGTCGTAGGTGTAACCGTGCTTGTGGGCTACCTCAACATCCTCAGGCACGCCCGCCATGATCAGCTTGCCATACTCGTTGTCAGACATGATGTCCAGCATGATCTGGCATTCTTCCTGCGTGATGTCGCCGGGGTAGGCGGCGACCAGACTCCCGCCCCCCGTCGTGGCACACTGGTAGATCATGTCGAGCATAATGGCCGCTTCTTCGGCGGTCGTCTGCATGTACGGATCCGGGTTGGTATTGACGCAGGCGCCGCTCTGCGCTGCTTCGCGGGCAGGCGTGCTGTAGTACTCGGGCGGGTCTTCTTCGTCATACGGCGCGACCATGAAGGTGTTGACCAGTCCGAGGTTGTTCATCGAGTTGTTGAAGACCTGCGTGCCGGCTTGTGCCGTGCCACCGCCGATGTCGCGCAGCATGAAGTTGGCGTTCAGGTTGCTGGACTCCGTCATCGTCGCGACGATGACGTCCATCTCATACGGGTAAATCTCCACGAGCCAGCGGAAGTACTCCATCGCCAGCGGGATCTTCATCGTGCTCAACCCGGCGTAGGCGATGTCGCATTCCAGATACTCTGGCGCGCCGCCGCGCAGGTCCACGTCGAGCGACATCTCGTCGCCCGTCTCCTGATCGATGATATAAACGGAGGCTACCCCGTCGAATCGTTCGCTCTGCAGATAATCGACGAGCAGCCGCTGGAGCGTGTCAAGGCCGGGCCGCTCGACTTCAGTTTCCTCGGTGTAGAATTCGACGGTCCGGTTGACGGGCTGGTACAGCACGTTCTGAATGTCGCTGAGGGCGGCTTCCTGGTCCAGCACATAGCCGGACTCACCGCTGGAAAACGAGAGTGTGTCAAGCCGGGCACTCGCCGATGATGACGGCCGGTCGTAGCGCTGCGCTACATCTGCGATCCAGCTCTGCAGAAGCTCTTCGGAGTGGTCAGCCTGGAGCTCAACGGACATCGGCTCCGCGGGGCGGCGCCAGAGGTAGTCCCAGAAACCAGACCAGAACGTATCGTCACTGCTGGCGCGGGCGAGCATCGCTTCAGAGTTCACCTGGAAGCCGACCTGATCCGGGTTCAGCCGGATCTCCTGCTCGCCAAGCTTGACGGAGATTTCCGTGCCGTACACGCGCTCAAGGTAGGCCTTCGCCTCTTCGCGAGACAGGCCGCTCACCGGAACGCCGCCAAGCACGAGCCCCTGCGGAAGCTGCTGGCGCTCTTTGCTGTAGCCGCTCAGCTCTCTGACGAAGAAGAGCGTCGCGCCGAGGATCAGCAGCAGCCCGATGACTTCGAGGGCGGGAAACCCGCCGCGCCGTTGCCCTGATGATCCGTTTGTCATAGGTCAGTACCCTCGCATAGTCGCTGGGATAGGGCCGCCGACACCGCCGCCTGGTGAAAGGGAGGCATTGGCGGTAGATCGCTCCGTGCCGCCCAGCGATAGTCCAGCAGTTCTGCGCACAGCCGTCCGACCTCGTTCTCTGCCCGGCACCAGAACGCAATATCGATGTGGGCGGAGAGCCCTCCGTGACCCACCAGCACGGGCTCCAGGACGGTCACTTCGAGGCCAAGCTCCTCACGCATCTCGCGCTTGAGCGCCTCCTGCGGCGTCTCGTGCCGGTCGATCCAGCCGCCCGGTAGGCCCCAGGCGTCGGGCGCGTGAAATACGTGCTCGACGAGCAGCACCGCGCCCGCCTCATTCTGCACCACGCCGACGACGCCGGCGGTGAAGCGGGCATGTGTGGGGCGCAAGAGCCGCATTCCGAGCGGCATCAACCACGGCGCCCGCCTGAGCAGGGCAGCGATCCGGTGCTTGTGTTGATCGAAAGGGCTGCCATGCCGCATAGTCACTGCCAGAACTGCATCCGCTAACGAAAACTGCCCGCAAGCGCGGCAGCAGCAGAACTATACCCACTCGCCGCCTGGCCTGCCAGTATCACGGGCCATGATGCCTGCACCGGCACGCGCTATACTATGCAGTGGACAGGTACGCTCGCTCCTGCCTGTGATTCATTATGTGCCAAGGAGAAACGTCTGTATGGCGGAGACCGTTCAGGAGTTGTTCACCGAGCTGCCCAAGCGTTTTGACCCTGCCGCCTGGGGGGATCAAGACGCCACGCTCATGTTTAACGTGTCTGGTTCGCAGGGCGGCAACTGGGTCGCCAGCATTCAGGGCGGCGAGCTGGAAGTCCGCGAGGGCACGGTCGACAGCGCGGATATGACGCTTTCGGCTGAGGACCAGGACCTGCTGAGCATGGTTAACGGCGATCTCAACCCCGTGAGTGCTTTCATGCAGGGCAAGGTCAAGATCAAGGGCGATATGTCACTCGCCATGAAGCTTCAGAATCTGCTGGGCCAGATGCGCTGAGGCCGCTGATACAGAAAAAGGCTCGCCATTACGGCGAGCCTTTGCCTCTTCTTATGGTCGGGGCGGACGGATTTGAACCGTCGACCTCTACAACCCCATTGTAGCGCGCTATCCAAACTGCGCCACGCCCCGAGCACCGAAAGTGTACCACATCAGGGCCGCCCTGCCAACTTTTCAGCCCCCCTCGGGCTGCCTGCCGGCGGCCTGCCGCGCGATGTTCGCCGCCCCCAGAGTCAGCCCGACGAAAGTCCACAGGATGGTCACAGCCGGGTGAAAGCCGATGTTAAAGAAATAGTGGTCGAACATTCCGTTGGCCAGCGCCCCGAGGAGCGCGGCGACGAGCCCGAGAAGGATCGCGCGCAGCCCCGGAACATGGTCTACAAAGCGTCGCGCGCCAAACGCATACAACAGGACCGCCGCCATCAGCCCGAGAAACGCGGCGAGCCCGAGCAGGCCCATGCTCGACGCAATGGTGAGGTACACGTTGGCAACACCGAGATAAATGTCCACGTCCGGCGCGCCGCCGAACCCAACGCCGAGCAGCGGGTAGCGCCCGATCAGCGTGAGCGCATCCCGGAACTCGCCGAAGCGCATCTGCGTGGCGAGGTCCGCGCCCTGGAGCCCCTCGACGAGGCGCAGGACGTAGAACTGCGTCCAGGGCAGCACGAGGATCAGCGCTGCGATGACGACGAGGATCATCAGCAGCTTCCGGTAGCGCAGGGCGGCGATGACTACGAGGGCAGCCCCGAACGCGAGCATCGACCCGCGCGAGAATGTTAGCACCAGGCAGACCACCAATGCGCCAAGCATGGCGAGGGCCTGCCAGCGGCGTGGCGTGATGCGGTGCTCTGCCAGGGCCTGCGGCGCGACGAGCGCGCCGATCATGACCAGGAAGCCGCCGAGCGAGTTCGGATTGGCCGAGGTGCCGATCGCGCGCTCAGGCAGTTCGGGGTTCTGCTCCACGTACTGGATGATGTTGGCCTCGGGGTAGCCGATGATGGCCAGCCGCCGCAGAATGGCCTCGGCGGTCACGTCTGGCAGCAGCCAGAACGCGATGCCGATCAGTGCGGTGACCGATCCCGCGATCATCAGGATCAGCACCACCCGGCGCAGGTCCGCGAATTCCGTGAGCACGTCGACCAGTACCAGCGCGAACGTCATGCTGAGCATGAACTCGGCAAACTGGCGCAGCAGCGTGGACGTCGGGCCGGAATAGCGCAGCCCGGCGACGAAGCTGAACAGGCTGAGCAGCATGAAGAGCACGATGAAGGCGTGGATCGGCGTAACGGTGAGCCGCCGCCGGTAGCCCGTCATCCACTCGCCGACGTACAGGAAGAAGAAGGCCGCCATCGCGATGTCGAGGAAGGTCGGCGTGACGACGACCTTGAAGGGCAGCGTAGCGTACGGCAGCAGCGCGATGATCAGGATGATGCTGAGCAGGGCATTGCGCAGGCCCGCCATCATCCAGACGCCGCCTGCCAGCGCGACCAGCACGCCCACCGTGTAGATCGGGCCGATGACCGCGAGCAGCAGGCCGATGAGCACGCTTGTCACCGCAAGCGCCGCGCCGAGCGCCAGCGCAACCACCCGCCGGTCGGCGGTGGTAAGGAAGTCCTGAAGTGGGTGCTCGCGGATCATGCGCTCTCTGCCTGGCTGGGTAAGCGTCTACGCCCCGCAATCATACCCAATGCGACTGCCGCGAGGCTAATCAAACTCACCACAGCGCCGAGGGTAAAGCTCAGCGGGCGGTAGACGAGCACGACCTCGTGCTGGCCCGCTTCGAGCGGCAGCGCGCGAAGCCCGGCGTTGGCCCGCCAGATCTCCGCCCGTTCACCGTCGATGGTCGCCCGCCAGCCGGGGTAGTGCAGCTCGCTGAGCACGAGCATCCCGTCTGCTGGTGTGTCCACAGCCAGCGCGATGTGCTCCGGGGCGTAGCTCTGCACTGCCACGGCGGGGCCGGCAGGCAGGGCGGCGGGCGGCCCGGCGGGCAGGTCAAGCCCCGGGTCGGCGGGGAGGATGACCGTCGCGCGCGGGTCGAAGGCGGGATCCGCCAGCCAGCCGAGCGCCTGCGCGTCGTCAGGGGTCACGGCGACCTGGTACGCCATCCACGCGCGGGGCAGGGGGGCGTCGAGACGGTGCAGGTAGACGGGCTGCGCGCCCGACTCGTCCCGCGCGACGATGGTGCTGGGGCGCTCCAGCTCCTGCCAGTCCGTCATGACGTACTGCACGTTGAGCAGCTCGTACAGCCGGTATTCGGGCAGGGTGCGCGCGTAGCGGTCGAGCACGCTGGGCAGCAGCGGGCTGATCCCCCGGATGTCCTGCACCCCGGCGAACGTGCCGTAGTTGCCGTGTGACAGCCCGACCCGCCCGTCCACGCGGAACAGGCCGCCATCCTCCTGAATCGCGTCCACCATCTCGTGGTGGTACAGCTCTCGCGCGGCGGCGGGAACGGGCTCCCAGTTTGTGCTGCTGTTCAGGCTGAACAGGTCGAACACTACCAGCGCCACGATCGCCACACCCCACCACGGTCGGGGCGCGCGCTCCGCGAGCCGCCCAATGATCACCCACGCTGCCGTGGCGAGGATTGCCAGGAAGAACAGGCCGTTGATCAGCGCGACCGGCTCGGGGCCTTCGGTGAACCGGCCGATCAGGAAGGTCTGCACGGCGGCGGCCCAGGCCAGCGCCGCCGCGATGCCGAGCGCGTGGCTCAGCGGGCGGCGCGCCACGCCCGGCTCTCGCAGCGCGGCGACGCCCATTGCGGCGAGGATCGCGAGGCTGTGCGCCACGACGTAAGCGGCGCGCTCCTGCCCCCGGAACCACGACGCGCCCGGCGCGAGCAGGTATGCGAGCCGGTACAGCACCGTTGCGCCGCCGAAGGACAGCACGAGCGCTACGCCGGCAACCGCTGCCCAGAACAGCGCGCCCTCACGCCGCCGCCACACGGCGACGCCTGCCAGCGCCAGCGCCGCGATGCCGCTGTACAGCGGCGACCAGAGCGTCAGCACGTTGGGCAGGACGAGCACCAGCAGATCGCGGAAAGGGAAGCCGCCGGACAGCGCGTCGACGCCCATCTCGGAGCGCACCGTCAGGCGGGTGTACTCCAGGCCGGGCAGCACCTGCACTGCGGCCAACCCAAAGCCCAGCGCCACCACCGCGCCGAGGGCGAGCGTCGCGGGCAGCCAGCGGCTTCGTGCGCGCGCTGCCCGGTGGATCGTGTAGGAGATGAGCACGTACAGCAGGAACAGCGTGGTCTGCGGGTGGCCTGCCAGCAGGCTCAGGCCAAGCGCGAGCGCACTCAGGGCGAGCCAGCCTGCGTGCCAGCGGCCCGGCTGCTCCGTGGCGAGGAAAACGCCCATCAGCGCCAGCGGCAGCCAGATGCCCGCCTCCAGCACGGCAAGCTGCAGCGGCGGGTAGCCTGTCAGGTAGCCGCCATAGGTAACGGTCAGCGCGCCCACCAGCCCGGCGAATGCGGAACGCGTCACGGTGCGGGCGAACAGATACATGAACAGCCCGCCGAGCCAGTAGTGTGCGAGCGCCTCGGCCTGGAGCGCTGCGTAGCTCAGCCCGCCGGTGAACCGGCTGACCGCAATCGTGACGAGGCGCGGCGGGTAGAACACTGCGGACTGGGTGTCGGCCAGGAACGGGTGCCCGGCATAGTTGTAGGGGTTCCACAGCGGGATCTCCCCGGCGAGCAGACGGCGCGCCTGGTACGCGGCGAAGGCAACGAACTGGCCCGAGAAGTCGCCCTCTGGATACGAGACCTGGTTCACCGGGTTTGGGGTGAGCGCGCGCCAGAAGAACAGCACCCACAGCAGCGTCAGGACCAGCACGGCGGCGAGGTCGGCGCGGATGGGCTTCTCTGCAAGCCAGCGCTGGGCGCGGACGATGGACTGTTCGAGCCGGGTCATGGGGTGTTCACCGCCGGTTCGGGATCAAAAGGCTCAAAGGTAAGGCGCTCGCCGCTAACGAGCAGCGCGGCTGCCTGCCCGCCGCCGGGCAGTGTTGCCGGAAAGAGCACGAACTCGTTGCCGGATAAGACGCCCGCCTGCACTGCGAGGCGCAAATCGTCCGGCGGGCCGGCGAAGCGCAGCGAGTACGCGTCGGCATAGAGTGCACCCTGCTGCATCTGGCTGGTGGGCAGCAGCCCGCCGCCGGGATACGTCTTGAGCTGGCCCAACTCCGCGCCATCGGGCCCCAGCACGCGCAGGTACAGGCTCATATCTTCGGCAAGCGGCTCAGACGCCCGCAGATACAGCGTAACGGGCAGGCGGTCACGCTCGGGCTCGCCAACCGCCGCCGCGACGACTTCCAGCCCGCCGAAGGCTGCCGCGGCTGGGTGTGCGCTCTCCGGAACGGCGCTCACGGCAGCGGGTGGGCTGTAGGCGGGTGCAATATACCGGAAAGGCGAGAGGGCTGCCACCAGAAGCAGCGGTGCGGCGACAGCAGCCGCGCCCGTGCCCTGCCAGCGCACGGGGAGCCACACCAGCAGGCCGTAAGCCATGAGGGTACTTGTGGCGGCGATCACCGGGAACATCAGGCGGCCCTGCGAGCCGTACGTGAGCAGCGACCAGCGCACCAGGGCGGCGAACGTCACGGCGGCCTGCAGCGCAAGCACACCGGGAATGAGCAGTGTCGCCCAGCGGCGACGATATGCCTCACGCGCCGCCCATGCCACAAACCCCGCCAGTGCGGCGAGGCTGAGTACGGTGAAGAGGTGGTACACGATGGGTTCAGCGAGGATGCTGGAGGAGCCGAAGTACGCCCAGTACCCGCGCCAGAAGCCGGGCCACTCACTGGCGACCGCCGCCAGCGTCGCATCTTCGCGCAGGCCCGCTATGGCGATCATCGTTTGGAGGCCGGTGAGCTCGCCGTACAGACGCAGGTTGCGGGCGAACCACCAGCCTGTGACGGCAAGCAGCGCCGCGACGATCCCCGCACCGGCGAGCAGCGCCCGCCGCCAGTCAGCGCGATGCCGGGCGTGTATCGCCAGCACGAGCGCCGCCACCGGCAGCAAGGTCAGGCCGCTCAGCTTCGTCAGCGCGGCGAGGGCGAGGGTCAGCGCAAGCGCCCCGGCGCGAAGTGTCGTCAGGCCGCCGCGCAGCACCGCTACCATGAGGACCAGCGCAGCGGTTGACAGCATGACGAGCAGGTTGTCGTTGCTCACCGTTCCGCTGACGAACAGGAACATGGGGTTGAAGGCGACGAGTGCCATCGCCAGCAGAGCGACAGACTGCTGATCGGGCCAGTGGGTGCGGGCGAGCGTGTACGTCAGCGCGACGGTGCCCGCGCCAAACGCCACGCTCATGAAGCGGACGAGATGCACGGACAGAACCGCGCCGCGCCACGGGAATCGCTCTGCTTGCGGGTTGTGCAGAGCGATATTCTTGTTGTCACGGTCGAAGGGCAGGCCGTACTTGCCGTGCGGGTTGCGCCGGTGCACGCTCTCAAAGTCGGACGTATCGAGCGGTACGGTGAGCGCAGCCGCAAGTGCGTAGTACAGCGGCGGCTGGCTGCCCTCCTGGTCCCACGCGGTGCGGACGCCCGGCTGCTGCACGGGGAACTGCCCCGTCTCGGTGATGTAGTGCACGACCCCGGCGTGCAGGAACTCGTCGGGACCTTCAAATACCGGCGTGACGACGCTGTACGTGGTAGCAAGCACGACGTACGCCGCGAGGATAAGCCACGCGGCGCGGTGCTCCCGGAACCGCAACGTCATGGCTCGACCCGCAGGCTGGTCAGCAGCAGCGCGGCATCGAGCGGTTCACCGTGCGCGCCGAGCCGTTCCAGCCGCTGGATCTGCCCGGCTTCGTCGAACCAGTAGACGACGATCTGCACGTCGTAGACGCCGGGCGGTGCGTCCGCGGCGATCTCGACGGTGGACGCATCCCCGACGAGCACGCCCGGCTCCCACCCGGAGGTTGGCAGAGCGCCGCCGGCGGGCTGGCTGTCCTCCTGCCCGACGTTGTGCTGGTCTTGCTGGCCAAGAACCTGCACCGAGACGGTGAAATCGCGCGTCACCGGCTGCTGGCCCTGCCAGTACAGCACCACGGACACAGACTCGCCGGGGCGGGCGGTGCGCGGGCTGATCTCATAGCCCGCGAGCCGCATCTCTCCGCCGAAGTCGATGGAAACCGGGTTGGCTACTTTGGCCCCCGGCTGCTCATGCAGGGCGACCTCTCCGAGAACTCCGGCGTCACCGCCGGTAGCGAGCGCCATGCGTTCGCCGGTGGCGTAGTCGTACAGCCCGAGCCGCACCTCCAGCGTTTCGGGCGCGTAGGCAGTCTCGCTGACCGGCACGTGGTAGGTGTCCGTCCAGCGGGTGCCGGGCACGAGGTCGCTCGTGGCGAGTAGGCCACCGCCGGGGTAGCTGTCGTACTGCCCGGCCAGCAGCTCCGCGCTGTCTGCAAGGTGGACGTAAACGCTCCAGTCGCGGCCCGGCATGCTGATCACTTCCCAGTCCGCAGTCACGACTACCGTATCGCCGGGAAGGGCCGTGCCGCTGCTCACCGACGCGCCCAGCAGGCGCAGGGTGGGCGCTTCACCGCCCGGCGCGGTGAAGTCAACCGCTTGCCGGGCCGCGCCGCCAGCATAGCTGGGAGGCGTGTACGCAGGCCGGATCACGAGCCACGGCAGTGCCGCCGCGAGCACGAACAGCGGCACGCCAACCGCGACTACCACCGCCCTCTGCCACCGCAGCGCGAGCAGCCGCGTCAGCCCGCCTGCCATGAGCACCGCAATGGACGCGATCACCGGGAACAGCAGCCGCCCCTGCGAGCCGTAGGTCAGCAGCGACCAGCGTACAAGGCTGGCGAATGTCAGCGCGACCTGTGCCGCAAGCAACGCCGGCAGCCCGAGCGCGGCCCAGTGTCTGCGACACGCCTCAACGACTGCCCACGCCGCCAGCCCGGCGGCTGCCAGCAGCGACAGCGCGGCGTAGAACGTGTAGACCCCGCGCGGCGCGGGTACGTTGAACCAGCCGAACATCGCCCAGTAGCTCTGCCAGAGCCCCTGCCACTCGTGGCGCAGGTCGAGCAGGGCAACGTCGCGGCGAGGCATGACGCTGAGGTGCGCGGCAAGCGCCGTCGGGTCGCCGTACAGCCGCAGATTGCGGGCGTACCACCATCCCACGAACACGAGGCAGGCCAGCGCGATCGCCGCCGCAGACCGCGC
This sequence comes from uncultured Anaerolineae bacterium, assembly GCA_964506005.1. GTDB lineage: Bacteria > Chloroflexota > Anaerolineae > Aggregatilineales > UBA3940 > UBA3940. Next base: position 19,621 of record CAZDLX010000008.1, on the reverse strand, counting down.
CGCGCCGCGCCAGTCCCGGCGGCGCCAGCCATGCCAGGCCAGCACCGCCGCCACGAGTGGCAGGAACGACAGCCCGCTGAGCTTGGTGAGCAGCACCAGCACGGTGACGACCGCAAGCGCAGCGGTGCGGCGCTCGGTCAGGCCATGGCGTATAACGCGCACTGCCAGCAGCATCAGCCACGCCCCGACGAGCGCCATCAGCGTGTCATTGTTGGCCGCGCCGCTGATGAACAGGAACTGGGGGTTGAACCCCACCAGCCCCGCCGCGAGCAGCGCCGCAGGCTCCGAGCCGGGCCAGATCTCGCGAACAAGGGCGTAGGTGAGCGCGACCGTCGCCGCGCCCATCAGCACGCTCATGAAGCGCACCAGGTGGGCGGCTGCCACTTCGCCGCGCCAGGGGAACGCCTCCTCGCCGCCGTGCAGGGACCGGTTCTTATTGTCGGGTGCACCCGGCTCGCCGATGGCGGCGTGGGGGTTCAGGCGCGGGGCGGCTGGCTCGTCGGGCCATGCCCGCCACGAAGCAGCCGCCCCGAGCGCGTAGTACAGCGGCGGCTGCGTCGCTTCCTGCGCCGAGGGAGTCTCTACGCCGGGCTCGACGCGGGGCAGGGTGCCCGTCCGGGCGATGTGCTCGACGACGGCGAGGTGAAAGGTCTCGTCCGGGGCCTCGTAGAGCGGGTTGACCACGCTGTAGACACTGCACAGCAGAATGAAGGCAGCCGTGATGGCGACAATACCCCGGTGGGCAGCCAACCACGCGAGCGCCCGGCGGCGCCTCGCCTGTGGGAGCGCCTCAGCCAGACCTTGAGCCTGTGCGGACATCGACGGGTCTGCGCTCAGTCGTTCAATGCAGCTGTGGCTTCGATTTCGAGCAGGAAGTCCGCGCGAACCAACCGCCGGACTTCGACCGCGGTACTGGCGGGCAGGTGCGCTTCGTCGATGTAGCGGCCTCGCACATCCCGCACTGCCTGCATCTGGGAGAGATCGACGACGAAGTACGTCAGCTTGACGACGTCCGAAAAGCTGGCGTTCACTGCCCGGAGTGCGGACTGCAGGTTCTTGAACACCTGCTCGGCCTGGGCGTGCATATCGCCGGGGCCGACGAGATTGCCGTGCGAGTCGAGCGCCACCTGCCCCGAGATATGTACCGTGCGGCTGCTTCGCGCCTCGACGACATGAGTGTAGCCGACCGGCGGGGCTATGGTTTCGGGGTTGACCCGTCGGATGGTCTGATCGCTCATGGCATCCCTCCCAGTCTGTGCGATTTCACGTGATCCGCTCGAAGAACTCTGTAGTGCTGGCGGCGATGACATCCCAGCGGAACTGCTCGGCGGCGCTGCGCGCGGCGGACTCAAGCCGCGCCCGCTCGGCGGGGTCGCGCCACAGCACGGCAATCGCATCTGCCAGTGCTGCCGCATCGCCCGCTGGCACAGCGCACACCGCGCCCTCGATCTCTGCTTCCGGGGTCTCAGGGTGCGTCGTCACGATGGCGCGCCCGTGCGCCAGCGCGGCCATCAGCGTGCCCCGGCGCAGCGAGACGCCGTCGAGGTAGGGCAGGGCGGTGAGGTCGCTGGCGAGGAAATGCGCGCTCACCACCGGGTCGTCCACGAAGCCGGTCCAGTGAATCCGGCTCTCAAGCCCGTGCTGCTGTGCCAGCGCATCGACGCGCCGGGCGTAGGCGAGGTTCGTCGGGTCGCTGGCCCCCGCCCTGCCGCCGATCATGACCAGCCGCGCCGGGGCGCCCGCTTCCACAAGGCGGGCGAGCGCCTCGACGAGCACCAGCCCGCCCTTGCTCTCGTTGAGGAAGCCGAAATAGCTGATCAGCAGGTCGTCTGGCCCCACGCCGAGCGATGCCCGCCATACTGCGCGATCGTAGCCGCGTGGCGGCTCGGTGCTCACGTTGCTGCCGATGGGAATCCACGCGACGTTCTGGATGCCCCACGCGTCGCGAAGCGTGCGCTCGTCGGCCCGGTTGGTGGTGATGGCACCGGCGGCGGTGCGGGCGAGCCGCCGCACGACAGCGGTGCGGAGCCTACCTGCCTTCGGAAAGAGGTACGGGAAGCGCAGGTCGTGAAACGTCACAGCGACGGGCACTTCACGCAGCCGCGAGGGCAGCCAGTGGATCGCCGGGTGCATGTTGTAGGCGGCGGTCTGGAACTGGACGCTGACCACGTCCAGACGCCGGGTGCGGGCCCACTGGCGGATCAGGCCCAGCGTCCTCCAGCCCCAGCGCGGGCCGACTGCGGCGGTGACATGCACCGGGCCGGGGTCTGCGCTGGCGGCAGCCTCCCGCGTGAACACCGAAACGTCGTGGCCCTGCGCGGCGAGCGCGCGGCCAAGCTCGCGCGTGTACGCGCCGACGCCGCCCTCCATCGGCGGGTACTCCCCGGTGACAAGGCCGATACGCATCCCCGGCTAACCCCTCAGCCCCGAGCGCAACACCTGCCAGTAGGCGCGTACGCGCTCGCGGCGCAGCGGGCGCTTGTGGCCCAGCACGAACTTGGCCCCCTCGACGGCGACCTGTGCGACGTAGTTGGCCAGCAGCACCGCGCGCACGCCGAGGCCGGCCAGCCGCCCGTGGTGCTTGCGGAAGTAGCGCACCTTGCTCGTCTGAAAGTAGATGTGGCGCTGCGCGGCGACCTGCTCGCTGCTCTTGCCGCCGTAGTGCACGATCCTGGCGGGCGGGAAGTACACGATCTGCCAGCCCGCCGCCTTGATGCGGCGCTGCCAGTCAAGCTCCTCGGAGTACATGAAGAAGTGCTCGTCGAAGCCGCCGACCTGGGCGAGCACGCTGCGCCGCACGAGCAGCGCCGCACCCTGCACCCAGTCCACGGGCATGATCTCGTCGTCTTGCGTGTCGGTCATGTAGTAGCGGCTAAGCACGCCGCGCGGCGCGGCGCTCTGAAGCCACGTGCTCTCGAAGACGGCAGTCCAGAATGTGGGGAAGCGCCGCCGCGAAGACTGCACCGTACCATCGTCGTTCAGAAGCTGCGGGCCGAGCGCGCCAACCGCCGGGTGGGCGTCGATGTAATCCACCATACGGGGCAGGGCATCGTCCAGCACGACGGTATCCGGGTTGAGCAGCAGCAGCCAGCGGCCCGTGCTGGCCCGCATGCCGATGTTGTTACCGCGCGTGAAGCCGGTATTCTCGCCCGGTTCGACGAGCCGCACCCACGGGAAGGCCTCGCGCAGCATCTCCGGCGTGCCGTCTGAAGACAGGTTATCGACCACGATTGTCTCAACGGTAAGCGGGGCACTCTGATCAGCTCGCACGCCCGGCGCGGCGAGAGTGTACCAGCCCGCCTGCGCGCCCGCTTCGATGGAAGCAAGGCAGTCGCGGAGCAGGTCGCACACGTTCCAGCTCACGATGATGATCGATAGGTCTGTCATAAAGGCCGCCGGGCGCTTCAGCGTCGCTCCAAAAAGTGGTTGGTGTGCGGATTATACTCTGGTGCGGGGTGTGGAAAAAGCAAGGGCCGGGTGCTCGCTGAGCACCCAGCCCCCGTAGTCCGGTTGTGCTGGCTCGGAAGCCTACTCAGCCTCATCCGCCATGGCGAACTCGGGCTCGTCTGCCTCTTCTGCCTCGTCTTCGTACTCGTACCCGGCGCCGTTCGTCTCTTCGACGATCTCTTCGCCGCGCTCGGTCATCCAGTCGTAGAGCTCCTGCTGGGTGACCTTATCGACGCTGAGGCCGATGCGCTTGCGCTCGGGATCGATGCTGATGATACGCACCAGCAGGTCGTCGCCTTCCTGTGCCCACTTCTGCGGGCTGGCGACGTTAGTGCTGGACATCTCGCTAACGTGGACCAGCCCCGTGATGCCGTTGGGCAGCTCGACGAAGACGCCGTAGTCCACAACGCTGCTGATCTTGCCGCTGACGAGATCGCCGATCTCATGCGACTGCTCGATCTCGCTCCAGGGGTCAGGGATCAGAGCCTGGCGGTTCAGGCTGATGCGCTCGCGCTCCACGTCCACGTCTTCGATGCGGACCTCGATCTCCTCGCCCACGGTGAGCACGTCGCTCGGATGGTTGACGTGCTGCCAGTCAAGCTTCGAGATATGAACGAGGCCGTTCACGCCGCCGATGTCGACGAACGCGCCGTAGTCCACGATCTTGACCACGCGGCCCGTGACGACCTGCCCCGGCTCCAGGCCTTCCAGCAGCTCCTGGCGCTGGTCGCGGCGGGCTGCGGTCTCGGAGAGCACCAGGCGGTTGCGCCGCTGGTTCACTTCGATGACCTTGACCGGGATCGACCGGCCGATGAGCTCGTTCTTGGCGTCTTCCTGCTGCTCGCGCGAGGCGCCGCGCGGCACGACGAGGAGCTGCGAGTTCGGGACGAAGCCGCGCAGCCGGCCAAAATCGACCAGCGCGCCGCCCTTGTTGAACCCGTTCACGGTGACGCGGATCGTCTCGTCTTTTTCCTGAAGCTCGGCGGCGCGCTCCCAGTCCTCGAGCGTCAGCGCCTTGTTGATCGAGACGAGCACTTCGCCGTCGCTGCCCGGCTTGAGCACGTAGACGTTCAGTTCCGCGCCGGTCTCCAGCTTGCCCAGCATCTCGTCGCTCAGCCGCTCCAGGTCACCCCGGGCGACGAACGCGCTCTGCTTGCCACCGATGTCGACGATGATTGCATCGTCGCGCATCTCTTCGATGGTGCCTTTCAGGATTTGCCCGTGGCGCGGCGGCTCGTATAGATACGATTCGAGCATCTCTTCGGACATGGCGGGAATGTCATCAGTAATGGGGGATACTTGCACTTCAGCCATAGCGGTTAGGATATCTTCTCCCTTGTGGAATATTTTTGGCGGCGCTCGCAGATGCCATCCGAGAGCTTCTACTTGGCCACCAGCGGGGCAGCCAGACACACGCATCCCATGCCACTTGCGGCCCGAGGGAGTTGGACTGGTTTCTCAGCCATAGGTGGTTGCCAGAAGAGGCTCCGGCAAGAGCGCCTGCGAGGCGTGGGCGGCCAAAAGTGCAGACCGGCACGAGCAGCAGGGGGCGTCGCGCAAAAGCGCCACCATGTTCAAGGACCAGGCGGGTGGTGTGTATCCGGTTGTCCCGACGACACAGTATATAGTAGTTCACAGGGGTGGTCAAGCCTCTGCGCGGGCGTGGACTTATCAGACTTCGTTATCTGGGGTGTAAGCGCGACAAGCGTCTGGCTTATTGGGGCTCGTCGTGTGCTGTCGCAGCCCAGCCGAACAACCGCCCCGCGTTGGCTGTCGTCTGGCGGGCGGCGGCCTCCAGACTTGCACCGCGTACCTCCGCCAGCTTCTCCGCGACGAAGCGCACGAAAGCAGGCTCGTTGCGCTCGCCACGGTGAGGGTGGGGCGTGAGGAACGGCGAGTCTGTCTCGACGAGCACCTGGTCTGCCGGCGCGCTCGCCGCGATATGGCGCAGGTCATCCGCCTTCTTGAAGGTCAGCGGCCCGGTGAAGCCGATGTAGAAGCCGAGCTCCAGCGCCGCCTGCGCGTCGGCCCAGCTCGCCGAGAACGAGTGCAGCACGCCGGGGCGGCCGGCGAGCGCTGGCGGCAGGCCGCCCCGCACCCACTCGCCGAGTAGCGCGAGCAGGTCAGAGGTCGAGTCGCGGTTGTGCAGGATGGCGGGCAGGCCGAGCTCGGCGGCCAGCTCAAGCTGCGCGCGGAGCCACGCGTGCTGCACGTCACGCGGCGTCCTGTCCCAGTAATAATCGAGCCCGATCTCGCCAACCGCGACGACCTTGGGGTGTGCGGCCAGCTCGCGTATGGCGGAGAGCGCCTCGGCGGGCGGGGTAGGGCGCTCGCCGAGGTCGTTGGGGTGAAAGCCAACGGCGGCGTAGACCGCCGGATATGTGTCTGCAAGCGCGACCGCAGCCCGGCTCGTCGCCACGTCGAGCCCCGGCACGACGATGCGCGTCACGCCCGCTTCGGCGGCCCGCTCGACGACGGCGTCGCGGTCGGCGTCGAAGCGGTTGAAGTCCAGATGGCAGTGCGTATCGACAAGCTCCACGGTTACGTCTCCTGAGAATGAACTGGCCGCGCGGTGAGGCTCACGGCGCGGCCAGCAGGGTGCAACGCAGATCCGGCTACCCGATGCCGGCGTACTTAAGCCCGTCCTGCAGAATGGTCTGAACCTTATCTTTGTGCGTGGTTTCGGTGTAGATGCGGATCAGCGGCTCGGTACCCGAGAAGCGGATCAGCATCCAGCCGCCGTCGGCCAGCTCGTACTTGTAGCCGTCGAGTGTGTTCACGCCCGTCACCTCGAGGCCGCCCAGCGTATCAGGCCGCGAGGAGTCGAGATGCTGGCGTACGGCTTCCTTCTGCTCCTGGCTGGCGAGGCGCGTGTCGATACGGTCGTAGTAGTGCGCGCCTACCTTCTCGAACAGGTAGTCGAGCAGTTCGGCGGCGGTCATGTTCTTCTGGCACATGAAGTCGAGCAGGTACAGGCCTGCCAGAATACCGTCGCGCTCCGGGACGTGGTTCTGGAAGGCGAAGCCGCCGCTCTCCTCGCCGCCGATGAGCGCGTCGACCTCGACCATCTTCGGCGCGACGTACTTGAAACCCACCCCCGTCTCGTAGACCGGCACGTCATACATCTGGCCCAGCTTCTTGAGCATATCCGTCGTCGAGATGGTCTTGACGATGGGGCCGCGCTGCCCGCGCACGTCGAGCATGTAGAGCGCCAGCAGCGCGTACATCTCAAGCTGGTTGATGAAGCGACCTTCGCCCGTGCCCGCGCCGACGCGGTCGGCGTCGCCGTCGAAGATGATGCACACGTCCGCGCCATGCTCGACGGTCGCCTGCAGGCCGACGTCGACATTCGGCGGGATGGGCTCGGGACGTTTCATCTCAGGGAAGATCGGGTTGCGGCGGTCGTGGATCTCGATGATCTCGGTGCTGCCGCCCTCCAGGATGCGCGGCAGCCAGCCGATGCCGTTACCCCACATCGGCTCGACGAGAATCTTGAAGCCGGCGTTCTTGACACGGTCGACGTCGACGAGGCGGTGGATCTGCTCCAGGTAGGCGGGGGCCGGGTCGAAGATCTCCACGAGCCCATCTGCGACAGCCTGCTCCAGCGGTATGCGCTGTACTTCGGCAATCGGCGGGATAGCGGCTTCGATCTCGTCCAGCCCTTCCGGCGCGACGGCGCCGCCGTTCTCATCACGCACCTTGAAGCCGTTATCCGTCGGCGGGTTGTGGCTGGCAGTAATGTTAATGCCGCCTGCAGCCTGCTTGTTTGTGACAGAGAAGGAAATAACGGGGGTAGGGGTGGCACTCTGTGTCAGCCAGACCTTGACGCCGTTGGCTGCCGCAACCTCGGCTGCCGCCGCGGCGAAGTGCTCCGACCCGAAGCGCTGGTCGTAGCCGATGACGATGCCTTTGTCCTGCGCGCCATGCGCCTTCAGGTACTTGACGAAGCCCTGGGTGCAGCGGCGCACGTTGTCGAAGGTGTAGTCCTCCGCGATGGCTCCGCGCCAGCCATCTGTGCCGAACTTAATGTCGCTCACTTTCCATCTCCTTCTTGATTTTCGCCAAGTCAGCATCGACCATCATCTGGACCAGCCCCTCGAATGTGACCTTCGGCTCCCAGCCGAGCACGCGCCGGGCCTTCTCAGGATTGCCGACGAGTAGGTCAACCTCTGCCGGGCGCATGAACCGCGGATCCTGCACGACGTAGTCGCGCCAGTCGAGGTCGAGGTGGCCGAAGGCGGCTTCACACAGCTCCTGCACGGAGTGCGTCTCGCCGGTTGCGACAACGTAATCTGCCGGCTCGTCCTGCTGGAGCATCAGCCACATGGCTTCGACGTAGTCACCGGCGAAGCCCCAGTCGCGCCGGGCGTCGAGGTTGCCGAGCGCAAGCTTATCCTGCAGGCCAAGCTTAATCCGCGAGGCGCCGTCGGTGATCTTGCGGGTGACGAATTCCAGCCCGCGCCGCGGACTCTCGTGGTTGAACAGGATGCCGCTGGAGGCGTGCATCTGGTAGCTCTCGCGGTAGTTCACGGTGATCCAGTGCCCGTAGACCTTCGCCACGCCGTAAGGGCTGCGCGGGTAGAAGGGCGTGGTCTCGCTCTGCGGGACCTCCTGTACCTTGCCGAACATCTCGGAGCTGGACGCCTGGTAGAACCGGATGCTGACTTCGCGGTCCACCTGGCGGATGGCGTCCAGAAGCCGCGTGACGCCGAGCGCCGTCGCGTCTCCCGTGAAGACCGGCTGCTGCCACGACGCCTGCACGAAGCTCTGCGCCGCCAGATTGTAGACTTCGTCGGGGCGGTGCTCGTCGATGATGCGGGTCAGCGAAGTCTGGTCGAGCATATCGCCGGAGACCAGGGTGATATCGTCCTGGATGTGGCCGATGCGCTCAAAGTTGACGGTGCTCGTGCGGCGCACCAGCCCGACGACTTCGTAGCCCTTCGCCAGAAGGAATTCGGCCAGGTAGGACCCGTCCTGCCCGGTGATCCCCGTGATGAGTGCTTTTGGCATGCCTAATCTCCTAGGTTAGCAGTTGTCACATGTCTGGAATGACGATCAACGCATCTGGAATCTGAACGCCTCAATCAGGACGCGGCCGCCTTCACGCGCTCACGCCACTCGGCGAGCACGTCGGCAAGAGTCTGTTCGAGGCTGTAGGTTGGCTCCCAGCCCGTCGTCGCGCGGATGCGGGCCGGGTTACATACGAAGATAGGGACTTCCGTGGGGCGCATCCGCGCCGGGTCCGGCTCCACGTCGATGGCGGCGTCGCTCATGTCGAGCAGGATATCCAGCACCTCGCGGATGCTGTGCGCCTGCCCGCTGCCGATGTTGTAGACGGCGCCGGGCTCGCCGAGCGTCATGACGACACGGTACGCGCGTGACATATCCCGTACGTCGGTGAAGTCGCGCTTGGCGTCGAGGTTGCCGACGTACAGGACGGGCTCCTGCTGTCCCGCCTCGACGGCGGCGATCTGGCTGGCAAAGGCCGGAGCGACGAACCGCTTGCTCTGGCCGGGCCCAATCTGGTTGAAAGGCCGCACCCGGATGATGGGCAGATTGTGGCTGATGAAATACTGCAGCCCGAGCATATCCTGCGCGACCTTGCTGACGCTGTAGGGGCTGGGCGGGCGCAGCGGCTGCTGCTCGTCGATGGGGATGTCGTCCGGCGAGACCGGCCCGTAGATCTCCGCCGAGCCGACAACCAGCAGACGGCTCGGCAGGTCGAGCTTGATCATAGCCAGAATAATGCTGAGCTGCGCTTTAATGTTGTTGCTCAGGGTGTCCCAGGGGCTCTCGAACGACTCGGGGACGAAACTCTGCGCCGCGAGATGGTAGATATGGTCGGGGCGGGTCTCGTCGAGCAGACGCCGGACGGCGTCGTCGTCCGTTAGCTCGACCTGCCGCAGCTCCATGTCGAAGCTGGCGAGGTCGGGGTATGCCTCGGGGGCGAGGTAGGTGGTACCGACGACTTCAGTGTCGCCCTGATCCAACAGATGGCGAGCTAGATGATTACCAACGAATCCACCAACACCGGTGATAAGTGCTTTCACGGAGATCTCTCACTGACTGCTACGATGATACAGCGGAGGCAGTTGCTTGGATCAGTATAGCGTATGGGCAGGGCGGTGACAACGGAGCCAGGCGCGCCCCGGAGACAAAAAGGGCCGCCCAGCGCGGGCGGCCCCGGCAGCAGCAGGCGACATTACGTGCCCATGCGCCAGTCGTTCAGGTAGGCTTCCTGCTCGGGTGTGAGCTTGTCGATCTCGACGCCCATCGCGGCGAGCTTGAGCCGTGCGATCTCCATGTCCAGCTCTTCGGGGATGGTGTAGACGGTGTTGTCGAGGGACTGCGCGTTGTCGAGCATGAACTGCGAGGCGAGTGCCTGGTTGGCGAAGCTCATGTCCATCACGCTGGCCGGGTGGCCCTCGGCGGCGGCGAGGTTCACGAGGCGGCCCTCACCCAGCACGTGGAGCGTCTTGCCGCCGTCGAGCACGTAGCGCTCGACGAAGGGTCGCACCCGCTCCGGCTCGCCGGTGGACATCTCGCGCAGGCCGCGCAGGTTGATCTCGACGTTGAAGTGCCCTGAGTTGGCGATGATCGCGCCGTCCTTCATGGCCTTCATATGGTGGGTGTCGATCACGTTGATGTCGCCGGTGGCGCTCACGAAGATGTCGCCGAGCGGCGCAGCCTCGATCATCGGCATTACGCGGAAGCCGTCCATTACCGCTTCGAGCGCCTTGAGCGGGTCGATCTCCGTCACGATGACGTTCGCGCCCATGCCCTTGGCCCGCATCGCGATGCCGCGGCTGCACCAGCCGTAGCCCGCGATCACGACGGTCTTGCCGGCGATGAGAATATTCGTCGCGCGGATGATGCCGTCCATCGTGCTCTGGCCCGTGCCATAGCGGTTGTCGAACAGGTGCTTGGTCATCGAGTCGTTGACGGCGATGACCGGAAACTTGAGCGCGCCTTCCTTCGCCATGGCGCGGAGGCGGATGACGCCCGTCGTGGTCTCCTCGGTGCCGCCGACGACGCCCTCGAGCAGGTCGGGGTATTCCTTGTGCAGCGTGCTGACGAGGTCTGCACCGTCGTCCATCGTAATCTGCGGCTTGTGGGCGATGGCGGCCTTAATGTGATCGTAGTATGTTTCGTCGTCCTCGCCCTTGATCGCGTAGACCGGGATCTCGAAGTGTGTGACGAGGCTCGCGGCGACGTCGTCCTGCGTGCTGAGCGGGTTGGAGGCTGTCAGCACCACGTCCGCGCCACCGGCCTGCAGAGCACGCGCGAGGTTGGCCGTCTCGGCGGTGATGTGCAGGCAGGCGGACATGCGCACGCCGTCAAGCGGGCGATCGGCCTGGAACCGCTCGCGGATCTGCTGCAGAACCGGCATCTCCTGGGCCGCCCACTCGATGCGGTAGCGCCCGCCTTCGGCCAGCCGGGGGTCTCTAATGTCGTGATCGATTGCCATGGGAACTCCTCAAAAGGTACACCTCGAAAGGTCTGGAAAGTCTCAAAGCGGTGATTATACCGCGCGCTCCCGGTGCGGCTAACCTGCGCGGCGCCGGGCGATGCCCTCGGCGAACTCGCTCACCGTTTCAAAGCCCAGCCGCCGGTAAGCCCGGATCGCCGGTTCGTTGTGCTTCGCGACGTTGAGAATGACTAACCGGCTGCCGCTGTCGAACAGGGACCTGATCACCGCCTGGCTGATCCACTTCGCCAGCCCCCTGCCGCGGTAATCGGGGTGCACGACGACATTGCCCAGCGCGCCGAACCCGGCGCGCCGCGCAATAAGGTGCGTGCCCGCCATCGCGATCAGCTCGCCGCCGTCGTGAAGCCCGTAGTACACGCCGTCCTCGACCATGCCCGTCTCGAAGGCGATATCGTCGAGTGCCCGACCATCGTGGGCCGCGGCGAGCGCCAGAAGGGCAGACATCGCGGGTGCTTCAACCACGCCGAGGCGGCGAAGTGCCGGGGCATCCGGCGGCACCTCGACCGGACGGAAATCCTCCGGGTTCAGCCGCATGCGGAGCATGTGCTCGACACGCTCGACGGCATAGTGGCGCTGCACCAGCGGCACGTCGCCGGGGCGGCACAGGAACTGCGCGCTGCCGGGGATGAGTGCCCCGGCCAGCAGCACGTCGAGCGCCGGCGCGCTGCCCATCAGAAAGAGCACGGGCGGCTCGACGGCGTCGTAGACCAGCGCCAGCGCCTCGACCGCGCCGTTCTGCGCAGCTCCATACCAGGCGGCATGGTCCGCATAGGGTGGCTCGAGGTCGCCCAGCGCATAGGCAGCGTAATCGAAGTCGGCCAGCAGGAAGGCCCGGATACGCGCCTCGTCCTGCAGCCGGTGGACGACGAGCGGGCTCATTCGGCGGTTTGCAGCATCTCGTCGAGCAGCCCGCCGTCGTCGAAGTGCTCGCGGAAACGTTCGACGAACTGGCGCCGCTTGTAGTAGTGGTTCTGCGTGCCGGTCTGCTCCAGCACGTAGGTGGCCGCCAGCGCGCCGACGCGCCCGGCGATCTCCCAGGGCCAGCCGGCGGCCAGCCCCTTGAGCAGCCCCCCGCGGAAACCGTCACCTACGCCGGTCGGGTCCTTGATCTCGCGCGGGGGCACTGCCGGAATGTGGCACACGCCACCGTCGGTGTAGATGTCCGTACCGTCGCGCCCACGGGTCACGATGACGGTTCCGGTTAGCTCCAGAAGCTGGTCGTGCGAATAGCCCGTCTTCCTGGTGAGCGCGGCGTGCTCGTATTCGTTCAGAATCAGAATGTGCGCGCCGTCTACGCCCTCGGCGAGCTCGGCGCCCTCCACCCGCGCGACCTGCTGGCTCGGGTCGTACACATAGGGGATGCCCCGCTCCTTGCACTCGACGATGAGGTTGCGCATGGCGACGGGATCATTGGGCGAAATCACGGCGAGGTCGGGCTTGCCGGGGATGGCCTCGGCGAGCGAGAGCGTGCGCGCGCGGGCCATCGCGCCCGTGTAGAACATCGCGATCTGCGCCTGCTGGCTGTCGGTACTGACGAAGAACGAGGCGGTATACAGGTCCTCGTGGGTGCGCGTGCCGGTGGTGTCTACGCCGATGGCGTTGAGCGCAGCGCGGTACTCGCCGAAGTCGCTGCCCGCCGTGCCGACGAGCACCGGGCGCTCGCCGAGCAGCGCCAGCGTGTAAGCGATGTTCGGCGCGATGCCGCCCCGGTGCCGGCTCATGTCGTCGACGAGGAAGCTCACGCTGATATGGTCGAGGCTCTCCGCCAGCAGCATCTCCTTGAACGTGCCGGGGTAGGTCATGATGTAGTCGAACGCAATTGAGCCTGTGATCGCAATGCGCATGTGTCTCTTTCCTTTTGGCGTGCAGAAAGGCGGCGCTGGCTACCGGCGGAGCGCGACGCCAGGGGCCGCCTGCTCAAAAACAAGTCTACGAGTTAATACCCGTAATCGAACTGTACTGCAAGCTCGGCGTCAGGTGCAGCGCCGACAACCCGGTGCAGGATGTCTCCAACAAAGTGGGCCAGGCCGACAAGCGGCACGTCCGGCCGGATCCAGATCCTGGCGAAGCCGCCGTTCTCCCAGGTGCGGTTCTCAGAGCCCGGCGGCGGCATGAGCCGGAGATCCTGTAGCGTGTCAAGTGGGGGCCCTTCATGCCCGCGATACGGAAAGTTGAGAACGAAGCCCGCGAGCAACCCGTCGTGCTCGGACGCCTCGGGGATGACCTGCACCCACTGGTTCGGAGTGCCGTCGACCTCGACTGTCATCCCGGGTGCATGTTCGAGCTCGACGACAGCCTTGCCGATCAGCTCCCCAAGCCAGATAGCCTCGTTCTCGTCCAGTGGCATCGTTACCACTCCATCTCGTCAAACAGCGAACGCTCGCCCGGCGGGACGAGGGTTCGCTCCTCGACTGGCGTAGGGTCCGAGGGAGGGTCGCCTCAGGCGGGCGGCGTGGCTGTCGTCTGATCGCCCGGCGGCGGCTGGAGCAGCTCGCCGCGCACCGCCCGTGCCAGGTTGACGTCGAAGGGCGGGTAGGCGATGCCGTTCTCGGTCACGATGCCGGTCACGTAGCGGTGCGGGGTTACGTCGAAGGCGGGGTTGCGGGCCGGGTAATGCTCAGGGGCGACGGCCAGGCCATAGGGCGAGCGCACCTCCTCCGGCGAACGCTCCTCGATGGGGATCTCATCGCCGGAAGCCAACGAAAGGTCCACCGTCGAGGTCGGCACGACCGGGTAGAAAGGGATGCCGTTCTCGCGTGCCAGCACGGCCACGCCGTAAGTCCCGATCTTGTTGGCGACGTCGCCGTTGGCTGCTGTGCGGTCGGACCCGACGAATACGATATCCACCTCGCCGGTCCGCATGAAGTGGCCAGCCGCACCGTCCACGATGATGTCGAACGGGATACCCGCCTGCTCAAGCTCCCAGGCCGAGAGGCGCGCACCCTGCAGGCGCGGTCGCGTCTCGTCCAGCAGCACGTGGATGCGCTTGCCCTGCTCGTGTGCGGTACGGATCACGCCGAGCGCCGTACCCCAGTCGACGGTTGCCAGTGCGCCGGTGTTGCAGTGGTGCAGAATGGTCATGCCGTCCTCGACGAGCGTCGCCCCGTAGGACGCCATGCGCTGATTGATCGCCACGTCCTCGTCGGCGATGCGCTGGGCGCTGCGCAGCAGCTCCTTGCGGATGTCCTCGACACGCTGCCAGCTCTCATCGCGCACCACACGAAGCTGCCGGTCAACCGCCCAGGCCAGGTTTACGGCGGTCGGGCGGGCGGATTTCAGCACGGCGGCGGCTTCTTCGAGGTATCGCTCAAGCTCGGGGCGGTTGGTCGCGTCGAACTGCTGGGCGGCGAGAGCCATCCCGAACGCAGCCGCCGCGCCGATGGCCGGTGCGCCGCGCACCACCATATCGGTAATGGCATGGGCAACGTCGGCGTAGTTGTCGTACTGGTTGACGACAAGCTCCCAGGGCAGCTTGCGCTGGTCGATCATGCGCACCCGGCCCTCATGCCACTCGACGGTCCGCATATGTGTCCTCCTCGGGGGGCGGCTTGCCCGGCAATCCTCCGGCAAGCGCGAGTCTAGCCTACCCGTATGGGCCTGTCAACGGGGACCTCGCCCCTCCCTCATCCCGGGCCGACACTCGCATCTGGCCCGCGCCGCGACTAAGATCAACGGCACAACCAATCAGGCACAGGCAACGGTGACGACATGCTGACGATTGGCGAACTCGCAAAGCGGGCGGGCCTGCGAACCTCGGCGCTGCGGTACTACGAGAGAGAAGGGCTGCTCGAACCGGCGGAACGCACCGAGGCGGGCTACCGGCTCTATGCGCCCGAGGCGGAGCAGACCCTGCGCTTCATCCAGCGGGCGCAGCGGCTGGGCTTCTCGCTGGCAGACATCCGCGCGCTGCTGCCGGGGCGCGATGTGAGCCCCGAGCAGGTTGTGAGGGTTGCCGAGGATCGCTTCGTCGAGCTGGAGCGGCAGCTCACCGAGCTGCGGGTGCTGCGGCACGAGTTGGAGCTTTTCCTGCTCGACCTGCGGCGCGATGTGGCGGATCAGGTGGACACGCCGCTGTTTGACCGGCTCATCGACCGGGTCTGTGCGCGGCCCGCCGGCCCGGAGGGCGCGCGCCTGACGCTGCAGTGGCTGTTCGACCGGACGCACTGCCGGCTGGCCCAGCTAGACGAGGAAACGGTGCTCAATGCGCTGCGCGGGCGGCACGTACACATCTGGCAGGAGGAAGAGGCGTATCACATCCTCGTGGTGGGGCGTGAGCCGGACGTGGAGGCGGCACTGCGGGAGCTGGCGCGCATCGAGGCAGAGTGCCACGCACACCCCGCACCGCGGCTTGAGGAAACCGACGAGGGCTTCCTGTTCACGGCGCGAGGCGAGAACGCATTTCTCTTTGCGGGGCTGTTCCTGATGCTGGAGGAAGACGGGCGGCTCTAACTTGACCTTCAACCCGGGTTCAAGGTGTAAACTCACTCTGACAATGGCCAATTAGCCTGCTTGAGCAGAGATTCGATGAGCGAAACGCAACAGGAACTGACCTCACAACAGAATATTGAGCTGCTGGTGCGCGG
>CAZDLX010000008.1:0-4002 GCA_964506005.1 uncultured Anaerolineae bacterium | reverse complement strand
GCGCGGCGGCTTCTTCGGCTACATGCTCGCCGACCGTCGTACACGGCTGGCCCTGGCAGGGGCGGCGCTGCTCGTGCTCAGCCTGCTGACCGGCCGTTTGCTGCCCTCGGCGCCGGGCTGGCTCGGAGCTGCGCTGCAGCTTGCCGCCATCGCGATTGCCGGGATGCCGTTTGCCGTGAAGGGGCTGCGCTCGCTGGTCTACGGGCGGCAGGTCACCATCGACCTGCTGATGACGATTGCCGCCGTCGGCGCGGCGATCATCGGCGAGACCGGGGAGGCGGCGACGGTCATCCTGCTGTTTGCGGTCGGCGAGGCGCTGGAGGGCTACAGCGCGGAGCGCGCGCGTGACTCGCTGCGCAGCCTGCTCGAGCTCGCGCCCGACGAGGCAACGGTGCTGCGCCCCTGCCTCGACTGCGCGGAGCATCTGGGGCAGGGCGGTTACGAGGGCGGCGAGTGCCCGTACTGCGAGCCGCACGAGGCCCGCGTTCTCGTGCAGGATGTGCAGGCAGGAGAGACGGTTATCGTGCGGCCCGGCGAGCGCATCCCGCTGGACGGCCGCGTGCTGAGCGGCGCGTCGGCGGTGAACCAGGCGCCGATCACCGGCGAGAGCGTGCCGGTGGAGAAGGGGCCGGGCGACGACGTGTTCGCCGGGTCGATTAACGGCGGTGGGGCGCTGGAGATGACGGTGACGCGCGTCGCGGCGGACTCGACGCTCAGCCGCGTCATCCGGCTGGTCGAACAGGCACAGTCGCAGCGCTCGCCCGCGGAGCGTTTCATCGACCGGTTCGCGCGGTGGTACACGCCCGCCGTGGTGCTGCTGGCGGCGCTGGTGGCGCTGGTGCCGCCGCTCGTATTCGGTGCGCCGTTCATCGACCACGCCAACCCGTCCGAGGGGTGGGTGTACCGCGCGCTGGCGCTGCTCATCGTCGCCTGCCCGTGTGCGCTGGTGATCAGCACGCCGGTGACGGTCGTGAGCTCGCTGACCGCGCTGGCGCGGCGCGGCATTCTGGTCAAGGGCGGGGCGTTTCTCGAGGCGCTGGCCCGCGTCAAGGCGGTCGCGTTCGACAAGACCGGTACACTCACCGAGGGCCGGCCGGTCGTGATGCAGACGCAGACCGCGACCTGCCCGCCCGACGCAGAAACCTGCGAGGGGTGTGACGACCTGCTGGCGGTCGCCGCCGCCGTCGAGCGGCGCGCCGAGCACCCGCTGGCGCGCGCTATCGTCGAGGCGGCGGAAGACCGCGCGCTGGGCCATCGCTACGGAGCGGCGGAGGACGTGCAAGCCTTGGCGGGGCGCGGCGTGCGCGGCACGCTGAACGGCGAGAGCGTGACGGTTGGCAGCCACGCCCTGTTCCACGAGGAGGAGGTAGCCTGCGGTCCGCTGCATGACCGCATCACGGCGGCGGAGGCCGGCGGGCAGACGGTGATCCTCGTCGGCAGGAATGGCAGTGTGGAGGGCTTCGTCGGCGTTGCCGACCAGCCCCGGCGCTCGACGCCTGCGGCGCTGCGGGCGCTGAAACAGGCCGCGCAGGGGCTGCGCCTCGTGATGCTCACGGGCGACAACCCAGGCGTGGCCGAGAGCATCGCGGGGGAGGTCGGCTCCATCGACGAGGTCAAGGCCGGGCTGCTGCCTGAGGACAAGGTGAGCGCGGTGCAGGCGCTGCGTGAAGCTTACGGCCCGGTGGCGATGATCGGCGACGGGGTCAACGACGCGCCCGCGCTGGCAGCGGCGAGTGTCGGCGTGGCGATGGGCGGCGCGGGCACGGACCAGGCAATGGAGACGGCGGATATCGTGCTCATGCAGGACAATCTCGCGCACCTGCCGGACCTGTTCGAGACGAGCTACCGCACGCGGCGGATTATCCAGCAGAATGTGGCGTTCAGCCTGGGGATCAAGCTTGTGTTCCTGCTGCTGGCGCTGCCCGGCCTGGCGACGATGTGGATGGCGGTGTTCGCCGACATGGGCGCGTCGCTGCTCGTCACGTTCAACGGCATGCGGATGCTGCGGCGCGGCCGGTATGCCGCCCAACTCGATGAAACGGTCCAGGACGCCCAGCCACCGTCCAGTGTGACCGCACCGCTGAAGGTAGAGGCAGGTCGTCATTAGACCTGCCCCTACGGGGCCAATTTGGCGCTGTTTCCAGCCATCTCTAGCGGCCTGATAGACCCTTCCTACGCGTTCCCCGTGTGAATTACTCGTATTTCAGCGATAAATATGATAAAAATGAGAAAATTTGTTATAAAATTCACCCGGGGGCGTGTGAGGACCCCTGCCGAGCGGCATGCTGCCGCTGGTAATCCACACCAACTTTACGAGGAGTGTCTACATGACGACACGTACACGCACCTTTCTCGTACTCAGCGCGCTGCTGAGCGTCTTTCTGCTGGCTGCTTGTGTCACCAGGTCGCCTGGTGAGAGTGAAAGCGAAACGCCCGGCGAAGCCGGGGCATCGGGCGAGGCTGCAATCAGTGCTGAGGAGCTGACGGTGTATTCGGGCCGCAACGAGGAACTCGTGGGCTCGCTGATCGAGCAGTTTGAAGAGGAAACCGGTATCGACGTCGGCGTACGTTATGGGAACACGGCTGAGATGGCCGCGACGATCCTTGAAGAGGGTGAGAACAGCCCGGCTGACGTGTTCTATGGGCAGGACGCCGGGGCGCTCGGCGCGCTCGCCGCGGCGGGCCGCCTGGCTCCGCTGCCCGACGACATCCTGAACCAGGTTGAGGCCCGCTTCCGCTCGCCGGACAGCCTGTGGGTTGGCACGTCGGGCCGTGCGCGGGTGATCGCGTACAACACCGAGAACGTGGACCCGGCTGAGTTGCCGGCTTCAATCCTCGGCTTCACCGATCCCGAGTGGGCGGGGCGCATCGGTTGGGCTCCAACCAACGCCTCGCTGCAGTCCTTCGTGACGGCGCTGCGTCTCGTCGAAGGCGAGGACGCAGCCCGGGCGTGGCTGGAGGGTATTCTGGCGAATGATCCGGTCGTGTACCCGAATAATATGGCCGCTCTCGAAGGGGTGGCGGCAGGCGAGGTGGATGTCGCCTTCATCAACCACTACTATCTGTTCCGCGCGCTGGCGGAGCAGGGGGATGACTACACCGCCGACATTTACTTCCTGCCGGGCGGCGACGTCGGGGCGCTGGTGAACGTGGCGGGAGCCGGCGTGGTCAACACGTCTGAGAACACGGAAGCTGCCGAGGAGTTTGTGCGCTTCCTGCTCTCCGAGGAGGCACAGCAGTACTTCCGCGACGAGACGTTCGAGTACCCGCTGATCGAGACGGTGGAGGCGAACCCGCGCCTGCCGGCCCTCTCGGAGATCCAGTCGCCTGATATCGACCTGAGCAGCCTGGCTGACCTGGAGGGCACACTCCAACTCATGCAGGACACAGGCGCACTGGAGTAAGCATGATCGCCGGTGACTGGCCCAGGGCAGTGGTCAAGCGTCTCGCGGGCTCGCGCTCGCCGGGCCGCTTGCCCCTGCACCTCGTCGCCCCCGCCGTGCTCGTCGCAGGGGCGATGCTGCTGCCTATCGTCTACCTGCTTATCCGGGCAGCAGGGGCCGACGCGGCGGCCTGGAGCCAGCTCTTTCGCCCGCGCATCGCCGAAGTGCTGGGCCGGAGCTTGCTCCTCGCCGCCGCGGTGACCGTTTCGGCGAATGTCATCGCGATCCCGCTGGCCTACCTCACCGTCCGCACCGATCTGCCCGGCAGGCGGGTGTGGGTGGTCATCACCGCGCTGCCGCTCGTCATCCCCAGCTATGTCGGCTCGTTCGCGCTGATCGCCGCGCTCGGGCCGCGCGGCCTGCTGCAGCAGGTGCTTGCCGGGCCGCTTGGTATCGAGCGGCTGCCGCCGATCTACGGTTTTCCCGGCGCGTGGTTTGCGCTGACGCTGTTCGCCTACCCGTACGTGCTGCTCAGCGCCCGCGCGGCGCTGCAGGGCCTCGATCCCGCGATTGAGGATGCAGCGCGCAGCCTGGGAGACTCGCCGTGGATGGTCTTCCG
>CAZDLX010000007.1:35000-43475 GCA_964506005.1 uncultured Anaerolineae bacterium | reverse complement strand
GTCCCGATGAGAATAAAGCGCGCCGGGTGGCTGAAGCTGATGCCCTCGCGCTCGACCACGTTGACGCCCATCGCCGCCGAGTCCAGCAGGATGTCCACCACGTGGTCGTCGAGCAGGTTCACCTCGTCGACGTACAGAATGCCGCGGTTGGCGGCGGCGAGCACGCCGGGCTCGAAGTGGCGCTCGCCGCTGCGGATCGCCTTCTCGATGTCCAGCGTGCCGACGACGCGGTCCTCCGTCGCGCTTACGGGTAGCTCGACGATGCGGATGCGCCGCCGCGCGACGCCGCTGTTGCCGCCGTTCGCCTCTCGCTCGCGGCACTCGTCGCACCACGTTTCGGGGCGGTTAGGGTCGCAGCTAAAACGGCAGGCCTGGACAACTTCAATCTCCGGCAGCAGGGCTGCCAGGGCGCGCGCCGCGGTGCTCTTGGCCGTGCCGCGCTCGCCGCGGATCAGCACGCCGCCGATCTGCGGATAAATCGCATTCAGGACCAGGGCGCGCTTCATACGCTCCTGCCCGACAATCGCAGTAAAGGGATAGATTACAGATGACATCAGCTCACACTTAGCTCACAGGGCATGATTTGATGGATTACTGATTGGTTGGACGCCAATGGATTATAACGCGCCCTCGAAAATGCGAACAACCGTATCATATTAGAAGCCAGCATGAAACAGCCCCGCCGGTTAGCGGGGCTGTCGGTTCGCTCACGAGCCGGGCACTCAGGCAGGCTGGGCTTCAATCGCCTCGGCGAACACCGCTGCCAGGCGCTTGATGCCCACCGTGATCTGCTCGGGGCTGGCGTTCGAGAAGTTGATTCGCATCATGTTCTCGCCGCCCTCGTAAGGATAGAAGGCCACGCCCGGCACGTACGCAACCTTGTGCTCGACGGCCTTCTCCAGCAGTTCCACGCTGTTCAGGCCTTCGGGCAGTGTAACCCAGAGGAAGAGCCCGCCCTCGGGATGTGTCCAGGTGACGCCCGGCGGGAAGTGCTCCGCCATCAACCTGAGCATCAGGTCGCGGCGCTCGCCATATACCCGCCGCAGCTCGCGCACATGCTCGTCGAGGAAGCCATGGCGGGCGGTTTCGTAGGCGATGATCTGCGAGAAGGTGCTGGTGTGCAGATCGCTGCCCTGCTTACCCTGCACCATCTTCCCGATGACTTCGCCCGGCCCTACCATCCAGGCGACCCGGAAGCCGGGGCACAGCGTCTTTGAGAAAGTGCTGAGGTAGACGACATTACCGCTCGCGAGTGCGTCCTCATACCCGTTGGGGCGGCTCTGTGCGTCGATGACGATCAGCGGCGGCAGGTGCTCGCCCTCGTAGCGAAGCTGGCCGTAGGGGTCATCTTCGAGGATGGGTACACCGTACTGGTCCGCCAGCCGCACGATCTCCTTGCGGCGCTCCAGCGTCATGGTACGGCCGCTCGGATTCTGGAAGTTCGGCAGAGCGTAGATGAACTTCGCCTCGCCGGTTTTGAGGGCCGCCTCAAGCGACTCCGGCAGCATGCCGTCGTCGTCGGTCTGCACCGTCAGGAACTCGCCCTGGTAGGCTCTCCACGCCTGGATCGCGCCGAGGTAGGTCGGCTCCTCCACGATGACTTTATCACCCGGGTTCAGGAAGATTTTGCCCATGAGGTCCAGCGCCTGCTGGGACCCCGTCGTAATGAGCACGTTGTCAAGCGTGCACTCGATGCCATAACGGGAGATATGCCGGAAAATCATCTCGCGCAGGGGGCGGTAGCCTTCTGTCGCGCCGTACTGTAGGGCTTCACATCCGTGCTGGAGGACGTGCTGGGTGGCTTCCTGCACGCGCCTCCGGGGGAACATCTCGGGCGCAGGCAGGCCGCCTGCAAAGGAAATAATGTCTGGCTGCTCCGTGAGTTTCAGAAGTTCACGAACCATCGAACTCCGCATCCCCCCTGTGCGGGATGCGTAGAGTCCAGCCCAGTTTGTCGCCATGTGTTGCTCCGTTTGATCCTTTCAGGGTAGCGGCCCCGATTCATAAGGTGGGTCAAGAGTGTGTGTTGCTCTCCCTCAGGGTTACACGTCAGCCGTCACTTGCCTAGTAACCTTCTGCCACAATTCCTTGTGATATAGCTCACCATCCCCTCGGGCGGTTGTCTCCCCCATTCCGGCGGCATCGCTTTATGATATGATGAGTCCATAAACGTGGGGCTGTCTGGCAGGGGAACCACATGAACGCTCCAGAAACGCACGTCATGCAGTCAGACATCACTGGCAAAGGGGAACCATTGGTGCTGGTGCCCGGCGGGCTAACGGGCTGGCTGAGCTGGCAGCCCCACGCCGCGCGGCTTGCCGCCAGCTACCGCGTGGTGCGCCTGCAGTTGTTATCGGTGGAGTACGGCTTGAAGGGCGCGCCGCTGCCAGAGGATTACTCCGCGCTTACCGAGAAGCAGGCGCTGCAAAACGCTCTCGACGACGCTGGGATCGAGACCGCCCACTTTGCAGCATGGTCGTATGGGGGCGCAATCACCCTCGCTTTTGCGCTTGCCCATCCTGAGCGTGTCCGCTCTCTCACGCTGATCGAGCCGCCCGCCATCTGGGCGCTGCGCAGCCGAGGACCACTGTCTGAGCCGGTACAGGCGGACTGGCAGGCGTTCCGTTCTTTCGGACCGAACGACATCACGGAAGCACAGCTCGTGGAGTTCACTCGCCTCGCGGCGATGGTGCCACCCGCCACTGAGCCGCGTGAACTCCCGCAGTGGCCCGTGTGGGTCGAGCACCGCCAATCGCTGCGCATGGGCGACGCCCCTTTCCGGCTGGAGGGCGACATCGAGGCGGTGCGGCGCTTTGACCGTCCTGTCCTGCTCCTGAAGGGGCGCGGGTCTGCGACGTACTACCACGAGATCATTGACGTTCTCGCGGAAGCGTTCCCGGACTCGCGCGTCGAGACGCTGCCGGAGGGGCATGCCCCGCATGTCGTCTCGATGGGGCCGTTTATGGAGCTGTTTCAGGCGTTTCTCAGCGCCTGAAGTCCCGAGGTTAGCGCAGAAACACCCCTGCCGCTGCCACGGCGGCGGTGTCGTCCCTCCATGACATCTTGCAGCCATGCAGGCGACGAATGTTATCAAGTAAGCCCCGATGGACCAGGGGGTATTGACTCGGTCTAGAATGTTGCTGAAACTGTCCAGCAGGGTTGGCAGCATCGAGCATCGATTTCTCACACTCCCGCCGCAACTTCCCATTGCCTGCCGCCAGAACGCAGCTAACCCACCGGCGCCTCATGCAGTCCGGACTGCTGCACCGCCCGTGTGCCAGCAGGCCCCAGTTCACAGGAGTCCTACCATGTGGATATTGACCCTCATCTTGCTGCTGCTCGGCGCGCATCTCAGCCTGACGGCGCTGGTACCGCTCCAGCCGGGAGGCACGCCTCCGCCGTGGTGGGTGGGCGGCAGGCTGATCTGGCCATTTGCCATTGAGACGCGGACGCTCATTGCGCCGGGCACGACGCTGGACGCGATCACACCTCTGCTCGGCATTGCGTCCGGGGTGTTCTTCCTGCTGGCGGCAGCGGCTCTAATGCGGTGGCTCGTACCGGCCGCGTGGTTCCCCTGGCTCGTCGTCGCGGGCGCGGTGCTCTCCATCGTGCTGCAGGTCATCTGGTTCTCGGGCTGGGCTGTCCTGCCGCTTCTGCTCGATGTCGTTCTCCTCTGGGCGGTGTTTGGCCAGCACATCACCGTGAGCAGCCTGCGTGCCTAGCCATCAGTAGAGACACACAAAGGCACCCCGCCCGTGATCTCACGGACGGGGTGCTTTTGGGCCGGCGAAGAGAACGGCCCTAGGGCGCGAACAGCTCAGGCACGAGCGCCGGTGTAAAGCGCTCGACGACATCCCGCGTGAGCCCGCCCGCGCGGCTGATCGCGCCGTACAGGTGGCCGCTCGGGCGGATGTGCCGCTCCTGCGTCTCGAAGTCCACGCCAATCAGCCCAAAGCGGAAGTGCGGGTTGTAGCCCTCCGTCCACTCAAAGTTATCGACGAGGCTCCAAAAGTAGTAGCCCCATACCGGAATGCGGTCGGCCATGGCCTGCCAGATCTGGTTGAGGTGCGACACGATAAATGCAGGCCGGTGCGTGTCCGTCGCGTCGGGGATGCCGTTCTCCGTTACGACCATCGGCAGCCGGTAGCGCCGCCACAGCTTGCGCAGCGTCACGAAGATTCCCTGCGGGTGGATCTCGCCCCACGGCCCCGGCCCCTTGAGCACGCCCGGCTTGGTGCGCGGCTCCATGGGCAGCACGGCCCGCTGGAGCGGGCTGAACCGGATGCGGTAGCGCTGGTAGTAGTTCACGCCCAGCCAGTCGAGCGAGTTGGCAGCCTCCGGCAGCAGGATGGAGCGGCGGCCCGGCACGCGCATCACGCCCTCGGTCATCATCATCAGCGGCAGCTGGTTGAAGATGTGCTCCAGCAGCCGGGCGGCAAGCCGGTCGTTGGGCAGCCAGGGACGCCAGGGCGTCCAGACCATCATGTGCTTGGCAAGGCCGACTCGGGCGGTTGGCAGCAGCTCGTGGATGGCGTGGTAGGCCGCCGCGTGCGCGCGCACGACGTTGATCCCGACGCGCAGCGCCGCGTTCAAGTCCTTTTTGCCCGGCGGGAACGCCCCCAGCCCGTAGGCCTGCCCGATCATCACGGCAGGCTCGTTGATCGTGCACCAGATATCGGTCAGGTCGCCGAGCGCGGACACGACCTTGCGGACGTACCGCTCGAACCACGTCACGACCTGCTCGTTCTCCCAGCCGCCCTGCTCCGCCAGCCACAGCGGGTTTGTGAAGTGGTGCAGCGTCACCATCGGCTCGATGCCGCGCTTCAGCAGCCCCTGAAGCATCTCGCGGTAGCGCAGCAGGGCTTCCTCGTCCCACTCGCCCTGAGACGGCTCCACCCGGCTCCACTCGATTGAGAGCCGGTGCGCGTTTTGATTCAGTTCGGCCATGCGGTCGAAATCTTCTTCGGCCCGGTTCCACCAGTCGCAGGCCAGGCCCGCGCGCTGGTTTTCGTAAATATAGCCGCCATGCTCTTCGGCGGCATACCAGTCGTTGTTCGTGAGATTGCCCTCAACCTGATGGGAGGAAGTTGCTGTTCCCCAGCGGAAGTCAGCCGGGAAAGCATGGATAGAGTTCGGCATAGCAGACGACCAATCCGTAGTTCGGGTTTGCGTTCGCTTGTGTCGGGCACATCCCTGAATGCCAGAGGCAGCCGGGGTAGATACTCGAATCTTATGTCCCTCGTGTTCTATACTCAGTGTATGCTGACCCTATTATACTCATCGCGCCCCGGCAAGTTCACACACGGCAGGTGGGACAGTGGCACACAAGATCCTGATTCTGACATCCGACGCGGGGTTCGGGCACCGGCGTGCCGCCCAGGCGATTGAGGCGGCGCTGAAGGAACGCACGAATGGCGACGCGGAGATCGAGATCCGCAATCCGCTCGACGCCCCCGAACTGCCCGACATCGTGCGCGGTATCGAGACTGGCTATGACGACTTCGTCGTGGACGACCCGACGCTGTACCAGATCGCCTATGCCGCGACGGATGCGCCCGTCGTGGCACAGCTCATGCAGAGCGTCATGACGACGTTTCTCAACCGCATCCTGGCCCGCTGGATCCACGAAACCCGGCCCGACGTCATCGTGACCACCTACCCCGCCTACACGCAGGCGCTCGTCCGCGCAGCAGCGGCGGCGAATCGTTCCATCCCGGTGGATGTGGTCGTCACCGACCTGATCGACGTCCACAGCCTGTGGTTTCACCAGCGGGCGACGCTCACCTTCGTCCCTACGGAGAACGTGTACGAGCAGGCGCTGCAGCACGGGCTGCCCCCCGCACGTCTCAAAGCATTCGGGCTGCCCGTTCACCCTAAGTTCGCCAAGCTCCGGGAGCGCGACCGCCTGGAAATCCGCCGGGCGCTCGGCTGGGACGCCAGCCTGCCGGCGGCGCTGATAGTCGGCTCGTCGCGCTCCCGCCAGACGCCGAGCATCGCACGGCTGCTCGACCGTTCAGGCGTGCCGGTTCAGATCGCTGCGGTAGCAGGTGGCGACGCCGAGAGCCATGCGGCACTCCAGGCAACGGAGTGGACGGGCACGGTACACACTTACGGGCTAGTCGAAAACATGCCGGAGATGATGCGCGCCGCCGACTTCATCATCTGCAAGGCGGGCGGGCTGATCGTCTCCGAGTCGCTGGCGTCGGGCTTGGCGCTCATCCTGTACGAGGCGCTGCCGGGGCAGGAAGTCGGCAATGTGCGCTACGTCGTCGAGCACGGCGCAGGAGCGTGGTCGCCGGGGGTGCTCGGAGCGCTGACGACGGTGTACTCCTGGCTGGTGGGCGAAGGCGACGAGCTGGCGAAGTGCCGGGCGGCGGCTGAGCAAATCGGGCGGCCTGAAGCGGCATACGACATTGCAGACCAGATTCTGGAGCAAGTAGGTTCGTGAAAATCGTCACGAGATCGCGTGACTTCCGTCGCTTGATCTGTGAGGCCCTACTTAAATAAGGTACAATGTTGCGGGTGTCCCCGGTAAAACGAGCGCGCGTAGTGAGCCGCGCTCCTTGATTCGAACGTGATCTGCCTTCCGAGAGTTTCGATAGGAGTCAGAGTATGGCAACCAAATGGGTATATACCTTCGAAGAAGGTAATGCAGGTATGAAGAACCTGCTTGGCGGCAAGGGTGCTAATCTGTCAGAGATGACCAGCATTGGCCTGCCCGTACCGCCGGGTTTTATTATCACGACTGAGGCCTGCCTCGCCTACCTCGCCGAGGGCGAGCAGTTCCCCGAGGGGCTGTGGGAGCAGACGGTCGAGAACATGAAGAAGCTGGGCGAGAAGATGGGCCGCCAGTTCGGCGACTCGAATGACCCGCTGCTCATGTCAGTGCGCTCCGGTGCCCGCATCTCGATGCCCGGCATGATGGACACGATCCTCAACCTTGGCCTGAACGACCAGGCCGTCGAGGCGCTCGCCGAGCGCTCCGGCGATCCGCGCTTCGCGTGGGACGCCTACCGCCGTCTGATCCAGATGTTCGGCGGCGTCGTGATGAACGTCCCCGGCGAGCGTTTCGAGGAGCTCATCACCCGCATCCGCAACGAGCAGGGCGTCAAGACGGACCCCGAAGTCTCGGCAGAGGGGTGGAAGCAGGTCGTGGGCTGGTTCAAGGACGTGGTCCGCGAAGAGACGGGGCAGGAGTTCCCGCAGGATGCGTGGGAGCAGCTCCGGCTGGCCGTCGAAGCTGTCTTTAAGTCCTGGAACGGCAAGCGCGCCATCGACTATCGCAACGCGACCGGTATCCCGCACGACCTCGGGACGGCGGTGAACGTGCAGACGATGGTCTTCGGCAACGTCGGCTGGGACTCCGGCTCCGGCGTGGCCTTCACCCGCAACCCATCTACCGGCGAGGATGACTTCTTCGGCGAGTACCTGTTCAATGCCCAGGGCGAGGACGTCGTCTCCGGCGCGCGCACGCCCATCGAAGTCCACCACCTCAAGGAAGACCTCCCCGAGGCATGGGACACGCTGCAGGAGATCGCGGAGACGCTGGAAAAGCACTACCGCGAGATGCAGGACATCGAGTTCACCATCGAGAACAAGAAGCTCTGGATGCTGCAGACCCGCTCCGGCAAGCGCACGGCGGCGGCGGCCGTCAAGATCGCGGTCGATATGGTGAACGAGGGTCTGATCAGCAAGGAAGAGGCCGTCGAGCGTATCGAGCCCGGCCAGATCGACCAGCTTCTCCACCCGCACTTTGACATCGAGGCGATGGAAGCGGCGAACGTGCTCGCCAAGGGCCTGAACGCTTCGCCGGGTGCGGCGGTTGGCCGCGTCTACTTCACGGCGGACACTGCCGAGGAGATGGCAAAGGCTGGCCAGTCGGTCATCCTGGTGCGGCCTGAGACCACGCCTGACGACGTGCACGGCATGCTCGCCGCACGCGGCATCCTGACGCAGCATGGTGGTGCGACGAGCCACGCCGCAGTGGTCGCGCGCCAACTCGGCAAGCCCTGCGTCGCCGGCTGCGAGGACATTCACATCGACATGAACCGGCTGCAGTTCATGGTGGACGGTACGGTCGTCAAGGAAGGCGACGTTATCTCGCTGGACGGCGCATCGGGTCGCGTCTACCTGGGCGAGCTGCCCACCGTCGCCCCGACGTTCGACGAGCAGCCGGACCTCCAGCAGATCCTGGAGTGGGCGGATGAGATCCGCCGCCTGGGCGTCTGGGCGAACGCGGATGACCCCGAGCAGGCTACCCGCGCCCGCAACTACGGCGCAACAGGTATCGGCCTGTGCCGCACCGAGCACATGTTTATGGGCGAGCGCACCGAGAAGTTCCAGCGCGGCATCCTCGCCAAGCAGGCGGGCAACGAAGAAGAGGCGCAGCGCGTCCTCGACGAGGAGCTGCTGCCCCTGCAGCGTGAGGACTTCTACGGCATCTTCAAGGCGATGGACGGGCTGCCGGTGACCATC
>CAZDLX010000007.1:0-34990 GCA_964506005.1 uncultured Anaerolineae bacterium | reverse complement strand
GCGTCACGAGGTCCTGCCCCCGCGCGAGGAGCTCATCGCGGAAGTTGCCGCCGCCAGGGCACGGGGCGAGGATGTCTCGGAGGCCGAGAAGCTGCTGAGCACGGTCGAGGATATGGCTGAGTTCAACCCGATGCTCGGTCTGCGCGGCTGCCGCCTCGGCATCATGATGCCGGAGCTGAACACGATGCAGGTCCGCGCGATCTTCGAGGCCGCGTGCGACGCGGCGCTGGAAGGCGTGGACGTGCACCCGGAGGTCATGATCCCGCTCACGTCGCACATCAACGAGCTCAAGGAGATCCAGCCCCTGCTGGAGTCCGTGGCGCAGCAGGTCATGGCTGAGAAGAACATCGAGATCAAGTACAAGTTCGGTACGATGATCGAGATCCCGCGAGCGGCGCTGACCGCCGGCGAGATCGCCAGCATGGCGGAGTTCTTCAGCTTCGGCACCAACGACCTCACGCAGATGGCCTTCGGCATCAGCCGCGACGACGCCGAGCGCAAGTTCCTGCTCTCGTACGTCGAAAAGGGCATCCTGCCCGTCAACCCCTTCCAGACGATTGACCCCATCGGCGTTGGCCGCCTGATGGAGGTTGCCGTCCAGGAAGGCCGCGCCGTGCGCTCCGACCTCGAGATCGGCATCTGCGGTGAGCACGGTGGTGACCCTGCCAGCATCGAGTTCTGCCACCAGCTCGGTCTCAACTACGTGAGCTGCTCGCCGTACCGCGTGCCTGTCGCGCGGCTGGCGGCTGCCCATGCCGCCCTCAACGAGAAGGGTATGCCCGAGCGTCCAGACTAACCCCTGGCCTCACACTCGAAGCGGAGCCGGCTCGCCGGCTCCGCTTTTTGATCCCCCTGCCCCGCGTTGATAGCGTGAGAGTTTCCGGCTACAATCCCTCTGACGAAAGTCGTAACCGCCTCACTTGTGACATGTGTAAGAGGTCGAGCATGCCCGCCCCAACCATCGCCCTCATCACCGACAGCACCTGTGACATCCCCGAACGGCTCATGCGGCAGTACAGCATCACCTTCGCACCCCAGGTCCTGATCTGGGAAAAAACGCAGTATCGGGACCGCATCGACATCGACGCCGCGCAGTTCTATGCCCGGCTCGCCGCCGGTGGCCCTGCTCCGACAAGCTCGCAGCCGCTTGCCCCCGACTTCGCCCGGCTGATCGAGGCGGCAGTACAGGGCGGCGCAACCGAAGTAGTGATCATAACCCTGAGCAGCCAGCTCAGCGGCACGGTGGAATCCGCGCGGCAGGCTGCCGAGGCGGCGAGCATCCCGGTGCATGTCGTCGACTCGAAGACGGGCGGCATGGCGCTGGGCTGGCAGGTGCTGGCCGCTGCCCGTGCGCGTGACGCAGGGGGCGATGCCGCTGCCATGCTTGAAGCGGCGGCTCGCGTCCGCCGGACGGAGCAGATCATCTTTTTCGTGGACACGCTGGCGCACCTGCACCGCGGCGGGCGCATCGGCGGGGCGGCGCGGCTCGTCGGCACCGCGCTCAACCTGAAGCCCGTGCTGTACGTGGACCACGAGATCGGGCGTATCGAACCGGGCGAGAAGATCCGCACGCGCAAGCGCGCTCTGGACCGCGTCTACGAGCTGTTCTTCGAGCGCATGGATACTCGCTGCGCGCTGCATATCGCCGTCATTCACAGCAACGCCGTTGAGCTCGCGGAGTCCGTCGAAGACCGGATCCGGCGCGAGTACAACCCCGCGGAGCTGTTCACGACCGTCATCTCGCCGGTGATGGGCACGCACATCGGGCCGGGCGCAGTCGGGATTACAGGGTACTACGAGTCAGCGTAGCCGGGCATCGCCTCCCCTGCTCTAACCCTGTTTTCATACAATCTTCATGCCATTCTCACGGACCGGCACCTCCGGTCGATGAATTACGCGTTAAACTAGATGTACAATACTGTTATGCTCGTAATAGAGCATCTCACTGGTAATCGAGCACTTACTGGAAGCTGGCAGGCCGGGGAGCAGGCTCCCCCGCCGATCGCGGCGGGGGATGTCCCGCGCCGCGTGTTGCTCGTTTAATTGTTAACCTTCAGTTAATGGCGGCGGCATCATGGACACTGTATCGAGCGAGGAGAGAGTCAGAAGCGTAAGCCCTGGGGACGCCTTTATGACGCGGAAAGAGACGATTCCGGTCAGTGTGGAGTTCGTGGAGACAGCAAGAGAGAAGCAAACTGCCCCCCCTGTTATCTCGATTGTCATCCCCCTCTATAACGAAGAAGATAACGTCAAGCTCATGTATGATGAGCTCTCTCCCGTCCTGGAAGAGCTGGGGCTGGAATACGAGGTGATTGTCATCGACGATGGCAGCCGCGACCGCAGCTTCCCACGGCTCAAGGCCATCCACGAGATGAACCCGCGCTGGCGGATCATCCGCTTTCGCCGCAACTTCGGGCAGACGGCGGGCCTCTCTGCAGGGTTCGACGCCGCACGCGGCAAGACGATCATCACCATGGACGCGGATCTCCAGAACGACCCGCGCGACATCCCCAAGCTGCTGGCCAAGATCGACGAAGGCTACGACATCGTCAGCGGCTGGCGCGTTGACCGCAAAGAGCCGTTCTTCAACCGGCGCCTGCCCTCGATGCTTGCCAACGGCCTGATCTCGCGCATGACGGGCGTCCGGCTGCATGACTACGGCTGCACCCTGAAAGCCTACGACCACGAAGTGGTGAAGAACGTCAATCTCTACGGGGAGCTGCACCGCTTCATCCCCGCGCTGGCGAGCTGGATGGGCGTCGAGATCGCGGAGGTCCCCGTTAACGACCGCGCGCGGCGCTTCGGCAAGAGCAAGTATGGCATCGGGCGCACATTCAAGGTCATTCTGGATCTGCTGACCGTCAGCTTCTTTCTCAGCTATGCGACGCGGCCATCCCACATCTTCGGCGGCATTGGCGTGACGATGGGCGGCATCGGGACTTTGATCGGCCTGTACCTCGTCTATGTGAAGCTTGCGCTCGGGCAGGGCATTGGCGACCGCCCCTTGCTGCTGCTGGCGGTGCTGCTGGTCATCGTCGGCGTGCAGATGCTCAGCATGGGCCTGATCGCCGAGATCGTCACCCGCAGCTACTATGAGCCGCAGGGCAAGTCCACTTATATGATCCGCGAAGAACTGGACAGCGACTAACCTGATGTGACACACTAGGCATCGGCCCTACCGCCGCTCCGCCCGGCGTCACTGCCCGGAGCGGCGGTTGTTTGCAGTGCGGAGCCTGACACACACAGGAGTCATCAATGAGGCAACTACTGCCATGGCTGCAGCAGGAGCGAATCCGGAAACGCCTGCTTAACGGACTCATGCTTATTCTGCTCCCGCTCGCCCTCTTCTCGACATTCCGGGGAGCCAGCCAGCTCATCACCGACACCGATCCCTGTGACCTGACGCCCTACTGGGTTTCAGGTGTGCTGGCACGCACGGGCGAGAATCCGTACACGGCCTACCGCGAGAACATGGCTGCCGTGTACAGCACCGTGCCCGACTCGCCCGACTTCGTCACGCGCTGCAATGTGACAATGGAGGAGCGCCCGCCGCTCACGACCCCGGTGCACATCCTGCTGATGCTGCCGTTCAGCCTGCTCAGCCTGCGCGCTGCCGCCGTCGCCTGGACGCTGCTGCAGATCGCCAGCGCCATGCTGATCCCCGTTATCATGCTCAGCTACAACCCGAAGCCTGTTAGCTGGCGCATCTACGTGATTGGCGTTCTGCTGGTCCTGGCGTGGAGCCCGACTCGTATGGCGCTCAGCCACGGCCAGATCGCGCCGTCTATTATCATGCTGGCTGCAATGGCGCTGCTGCTCCTGCGGCGGGGGTACCAGGGCTGGGCGGGGCTGCTCATGGGCATTGCGCTGACCAAGTTTACGCTCGTCGGCGGGCTGCTGCTCGTCATGATCATCTACCGCTACTACCGGGCAGCGGGGCTTGCCGTGCTGGTTCAGATCGCAGGGTTCCTCCTGCTGTCACTGCTGCTCGGCGAGTCGCCGGTCGTGATGGTGCAGTCGTACCTCGCGACTCTATCGGGCTCGGCGGATGTGCAGGCGGGGATCATCAGCGGCGTCGTCTCATTGGATCGCTGGCTGCAGCCGCTGGGCTTTACCCCGAGCATCGCCACGCTGGTCGCGCTCGGCATCGGGGCCATACTCGGCGTGACGCTTGTACTGCCGCATTACCTCGACGACCTGCTCGACTTTCGCCGCAAGCCGGGGCCGCGCACTCTGGACGACGTTCACCGCTTCAACCTGCTGATCGCGGCGGTGATCCCGCTAACGCTGCTGTTCACCTACCACCGGGTTTACGACCTGCCGTTCCTGTTCATCCTGATCGCGCTGCTCGCGGGGGTGCGCCTGCCCGACGAGCCAACCCCTGCCCAGCAGCGCCGCTACCTGGTGTGGCTCGGCGCGATGGTCATTATGGCAGGCGTCATGCTGGTGCCACCCAGCCTGTTTGCCCGCTTCATGACACTTGAAGAACTGCCGCTGACCGCCGTGCTGATCCTCGCGCTGGCCGTTGCGTTGTGGCTGCAGCACGCCTATGAATCACTCGTGGCGGAGCCAGAGCGCCCCGCCACGAACCCTGCACCTGACCCGGCTGCCGTGCGGCAGCGGCACACACCGGTGCGCTAGCCGCCCAGGTCGAGCACGTACACTGAGATGTCCCCGATATACCAGCGATCTTCGAGCAGACCGCCGGCTTCGCCTGCGCGGTCAGCCAGGGCGGCGTCGAGCGCCGCGACCCGCTCATCCGCCGACCAGCGCGTTACCAGCCACGTGCGGCCGCCCGCGGGGGTGCAGGCCTCAAGCTGGCCGATCACGTCGGCGTCATCAGCCGCGAGGTTGACGTCACACTCGGGGGCCACGCCGCTGTAGTACCAGTCGAAGCTCTTGCGCACCGTCTCTGTCTCGGCCATGTTGCCGACGTCAGAGGCGAAGGCGAGGCCGTCTCCCGCCCCCATCTCGCTCTCGACGTAGGCGGCCAGCTCGTCCCACTGCTCTTTGATGTCCTGAGCGTAGTACTGCTGCAGCGAGAACGCCAGCCACACCGCCAGCACGCCCGTCGTCAGCCAGCTCGGAATCACGTCGTCCAGCGCGACGAGCAGCACCGCCGTGAGCAGGTACAGCGCTGGCGAGGCAGCACTCACATATCGCTCGACGTACATCGGCAGCACGGTGAACGACGACAGCATGGCCAACGCGAGTGGTGCGAGCAGCCAGAACAGCACCAGCACCACGCCAAGCTGCCAGTCCGGGCGCTCGGCATCCCACAGACGCGCGGGCACCCGCCTCAGATCGCCCAGCCAGGTCGGGACCCCGCGCCGCCGCATCACCAGCACAATCCCCGCCAGCAGCACGATTACCCCGGCGGCAATC
Source organism: uncultured Anaerolineae bacterium (assembly GCA_964506005.1). Taxonomy (GTDB): domain Bacteria; phylum Chloroflexota; class Anaerolineae; order Aggregatilineales; family UBA3940; genus UBA3940. Next base: position 29,605 of record CAZDLX010000007.1, on the reverse strand, counting down.
GCCAGCCACACCACGTAACGCAGGCCGAGCACCATGAAGTTCGCGATGGTACGCACCGGCTCCCACACCGGCGGCGCTTCGAGCCACCAGGGTGTGAGCCCGCCGTCGGGGCCTGTCACCGTGTCGAGGTTGCCGTCGCCCGCACGCAGCAGCCGCAGTGCCACCGTGGGCAGCGCGCCCACGACGATGAGCGCCTGCGACACCAGCCAGATCGGTACCAGCCGCCGGAAGCTCTTGCGCCACAACAGCAGTGCCAGGAAGCTGAGGCCGAATGCGGCTATCGGCAGCGCCGCTGCCAGCGGATGCGTGTAAAACAGCAGCACGCTGAAAAGGGTATACAGCAGGAAGTTGCGCACCGGCCTGTTGCCGCGCAGCGCCCGCCCGTAAAACAGGGCCGCAAGCAGCGTCAGCAGGATCACGAGGCTGTAGTAGCGGTACTCCTGCGAGTAGTACACCTGAAACGCCGAGAGCGTCATGAGCACGGCAGCGATCAGACCCACCCGGCGGCGGAACCACTCCTCGCCGATGACGTACACCAGCGGCACCGAGAGCACGCCAAACAGCGCCGAAAGCGCGCGGGCACCAGCCTCGCTCGCGCCGAAGATCTGCAGCCAGAAGTGCCCCAGCAGCGGGTACAGCGGCGCGCGTGCGGTCGCGAACAACTGCTCCAGCAGAGGGGCGGTCGGCTGGCGCGTCAGGTTGGCCATGATGATCTCGTCAAACCAGAAACTCTCTGCGCCGAGCTGGAGGAACCTCAGTACTGCTGCCACCACGAGCAAGACGGCCGGTATGAAGAAACCCGTCCGCCCGCGCGACGCATCACGTTCCAGTGCCGGCGCTGTATTCGCCGTCGAAGAGGTCATTTCCTACTCTTTCCATAACTACAAGAAGGACAACTTACCAGTCCAGACACGTTTCCCGCCGCCAGGCCCAACAGGCGAAGGCCCGGCGCACGCCTTACTGCAGGTCCTCGACGATATTGAACAGGTACACCCGGGTCCCGTAAAACCGTTCGACATCCAGCAGCTCGATAGCACTCGCCTGCCCGCCGTCGAAGTAGGCTTCGACGTCTGTCGGGTCGGGGATAAACTCCCACACGACCACCCACACGCGCCCCCTGTCGGTCACACACTCGCCGAGCCCCGCCGAGAGCAACTCGACACCGTGCTGAACCTCGACATGGCAGGTTTCCGCCTCGCCATCGTAGTACCACATGAACGCCTCTTCGACGGTTCGAGCGATGGTAGGCTTGCCATGCTCGTGGGAGAAGGCCAGCACGTCGCCGTTCTCCGCATTCGCCTCCACGAACGCCGCCGTCTCCCGCCACTGATCCTTGACCGGCTCGACGTAATACGTGTACAGCGCGCCTCCGAGCCAGATGCCTAGCACCGCCAGCGCGACAGGCAACGGGACGGCCTCCCGCACGTACACAATGGCAACCGCAACGAGCAGATACAGCGCCGGAGCAGCGGTAATCATGTAGCGATCGACGTAGAACGGCGAGAGCACCCGCGACCCCAGAAACACAATTAAAATCGGCCCCAGCAACCACAGCGTGCCGAACAGCAGGCCATCCGAGGCTTCACGCACGAAGGCGGGCAGCCCGGCGAAAAGCTCGCCCAGGCCGGCTGCCCACGCACGCCAGCCCCTTACGGTCACGAATGCCGCTACGCCTACCAGCAACACGACCGCCCCGGCTGCCACCGCGACGAGCGGCATGTACTCGCGAGCCAGGATCATGAAGTTCATGAGGGTGCGGATTGGCGCATACAGCGGCGGGGTGAGCACCCACGACCCGGCGGCAAACGTACGCGCATTCGGCGCTGTCAGCGCCTGCACCTGTTTGATCAGCTCGGGCAGCAGCCAGGGCAGCGCGCCAAGCACGGCGATGGTCTGCGAGAGCACCCACTTCCAGCGCAGTGCCTTGAAACGCCGCCACCTCAGCAGGAAGTACAGCCCCGGCGCGACAAGCAGCAGCACGGCGAGCGTATGGGTATAGAACAGCAGCGCCCCACAGAGGCCGTGCAGAATAAAGTCGGCGATGCGCCCGCTCTCCAGCCCCCGCAGGAAGAACAGCACGCACAGCAGCGTCAGCAGCAGGACGAGGCTGTAGTACCGGAATTCCTGTGCGTAAAAGACCTGGAAGCTGGACAGTGCCATGATCAACGCCCCGATGAGGCCCACCTGGCGGTTGAAGAGCTTCTCGCCCACCGGGTACATCAGGAGGACGGACAGTATCCCCAGCACGGCGGACAGCGAGCGAGTGCCGACCTCACTTGTGCCGAAAATATCAGCCCAGGCCTTCGCCAGCACGACGTACAGAGGAGGCCTGCCGGTCGCGACCAGCCGGGCGATCAGGGTGTCCCAGTTCATGGAGGCCAGGCGTACCATGATAATCTCATCGTACCAGTAGCTCTCCCGGCCCAGGTGGATGAACCTCAGGACAATCGCCAGGCCGACAATGAGCGACAGCGTCACAATGACCTGCTGCCGGGTGATCGTCTCGCGACTGCGCCTCCAGTCAGTCCCCCACTCCAGCACCCTCACGGTTCCGTTCATCTTAGTGCTGCCTCACTTCGCTAGCCTACGGTTTACGGTATCCACCTCTCGTTCAGCGACTCCCGGCCCAGATACAGCACGCTGTCCCTCTCAAGCGGCGGCTCGAACGCCACAACCTCACCGCCTGCCACAGCGTCTTCCTCGACCACATCCCCGGTTTCTGGATCGAGCCAGCTGGCCTGGAACTCACCTCCGGCGTCGCGCAGGTCCAGCTCGAACGGCTCGGGCTGCAGGGCATATACGGTGTAGACTTCGCCCGGCTGCGCGAAGACGAAAGCCTCGGCGCCCTGCACAAGCTCGTTCATGGGCTCCATCTCGGTGAAGGGCAGGCTCTCGATATAGCTTCGGGCGAGCGTCATATCGGCGAACTGCAGCTCGAAGTCCCGGTAGTCTTCGAGGTTACGGGTGAACATCTCGAAGTTGCCGCCGCCGGCGTACGTAGCCCACACAAGCTGGCGAGACAGCTCCCGCATGTGCACTTCGATCTCGGCGGCTTCGTCAATCGAAACCGGGATGATGCGCCCCGCCTCCTCGAAGATGCCGCGCCACTCCACCACAATGGAGTTAACCGCGCCGGGCAGGCCGCCCGTCTGGAAGCTGGTGATGCCGAAGTTCTCGTCGTTGACGAAGGGGCGCCACGCATCCGTCGAGCCGACATGATGCACCGTGATCGGGTGGTCGTAGGCATCCAGCGCGGCGACCATCTCCGCGAACGCGGCGATCTGGTCTGGCCGGTAGAGTTCCTCATACTCCTCCGCCAGATTCCAGTACAGCGCGTTGTGATGCCCGAAGCGGGCGATCATCTCGCGGTAGTACATCTCGCGGTTGAAGCCGTTCCACGCCGAGTCGTCCTCGAATACCAGGTGCAGCAGCACACCCTGTTCCTGCGCGTGGGTGAAGACCTCTTCCCAGCGCTCCAGCTTCGCGATGTCAAAGTGCTCGTGGTTGGCGCGAGCCTCGGCTTCCGTTTCGCCGACCCACGGCCAGACGTTGCGCCCATCGCCGCCCACGTTGTGCAGCATCATGTAGATCGAGTTGACGCCCTGCCCGGCCAGGTAGTCGAGCGCCGCTTCCTTGCTCTCGAAGCCGGCGGTTTCATCCGGCGCGAGGAAGTCCTCGGGCTCATCCGCACCACCCTTGAGCCAGTACGTGCCGTCGGCAAACTGCAGGTATAACTCGCCAACCGATTGCAGCCGCCCCATGCACAGCGGGTCTGGCATGCCGCCCGGCTCGTACTCCCCGCAGCCGGTCGGCGGCGTCGCATCGAACGTGCCGGTGCGGTGGTCGAGCAGCGGCTCGTCGCTGAACGTCTTGAACGACCAGCGGCCTGCGGCATCCGGCGCAAAGCGAACCTGCCAGATGTTGCCGTCGAGCCCTCCTGCCCCGTCACCCGCGTAGAAGGCGGGTATCCTGTAGAGTTGCCCCTCCGGCCCCGTGAAGTTCACAATGGCAGTGACCTTGAACGGGTTGGCCTCGTCGCTCATCCCCTCCGACTCGGGGCCGTCAAGCTCGATCTCGACCTTTGACCACACGGCGAAGTCGCCCAGATGACCCTCGGTCGTGTCCGGCGGTGTCGCCGATGGAGTCGGGCCTTCATCCGGGGTCGCCGTTTCGCCGGGCTCGGGGCTGGCGGTGGGTTCTTCCGTCGCCTCTGTCGGAGTTTCGCCGGGCTCGACCGTTTCCGTAACCGCAGGAAGGGTCGGAGTTTCCGTGGGCACGACCCGGCAGGCAGACCCTACCAGCATCGCCAACACCATCAGCACCAGCAGCCTCAGTCCGCGAGCCAGCGTCGAACGCTGATGTGCTTGCCCGGCCAATGAACACTCCTGTCGTTTCGTGTACTGGCTCGCAGAGAAGGGACTGCGCCCAGCGCGTAGGCTCAAAGCTGCTCAGGCCTCTTCCGACTCCCCCTGCTCGCCGACCAGCCGGCGCAACTTCTTGAATCGCTCGCTGTACATCTCTGCGTCCACGATCTCGATTTTCTGCGGGATCTGGTACGGCTGGAGCTTGTCCTTGCAGAACTCGCGCATCCGCCGCCGGAACTCGCCGGTGGACTCGCCCGTGCTGAGGCGCACCGTCGCCTTGACGATGCGGCCCGTGATCGGGTTGCGCTCGCCGGTGACGGTGGCATCCTCGACGCCGTCCATCAGCAGCAGCACGCTCTCGACTTCAGCCGGGTAAACCTTCTCCCCGCCCACGTTGATCATGTCGGAGGTGCGGCCCAGGATGCGCATGTACTCGCCGTCAACCTCGACCGCGTCGCCGGTCATAAACCAGCCATCCTCGGTGAACGGACTCGGCGCGTTGAGATAGCCGAGCATCGCGTAGGGCGATTTCAACTCCAGCAGACCGTCCACGACGCGCACGCCGAAACCGTGGCCGCCCATCTTGACCCACACCGAATCTGCCGAGCGCGACTTCGTGCGCGGCACGCCGGTCTCCGAGGTGCCGTACTGCTGCAGCACGTTAACGTCGGGGAACAGCGCCCGGAACCGCGCCAGCGTGCTCTCCGGCATGACTTCGGTGCCGTAGGTGACGAGCTCCAGGCTGGAGAGGTCGTGCCGCTTGTACGCCTCGCTGAGCAGCAGCAGGTTGAGGAACGTCGGCGAGGTCGGCAGGAGCTGGACGCGGTACGTCTCGATGGCCGCGCACACCGCGTCGGGCGAGCGGTCCTGCACCGTCACCACGCAGCTCGCGTTGGCGATGGCGTAGAACAGCGTGTTCAGCCCGGCGATGTGGTCGAACAGCAGGAAGTTCAGCGTGCGGAGCTGGTGGCGCTGCTGCTTGTAGCGCTCCAGCAGCCGCGTGAAGTCGTGTACGACGGCTTTCGGCTCGCCGGTAGCACCCGACGAGAACAGGATCAGGCCGGGATGTGCCCAGTCCTTGAGCCGGCGCAGAAGCTCGTGCTGCGCCTCGACGCCGGTGACTTCCGTCGAGACCCGGTCGGCGGCGTCCACGCGCACCACCGCCTCGACCTCCGCGATCTGCCGGAACTGCGCCTCTTTGGGGCTCGCCGTCTGCGTGATCGGCACGATGATGCACCCGCGCTCGACGAGCGCCAGCAGCATCGCCACGCCCACCGGCGAAAAGTCCGCGTCGAGCAGCACGACCATCCCCGGCTCGATGCCGCCCGCCGCAAGCTGAGCGCGGCTCGCGTCGATCAGCTCAAGCAGGCGGGCGTAGGTCGTAACCTGCCCCTGCCACACCAGGGCCTCGTTATCCCGGTTCGCCTCGAACACGTCCAGCAGAAAGTCGATGAACATCACACACCACCCAGGTACAGGTTCTGCCCGGTGATGAAGTCGCTCTCAGGGCGCAGGTAGAAGTCGATTACGTTGGCCACGTCCTCAAACGTCCCGTAGCGGCGGATCGCCTGCTGCCCGAGCAGCCGGTCCATCTTCTCCTGCGGCACGCTGCGGATCAGGTCGGTCGGCACTGGCGTGGGGCCAACAGCATTGACCGTGATACCCCACTCGGCAAACTCCCGTGCCATGATCTCCGTCAGCGAAACGATGGCCGCCTTCGAGGCGGCGTAGATCGCCTCGCCCTCCAGCTTGAGCGGCGTGGCCACCGTCGAGAAATTGACGATGCGCCCGTAGTTGTTGCGCTGCATCAGCTTGGCGGCCTCGCGGCAGAACAGGAACGTGCCGATCACGTTCGTCCGCAGGATCTTCTCGACCGTCGAGACGGGCGTTAGCACCGTGTGGTTCATCGACGCGATACCCGCGTTGTTGATCAGGTTGTCGAGCCGCCCGTGGTTCCGCCGGATCGCAGAGAACATGCGCTTGACGGCGGCCTCGTCCGACACGTCGCACTCGAAGTGCTCGTAGTTCTCAAGCTCCCAGTCCGGCGCGCCGCGGCTGCACCCGATCACGCAGTGCCCCTGGGCGACGTAGTGCTCGCTCAGGAACTTGCCGATGCCCTTGCGGGTGCCGGTGATGAGCGTGATGGGCTTAGACTGCACTGGCGGTCTCTTCCTGAATGAGCTGCTCGGCGTAGGCCGCCAGCGTGCCGATGGTCAGGAAGGGGCTGGTACGCTGCGACATCGCCTTCTCGTCGGCGAGCACGACCGTTACGCCGAGATCGTCCTCGATGGCCTCTTCCACCGCCACGACCATCGTGACGAGCTCCAGCGAGTCGAGCACACCCTCCTGCCCATAGAGCGGCGTATCCGCCCCCTTCTCCACGGGAATGGGCTGGCTCATCGTGCCGTTCAGTTCTTCCGCTACGCGGATGATGAGTTCGGTGAGCTGGTCTTTCATCTGGCCTCTCTCTTCTGCTAAACCGGTGTCTGTTACGATTCTAAGCCCTACTTCTCTCGCGGGATCATGACGAGCCGCTGGTGCGGCACCGCGATGGTGTAGGGCGGGATATCCTCTTTCACCACGCCGCCCGAGCCGACGACGCTGCCCTTGCCGATCCGCACGCCGTCCTGCACGATGACGCCCGCGCCGAGCCACACGTCGTCCTCGATGACGACCGGCCCACGCGTGTACAGCTCCTGATCCTTGATCGCCGTGCCCACGTCCTCAGTCCGGTAGCGCCCGCCGCCGATCAGCGAGTGCGCGGCGATCATCACCGACTCGCCGATCTCCATGCCGCCCGGCGAGCTCAGCCGGCACTGCGAGCCGATGGAGCTCTTGTCGCCGATCTTGATGTACGAGCCCTTGCCCTGCACGATGGTATCGCGCGCGATGAGCACGTCACGCCCAATGTGGATGCCCTCCGGCCCGGCGTCTTTGGCGTCGATCAAGCAACCGTCGTCGATAGCCGTGCGGTCGCCGATGCTGATGCGCCCGGGATGGCGGAAGGCCACCTCCTTGCCGAGCACCACGCCCTTGCCGTAGTGCTGAAACAGCGCCGGGTAGAACATCTTGCGAAGCAGCAGGCCCAGCGCGCCCGGCATCCCGACGAGGAACATCGTCGCGAACTCGTACTTCAGCAGGTCGGTCATGCGCGTCGAACCGACAAAGAAATCCTGGTAGGTCGCCAGCGCGGACCGCTTCTCGATGTCGATGCGATCCATCACGGGCTCTTTTTCGACGGCGCGCTCGACTCTTGCCGCTGTGCTCATCGACTCACTCCTTGTATCACGCTAAATCAAATCTCCGTATTGGTTACTCTACCGCGCTGATGGACTCAGCCTGCATCGCAGGCGGCTCGACGGCCTCGCCCGCAGGCGGCTCGGGCCGCCGGTTGCCCAGGCGAATGCTCGGATACAGCAGCCCCCCGACGATGGCCCACAGCAGGTTCTTGGCCCGTATCAGCACGATGGCCGACAGGCCAACCGACGCCGGGAGCCCCAGACGCGGGTACAGCAGCACGTACGCCCACTCCTGGATGCCGTAGCCGTTGAAGGTCAGCGGCACCATGGCCACCATCATGATGATGGGCACGATGATCGTGATGTCGAGAAGCGACACCGGCTGGTGGAACGTCAGCGAGCTGAAAAACACGTTCAAAACCGCCAGGACGTAGAACGCGAGCGACAGCACGAACGAGAGGACCAGCACGCGTGGCTGCGACTTATACGACTGCAGCGCGTTGTAAAACTTGCGGAACCTCGTAAGCACTTTGCGTGCAAACTCGAACCTGACGATCCGCTCGACGAAGTTGAGCAGCCGCGGGTCGAGCACCAGCCACAGGATGCCCAGCACCCCCGCCACCATGATCAGCATGGCGACCGTCAGCGCGGTGTCGTCGAACAGGGTGAGGTTCGTCAGGAACGAAAAGACAGCCAGCAGCGCCAGCACAAGCAGGCCGGTAAAGCGCTCCATGAACACCGACGCAGCCCCCTGGGCGTTGTCCTCGATGTGGCTGCCCAGCTCGTACATGCGGATCACGTCGCCCCCCACGTTCGAGGGCAGGAAGTGGTTGAAGAAGTAGCCGACGATGTACAGCTTGAACAGGTAGAAGAACGGCACGTCGTGCCCTTCTGCCCGCAGGAAGACCTGCCACTTGGCGACGCTCACGCCGATCAGCATAGGCGACACCAGCACCGAGAGCGCCAGAAAGCGCAGATCGGCCTGGCGCAGCGTATCGAGGAGCTCGCTCACGCCCACACGGCGCAGCACGAGCGCCAGCAGGATCAGCGTAACGACAATGACAGCGATGGAGCGCAGCCGCTTCTTCATGACAGTTACCGGCCTTCCTGTTCCCGTACCATCCCGACTGAATGTACCGAAATCCCGTGCTCGCGTCACCGGCCAGGGCTAAAGGTAGCCGTTCGCCTCGTACCATTCGTATGTGCGGCGCAGCCCCTCGCGCAGCTTGATCTTCGAGTCGTAGCCGAGCTCGCGCTCCGCCTTCGACACGTCGAACGCGCGGTTCTGGCGGAACCAGTCCACGCGGCGGCGGAACAGCGGCGGGGTCACCTTGAGCGCGGTCGAGATGTCCTCGACGATGGCGGCAGCGGCACGCAGCGGCCAGAACGGCAGATGGATGATCTTCACGTCCTTGCCCTGCACCTCGCCGACGATCTTGACGAGATCGTTGAGCGTATAGTACTCCTTGTCGGCGATGAGGTACGTCTGCCCCTTCGACTCGGGTCGCTCGGCAGCCAGCTCCAGGGCATCCACCAGGTTGTCGATGTACAGCGGGTGGTAGGTCACGTTGCCGCTGCCGAACATGAAGAAGCGCCCCGGCTTGGTCCGCCGGAACAGCATCACCCAGCGCTCCGGGTCGCCCGGCCCGTAGATCGCCGCCGGGCGCAGGATCGCCACGTCCATACCCTGCTCGATGTACTCGTGCGCGACCTTCTCGCCCTCGTACTTGGTGTACTGGTAGTAATCCTCGGGCGCGATGGGCGCAGTCTCCGGCGCGGGCGGGTTCTCGACGTTTCCGTGCACGCCGCACGTGCTGCAGTAAATGAACTTCTGAACGTTGTACTTCGCTGCCGCATCCAGCAGGTGCCGGGTGCCGTTCACGTTGACGTCCCAGTACACCTCGTGCGGCAGGTCGATCTTGCGGAACGCCGCGGCGAGGTGCTGTACCACGTCCACGCCCTCGGTTAGCTCGAACATCAGGTCACGGTCCGTCACCGAGCCAAGGCACATCTCCGCGCCGAGTGAGGCGAGCTCGTCCCAGAACAGGCCCTTCTGGTTGTCAACCACCCGGACGTCGTGACCGCGCTCCAACAGGCGCTTGACGAGCGCGCTGCCCGTGAAGCCCGTCCCGCCGGTGACGAGTATCTTCTTTTTCTTCCCCTGTTCCTGCTCCTGCTCAACCATGACTCCTCCTCGTTGGGTACAGACAGATAATTCCTGCTACTTGTTCACCGTGGCCTTCGCGATCAGCATGTAGCCGCTCGCGAAGAAAAGCAGGTGATCCAGCTTCGCAAAGACCCACACAACCGGGTAAATCAGGGAATACATGCGGAACATCGACTTGTTCGCGCTGATGTCCTCCCCGGTAACGACGTGCCCCTTCTGGCCGGTATCGCCCTTCCCCTTGAGCACCGAGACCCCGAAGCGGATCACGGTGTCGATCAGCTCGGAGAAGAACTTCGAATACGTGTGTGCTGAAGTAATCGTAAAGCAGTCGCCCAGGACACCGGCCAGCGACTCCCGGGTATAGCCGGGCCGCACGTGCCCGTGCGCCTCGTCCGTCAGCCCGATGGCGTGCTGCACGCGGCGCAGCAGCGAGCGCTTGTCGTGCGGCACATTGACGATGAGCTGCCCGCCCGGCTTCATAATGCGGTGCAGTTCCGCCACGAAAGCCCGGTCCTCGTGGATGTGCTCGAGGGCGTCCACGATGGCGATACGGTCAAACTCGGCGTCGGCGAAGGGCGTGCCGTGAGCGCCGATCTGGTACACGTCTGAGCCGACCAGCTCCCGGATCGCCGCAACGGTCTGCTCGTCGAGGTCGGCGCTCTTCCACGTGCCGCCCCGCTCGCGCAGCAGGTAGCTCACCACGCCGTTATCCCCGCCGATGTCGAGGCAGTGGCAGCCGTCCGTCGGGCCGAGCAGCGCGGCAACTTCTCTGAACTTGCGCTGCTTCAAGACCGAGCGGTTAAACAGTTGGATCGGCCAGTTCTGTTCCATTCACAACCTCTGGGCGGCCAATCCACTCCGGGTACGCCGCCTCAACCTCTGCGATCTCCTGCAGTATGCGGGCTTCAGTCCAGTCCAGCTCGCGCGCCATCACCTGTGCGGCGAAGTGCAGCATCTCCGCGCCGGGGTGGCCCGCCGAGCCGAGCCCGGTGCGCCGCAGAATCACGTCTGCGAGCTTCAGCGCCATCTCGTTGCGCACCACGTAGATAACCTCGGCGCGCAGCGCGGCGCGCGCCCCGCCCCGGCCCTCGACCGCGGGGGCCAGCACGTCTTCGCAGGCTACGCCGTAATTCGTGGCCAGCCGCCGCATCGCCGCCTCGCCGATGCCGAGCGGGTCGGCCTGCACCTTCTTCTGCACGAAGTCGTCGAAGCGCACGATCTCGCCGCCGGTGAGCCGCGTCGTCGCCGAGGTCGAGGTGGGCGGTATCTTGTCCCAGCTCTCGAAGATGCGATCCACGGCCCGCTCCGCCACGTCGCGCGCCGTTGTGTACTTCACGCCAATGACAGTCAGCAGGCCCTCCAGCCCATCCTGCCGGTGGTCGCGGATGTCAAAGTGCTTGGTCAGGCGCACGCTGCCCGTCTGCGCACTGGCTTCCTTCATCGGCAGCAGGCCCCCGTGCACGAAGGTCACGTCCTCCAGCTTGAGATGCCCGGCAGGGTAAGCCTCGTTGAAATCGGCCAGGAAAGGCTCCACGTCCGCCGCCGTGATGCGGAACTCGTCCGGGTCGCCCTCGTAGGGCGCGTAGTCCGTCCCGATCAACGAGGTGCCGCGCCAGGGGGCCACGAAGAACAGGCGGCTTCCCCGGTTCAGAACTGCGTCCGCATCTTCGAACGTATCTGGCCCGTATAGGCCCACGGCATAATCGGCGAACAGCTGCCGCGTCACTACGTTGAGCGCCGTTGCCAGCTTCACCCGGCGGCTGGCCTCGTCTGCCGCCGCATAGCCGAGCAGCCGGTTCACCCACGGACCGGCAGTGTTGGCCACTGTACGGGCCCGCACCTCGAACGTGTCGCCGGTCAGCCGGTCGGTGATGACCGCCCCGGTGATCCGGTTGCCCTCGCGCAGCAGGCCGGTCGCTTCGGCATAGTTGGCCATCCGCGCGCCGTATTGCGCCGCCGACTTCACGAAGGCGAGTGGCAGCCGCTCCGAGTTAAGCACCTGCGCGTCGTAGTAGATCGCGCCGCCGGTCAGCCCCTTTTCAGGAATACCCGGGGCCAGTGCCAGACACTCCCGGCGTGAGACGGTGCGCCCGTTCGGGATGTGCTTCGCCGGGTCGTCGAGACCGTGGTTGCGGTCGGCGCTCAGCACGTCGTAGACCAGCAGCGCCAGCGCCATGGCCTCGCGGCCCTTTATGCCGTGCCCGTAGGTCGGCACCAGCGTCGGCATTGGCTGGACGAGATGCGGCGCGATGCGCATCAGTGCACGCCGCTCGCGCACCGACTCGCGGACGCGCGCCACGTCGAGGTGCTGGAGGTAGCGCAGCCCGCCGTGAATGATCTTCAGGCTGTTGGCCGAAGTCGCCGCCCCGAAGTCTTCCTTCTCGACGAGCGCCACCTGCAGCCCTCGCAGAGTAGCCTCCCAGGTCAGCGCTGCCCCGTAGATACCGCCCCCGATGACGAGCACGTCGTATTGTTCATCTGCCATCGCGTGCAGATTGCGCTTCATGCTGCGTCCTGTGCCTGCTACGAATTGAGCGTCAGAAGCTCAGAGCGTCCGCCCGGACCGGCGTCGAGATATTCCAGGAGCCGGTCCACCGATGCCTTGAAGACGTCGTGGCTGTAGCGCTCCACCACGAGCGCCCGGCCTGCCGCCCCCAGCCGGTCCCGCAGCGCGGCGTCCTGAGCCAGCCGCACCAGACCTTCAGCGTAGGCGGCGGGCTCCGGCGCGGTCAGCACCGAGACGCGGTCGGAGAGCACCTGCGTGTGCGTCCACAGGTCGGTGGCGAGCGTCGGCCTGCCGCTGTCCAGGTACGAGTAGATCTTCATGGGCGTGTTGTTGCCCTTAATACGCGGCGAAGCGAGGATTGTCGCCTGTGCCAGATAAGCCGCCAGATGCTCGACAGGCCGCGGCCCCAGAAAATGCACCCGCTCCCCGACGCCGAGCCCAGCCGCCTTCGCCCGGTACGCCTCGATGTCCTTCTCATTGCCGCCGATGATCACGACGTGCGTGTCGTCGAGCCGGTCAGCCGCCAGCGCGAAGCTCTCCAGCAGCAGGTCGATGCCCTGGTAGGGCTGCAGGTTGCCGACGTACATGAGCACCTGCCCCTCGATACCCGCCGCCTTGCGGACGTCTTCCACCGCCGCGCCGTCGTGTGCCGCCAGCATCGGCACGTCGTACAGCAGCATAACACGCTTCGCGCCGTGCCCGCGGGCGATATCTGCCAGTGCATCGCACACCGCTACCACGACCTCGGCATGCCGCACCGCCAGCCCCTCGAACGCCCCCAGCACCCGCGCCAGCCCGCCCAGCGCCGGCATCTGCTCGACCATCTGCTGGGCCAGCGACGAGTCCATGTCGTAGATGTAGGGCGTGCGGAACAGGGGCTTGAGCAGCGCCGCAAAGAAGGCAGTCTCCTCGACGGCGTGGATCACGTCGTAGCGCTGGCGCAGCAGCAGCCGCAGCACGATGAAGAACATAAACACGTCGGCGACGAGCTTCTTCGCCGAGAAGCCGGGCCGGATGCCCCGCAGGAACGGCAGGTCGGGCGTGCGGATGTGCCGCACGTGCCGGAAGCTCACATCGTCGCCCTCGTTGTACGTCACGAGGTCCACTTCGACCCCGCGCTCGTCGAGGATGTCGAGCAGCATCTTCGCCGCGATGGGCGAGCCGCGCTCCTGGTAGAACGGGTGCGGGGCGAGGTACAGAATCCGCATCTCAGCCCTCCTCCCGTACCAGCTTGAGGATGACCGGCGAGCCGAGCCAGCCCGTCAGCCCGACAGTCCGGCTGGCGTTCTCCAGCGCCGCCGAGAAACCGGGCTTCTCAAGCTTGCGATGCACCACCATCGGGAAGAAGAACTCGGGGTAGCGCGCCTCTTCCCGGAAGCCGTGTTCCGCGAACGCGTCGAGCAGCTCGCGCCGCCTGAACGTCGTGTACGTGCGCGTATTGCCCTCAAGCTGCTTCTTGAGCGGGAACAGCAGCGGGGCGATGGCGTTCGCGCTGCGCACCTCGGGGTAGTCCACCACGACAGCCTGCCCCGCCACGCGCGTCAGCTCGGCGAGGAAGACCTGCCACTGCTCGACGTGCGGCAGCAGCCGGTAGCTGATCACCACGTCGAAGGCGCGGTCGGGGTACGGCAGGTCGAGCACGTTGGCGACCTCGAAGCGGACCTGTCCCTCATCCACCAGCGGCTGGATGCGCGCGCTGCACACCGGGTCGCTGCCCGTGACGGTCACGTCGTAGCCCTGCCGGGCGAGCGCACCGGCGATCTGCCCGTGCCCCCCGCCGACGTCCAGCACGCGCGCGCCGGGGTACGCCGCCAGCATGCGCAGCGTCGCCTGCTCCTGCACCTGCAGGAACCACGCGCCGACGTCGCCCGCGAACCGGGTCGCGTAGTCGTCGGAGGATGTCTCGATGTCTGCCGTCTCGGGGAAGGTAATCACGGTTCTTAATTCCAGTCAACAACATCATGCCGTAACAATAAGCTTCGGGGAGAACGCATCGTGTGCGGCCCATCGCCAGCCGCCAAGAGTCGAGATCAGAGGTCCCCACTTCCAGATCAGTGTCTGATTATACGACGGCTAATCCCCCCAAAGCCATCGTGATTGTCACTAAAGCGTGAAGATTCCGTGAAAAATACATAGCAAGGGCCGGAGATTCTTCCGGCCCCTGCTCCCGACCTGCCGGTTAGCCTACCGGCACTTCGATCAGCTCTTTCAGGGCCCTCACGACCTCGTCTAGCTGTTCCTGCGTGAGCTCCGCGTACAGCGGCAGGCTCAGGATAGACTCCGCCGCCGCCTCGCTGTGCGGAAAGTCACCGCGCTGCCAGCCGTACGCCTGCATGGCGGGCTGCATGTGCACCGGGATCGGGTAGTGGACGCCTGCCCCTACCCCGCGCTCGTTGAGCGCGTGCCACACGGCATCGCGGTCGCCGGGCACCCGCACGCAGTAGATGTGGTAGACAGGCACGGAGCCTTCCATCTCCACCGGCGTGACGATGCCGGGTACGTCCTTCAGCGCCTCGTTGTAGTAGTGCGCGTGGCTGCGCCGCGCCTTGTTCCACCCGTCCAGGTGCGGCAGCTTGACCGACAGCACCGCCGCCTGCATCGTGTCCAGGCGCTCGCAGTAGCCGACCAGGTCGTGCACGTACTTGGTCTCGGTGCCGTGGTCGCGCAGCTTGCGGACGGTCGCCGCCAGCTCCGCGTCATTCGTCCCGATCGCGCCGCCATCGCCGTAGGCGCCCAGGTTCTTGCCGGGGTAGAAGCTGAAGCAGGCGATGTCTCCCCACTGCCCCGCACGCTTGCCCTGATACTCGGCGCCGTGCGCCTGCGCCGCGTCCTCGACGACTCTCAGCCCGTGCTTCCCGGCGATGGCCATGATGCGGTCCATCGGCGAGATCTGCCCGTACAGGTGCACCGGAATGACCGCCTTCGTCGCCGGGGTGATGGCCTGCTCCAGCAGATCGGGGTCCATGAGGTAAGTCGCAGGATCGATGTCAACCAGCACCGTCCGGGCGCCAACCTGCTCGATGGCCTCTGCCGTTGCGAAGAACGTGTTGGCCTGGGTGATGACCTCGTCGCCAGGGCCGATGCCCAGCGCCTCAAGCGCGAGGGCCAGCGCCGCCGTGCCGCTGCCGACGCCGACGACGTGCTCGACACCCTGGTACTCGGCGAAGGCCTGCTCGAAGGCAGCGAGGTCCTTGCCGCCGATAAAGCTGGTGTTCGCCATGATGCGCGCCACCGCGGCATCGACGTCGTCTTTGATGGTGTGGTACTGGGCCTTCAAGTCTACAAGTGGAATTGATGCCATCAGACTTACTCCATTAACTCCGTTTTTCAAACTACCTTGACCACAGGCGGGCGCTCTACAGTGCGCCCATGCTCCCATATTCCGCGCGCTCTTTGATGCCGCCGTTCTGCAGCGAACGGTCCGCGACCTCCAGCAGCCGCACGACCTTCAGGCCAACGACGCCATCGCTCTGCGGCGTCTCGCCCCGGAAGATGCAGTCGATGAAGTGCTGGCATTCGGCCTTCATCGGCTCTACAAGCTCCAGGCGCGGCGTCGTGATGTCGCCGTAGCGATAGCTGCACTGGAAGTCAGCGTAGGTATCGGTGTACGGCGGAGCCTCGACGCCCTTGTCGTAGATCTTGATCTTATCCATCGGCTCGATGTCGTCATAGACGAGCATCTTCTTGCTGCCGACGATGGTGAGGCGGCGCTCCTTATTCGGGTCGAGCCAGCTCACGTGGACATGCGCCAGCACCTTGTTCGGGAAGACAAGGTGCAGGTAGGCAATATCGTGGATGCCCTTGAAGACGCGGTCGCCGCCCTGCGCGGTGATGTCCTCGGGCTCCTGGTCGAGCAGATACAGCAGGATAGACAGGTCGTGCGGGGCGAGGTCCCACAGCACGTTCAGGTTCGGCTGGTACAGGCCCAGGTTCACCCGCACGGCGCTGATGTAGTAGATCTCGCCGAGCTCGCCGCTCTGGATAATCTCCTTGATCTTGCGGACGGCGGCGTTGTACTCGAAGATGTGACCGACCATCAGCCGGAGGTCGCGGTCCTCTGCCAGGTCGATGAGCTCCTGCGCATGCTCGCTCTTGAGCGTGAGCGGCTTTTCGACGAAGGCGTGCAGCCCGTGCTCCATGCAGTCCTTCGCGATGGCATAGTGAGTTGCCGGCGGCGTCGCGATCACGACGGCGTCAATGTCCATCTCGAAGAATTCGCGGTAATCGTTCGTGGTGTGAATCTGCGGGTAATTCTTCTTGATGTGCTGCAGACGGTCATCGCGCCGGTCTGCCACAGCAACCACCTCAGAAGTCTCCAGCGAGGCGAAGTTCCGGATGAGATTGGGCCCCCAGTAACCGGCCCCGATGACACCGATCCGTACCTGCTTCATGATGCCCTCCATTTCACGCCAACCGGCTGTAAAAACCACTAAGGCTCAAAAACCAGCACTTCTAATGCCATCCAACTGTTACGCATCCGTTAGGCGGGCGGACAACCCGCCGTGCACAAGGTGCTACACTCAGAGCGCAACATGGCTCGTTCCTTCTCCCTACCCCGGCGAACGCGACCAAACGAGCACCGGAGTCTGGTGGAGAAGGCAGCAAGCCCATCACCAACCCCATCTTCTCGGGATGGGGCCTGTACGTTAGAAGGTACTGCCCAGCACACGGCTGCGCCTCAAGTCCACGCCCCGGCCCAGAACGGCTGGAGGCACTACCGCTGTTTCGTGGCGTGCCTTGCGCACCCCTGCTCTGGGGGAGGGTCAAGCCTCTACTGGCAACCGTCTTTTGTAGGGGGTAATGAGGCAGGTTCGACAGTGGGCGCCGGGTGACGCTGGCTCCTTGACCTGACAGACACAGCAAAACTAACAAAATGATTACAGATGCTGCCTTACCACCCCACAACGCTGATGGTAAGGGACAGTCTTCGACGAGTCAACGGCTGAGCGCCATCCGAGGTGACGATTTTATGAAAAATTCATACTTACACATGACTTAAGTCACTGGTCGGCCTAATGCCGCTTTCCTATGATTCGTATTAACTCTACCTCTTTTATCGGTATGCTCGAACGTCTATCCGGTCGGAATACGGAGAACTCCCCATAACTCAAACAGGGGATCGCCCCCACAATGTGTGAGGAATTCATCTCCGGCCTTCCAACCGGAACGCCCACTTCATGCCGACGGCGAGGACTGGCCCCTCCCGCCGCGGGGAGCAGAGTGCACATGATCCACAACTTCAAGGCCGAGGACCTGCAGCGTCTTGTCGAGAACAGCGTCCTGGACAACCATCCCGCATATGCCAAAGTCTGGCGTGACCTCGACAGCGGAAGCCTGATAGTCACTGTCACCGATGATTTCGCCTGGTTTCCCGAGCACTACGAGTTCCTCGGGTACATGCACCAGGCTCAGGCGGCGCACGCCGCCAGGATCGCCTACCAGCTCGCCGAGTCGGAGCGCTACCCGGCCCCACGCGTGCGCATCGCCGCACCGGTGGAGTCGTTCTCCGCTTCCTGACGCGTTACTCTGAACGCCCGATAGCCAGGCGCCACCAGCGAAAAGGGCCGCTGCTGCGGCCCAATTTCTTGTCGCTCACATATCTTTCCACAGGCACCCGCTTTAGGGGCCCTTTTTCTCCCGTTCGCGCACATCGCCGATGACTTTCGCCGGGACGCCCGCCACAATCGCGTAGTCGGGCACGTCCCGCGTGACGACTGCCCCTGCCCCGATGACCGCGCCCTCGCCGATCGTGATACCGGCCAGGATCGTCGCATTGCTGCCCAGCGAGGCGCGCTTCTTGATCCGCGTCGTGACGAGCTCCCAGTCGTCGGCTGTCTGCAGCGAACCGTCTTCATTGGTGGCCCGCGGGTAGATATCGTTGATGAACATTACGCCGTGGCCGACGAAAACCCCATCCTCGATTGTCACGCCATCGCAGATAAAGCTGTGCGACGAGATCTTGCACCGCGCTCCGATCTCAACCCCCCGCTGGATCTCGACAAATGGGCCAATCGTGGACTCATCCCCGATCGTACAGCCGTACACGTTGACCAGGTCAGGATGAAAGATCCGGACGTTCTCGCCCATCTTCACGTCGTTGACCGGCATGTCAGACTCGCTTTCGCTGCATAGACAGTAAACCTTGAACGATTTGATTATGCACCCGGCGCACCAAATAACAACCCTGCCCGGCGTGATGCAAAAGGCCCCCAGCGGGTAGCCGGGGGCCTCGTCTTGTCGCTAGGTGCTTGCCTGCTAGTTAGACCAGCGAGGCAGCTCGCTGCGGTCCACGACCCACGAGTCGTTCATCAGACCGCTGGCGTTATTGTGCTCGGGGATGGCCCAGTGCCACTCCCAGGCCTGGAACAGGACGATGCGCGGATACTTGGAGCGGATCGTCTGGATGAGCTGCGCGTAGTCCCAGTCAGGCCGGTCAGGCCACGAGCTGGCGGGCGTCGGGCCGAACTCAAGCAGCGCTACCGGCTTGCCGAGTGACACCAGCTTGTCGTATGTGCCCCAGGCATTCAGCTCCAGCGGCTTCTCGTCCAGCTTGCGGTACTTGTCCATGCCGACGATGTCCACGTAGCCGTGGCCCGGGTACCAGTTAAGCAGTTCAGCCGAGCCCTCGCCGATGGCGTAATTCGGCGACCACGCCCACAGCAGGTTGTTCAAGCCCTTCTGGTAGGTGAAGTAGTTGTACATGTGACGCCACAGCGCGTGGTACTCGGAGGCATCACGATAGCCCCACCAGAACCACGGGCCGTTCATCTCGTGCAGCGGGCGCCAGATGACGACCACGCCGGCGTCCTCAAGCTCCTGCAGGCCGGAGGCGATGTCGTTGAGCTGCCGCATCCAGCGATCGTAGCCGGGCCGCCCGGGGGTCGTCAGGTCCTTCAGGCTGGTGATGCCGCTCGTGTCCGTCGAGCTGCCGCCCGTCCACGGGTTGGTGGCGTGCCAGCTCACGGTGACCAGCCCGCCCTGGTTCCAGTAGTCTATCAGCAGCCTGTTGGCATCGGACAGGTTGTTGCCGTGGTCCATATCCCAGTTGCGGTAGTCCATGCCGGTCAGCGCGGGATACTTACCGGACTGGCTGTGCAGCCTGTTGAGCGCCGACCAGGCCGTGTTGACGGTCGCGCCGTCGCCATAGCTGCCGAACTGCCCCGAGATCACGCGGTTATCGCTGCGGTTCGGGAGGGCGTACAGGTAGCTGAGCACTTCCTGCGCCGCCACGCTGGCGTTCGGGTTGGCTGGCCGGTGCGTGATCGGCTGCTCGCCCGGCCCGGACGGCGTCGGCGTGGGCACCGGCGGCGTAGGCGCCGGCGGCTCCTGTGTTGCCGGCGGATCGTCGTCCGGCGGAGTCCCCGTGCTGCCGCTGTACCCGCTGCCGACGACGCTGAGCGCGGTCAGGATCGGCTTGGTGTCCGCCGCGCCAGAACCCTCGGCGAAGCGGATCTCGAGCTGGCCATCGGTCACAGTGACGATGAACGCGCGCTCCACCACGATACCCTTGCCACCCGCCTCGGCGAAGATGTCAAAGTTGTCGAGCGCAGTCTGGCCTTCGATGGTCACGCGGAACTTGCGAGCACCTGCGTTGAAGTACAGCGGCTCGACGAAGCGCAGGCTGACCGTGTACTCACCATTCGGTACGTCGAAGCGGTAGCCGAAGTCGGTGCCGTACGCCCGGCAGCGATGCAGGTACTGCCCGTTGTCGTCCAGGCTGTTGCCTGAGGCGTCAGAGACGTAGGCCTGGCCGGGCTCTTTGGCGACATAGTCGCTGCCAAAGTACCCCCAGCCACCCTGGCGGTAGGCGCGGTCGTCAACCCAGGTAATGCCCTGCCACTGCACGTCCGAGCAGGCGCCGACGTTCACAAACTGCCCGTAGTCGGGCGCAGCCGGCTCCTGAGGATCGGGCTCGACAGGCGGCTCCTCGGCCGGCTCAGGCGTTGGCTCGGGCGTTGGCTCATCCGCCGGAACCGGAGTGGCCGTAGGCGGAACCGGTGTTTCAGTCGGAGGCACTTCGGTCGGAGGCGGCACTTCGTCCGTCGGCGTGGGTGGCGGGTCGATAGGCTGCCCGCTCGAACCACTGCCCACGACGCTCAGCGCGGAGATGATCGGCTTGGGATCCGACGCACGCGAGCCCTGCGAGAAGTGGATCTCAAGCTGGCCATCCGTCACGGTGACGATGAAGGCACGCTGCAGGACGATGGCCTTGCCGCCGGCTTCGGCCAGGATGTCGAAGTCGTCCAGCGCCTTCTGCCCCTCGATGGTCACGTCGAAGCGGCGGTTGCCGCGGTTCGAGTACAGCGCCTCGACGAAGTGCAGCGTCACGGTGTACTCACCGTTGGGTACGTCGAAGCGGTAGCCGAAGTCTGTGCCGTATGCGCGGCAGCGGTACAGCTCCTGCCCGTTCGCGTCAAGCCGCTTACCGGTGCCATCCGTCACCCAGGCCTGGCCCGCCTCCTTCGCGACGTAGTCGCTGCCGAAGTAGCCCCAGCCGCCGGGCTGATAGGCCTTGTCGTCTGCCCAGGTCACACCCTGCCACTGCACGTCGCTGCACTGCCCGACGTTGACGTACTGCACATAATCGGGCGCGGACGGCTCGCCGGTTGGCTCGGGGGTTGGCTCCTCGGTTGGGACCTCGGTCGGAACTGCAGTGGGCTCATCCGTCGGAACCTCGACCGTCGGCTCTTCAGTTGGAACCTCGACCGTCGGCTCTTCGGTCGGGGCTTCGACCGTCGGCTCTGCGGTCGGTTCCTCCGTGGGCGGCTCTTCGGTGGGTGGCTCTTCGGTCGGCGGAACCGGCGTCGGCTCCACCCACAGCTCCTGCGAGATCACCGCAACAGCCTGGAGGAAGGCGTTCGGGTCGGGGGAGTTCTCCTGGTTCCCTACGAACGCGATCTCCAGCTTGTTGTCGGCGACGTTCACCGGGAAGATCTTCTCGACCACCCGGCTGGTCGCACCCGCCTCAGCCGCCACGTCGAAGTTGTCGAGCACCGGCTGGCCCTCGATCATCACGTCGAACCAGCGCTCGCCCGGCAGCCGCAGCGGCTCGGCGAAGCGCAGAGCGACCACGTAATCGCCGCTCGGGATGTCGAAGTGGTAGCCGAAGTCCGTGCCATAGACCTGGCAGCGGTGGAGCTGCTGGCCGGCATCGTCGAACGGGCTGCCGTTCTGATCGACGACGGGCGCAACCTGGTCAGGCGGGATCGGGTTGTAGTCGGTCCCGACGAATCCCCAGCCGCCAGGGACGTAGGGCTGATCGTCAGCCCACTCGACGCCCTGCCAGTTGACAGGCCCGCACTCGCCGGCGTTCACGAAGAGCGCGATTGGCCCCCCCATCGGCGGAGGCGGCTCCTCGGTGGGAGGTTCTTCCACAGGCGGCTCTTCAGTCGGAGGCTCGCCCGGCGGCACTTCCGTTGGCTGCTCGACTGGCGGCTCCTCGGTTGGCGGCTCCTCAGCAGGCGGTGCGACCGAGATCGCCTCCACCGCAATCGCCTGGAACAGCGCACTCGGGTCCGAACCGCCCTGCCCGCCGATGAAATCCACGTTGAGCTGGCCATCAGCGACCACGGCCGTAAACTCGCGCTCGATGGCGATGTAGCGGCCGCCGGCCTCCGCCGCGATGTCGAAGTTGTCGAGTACCGGCTGGCCCTCGATGGCCACGTCGAACAGACGGTTGCCGGCATGCACCATCGGCTCGGCAAAGCGGAGCTTTACGCGGTATTCGCCATTCGGCACGTCAAACAGGTACGCAAAAGCACTGCCCCACACGCGGCAGCGATGCAGTCCCTGGTCGTCACCATCAACGCCGCTGACGGCGCCGAAGTCCCATGATGTCGTATTCCACTCGCCGACGTGGCCCCAGCTTCCAGGGCTGTAGGGCTGATCGGCCTGCCACGTAACGCCCTGCCAGTCGGCAGGGCCGCAATCACCTGCGTTGACATAGTAAGAAATGAGTTCTTGTTGGGCATTGGAGTTCAGCAGTGAACCACCAAGGCTCTGGTACACAGCCAGTGCCGCGATGCCAATAAAGGCCAGCACACCGGCTGAGAACCAGACACCTCGGGGACGCCGTACGCGTTCGAGTTGTCTGGTGAGTCGTTTCATCATTGCCCCATTGAAGATGAAATTGTTGTAAGGGTTCTCGTCCGCTGCGCGAGCGGAAATGTTAGAGACTAAGCTAAACGCTTTACTGGCTTTTCCATATGCCCCCTTGGTCCTACAAACCCTGGTACTATCCATCTGCGCGCAAAAGCAGCGAGCGACTCCGTCGCTCGCTGCCAGAGGGCTCTACAGAATTGCTGCCTCGCGCGGGAGGCAGTGGCTCGCCGGTCGGCCGCGGGGGCGACTATCCCAGCGGGTCGCTCTTGAACTCGGTGCCCCGGCTGACCTGCGCCGTCACCGCCAACGGGTCTTCCTCGCGCTGGATGAACGACACGAGCAGCTCGGCGACAAGGCCAATGGTAATCGTCTGGAAACCGATGAGCATCAGCAGCACGCCCAGCATCAGGAGCGGGCGGTCGCCGATCGGGCGGTTGCCGAGCAGCCACAGCACCGTCAGGTAGACGTTGATGGCGAGGCCAACCAGGAACATAGCCAGCCCGCCGCCCCCGAACAGGTGCAGCGGCCGGCGCCCGTACTGGTGCAGGAAGAACACGGTGATGAAGTCCAGCCCGCCGCGCAGCAGGCGCTCCACGCCATACTTGGAGTGCCCGAACTGGCGCTCGTGGTGCTCCACCGGCACCTCGCTTACGCGGTAGCCCGCGAAGTGGGCGATGATCGGCAGGTAGCGGTGCATGTCGCCGTAGAGCGTGAGATTGTCTACGCATCGGCGGGTATAGGCCTTCAGCCCGCTGTTCATGTCATGTACGTCGAGACCGCTAAGCAGCCGCGTGGTGACATTCGCGACCTTCGAGGCAAGGCGCTTGCTAAAGGTATCGCGGCGCTCCTGCCGCCAGCCGATGGCCACATCGTAGCCCTCGTTGAGGCTGTCCAGCAGGTCGGGGATCGCGTTCGGCTCGTCCTGAAGATCGCCGTCCATCGTCACGATCACTTCGCCCGACGCCAGCGCAAACCCGGTGCCGAGCGCGAGGCTCTTGCCGAAGTTGCGGCGCTGCGTCGCCACGATGACGCGCTCATCCTGGTGCACCAGCTCTTCGAGAACCGCATCGCTGCCATCGGTACTGCCATCGTCCACATAGATAACTTCCCAGCGATAGTCATGACCTTCCATGGCCTCGACTATGCGCTGGTGTTGAAGCGGCAGGTTCGGCGCTTCGTTGTAGACCGGAAGAACCAGTGAAAGATACACGTTCTCACTATGCTGCGGCGTGTGCCACCTCGCCGCCACCGGCGTTCTCTCCTCACCCATAGAAGTCATGGAAGCGTTCATACCTATACATGCCCCTGAGCTGTGCGTACGTTTTCTGAACTTTTCTCGACCCTCCTTTCCGGCGCAGATTCGAAGCCCAGCACGCCGAGCGCTGGCAGGTGGTGCAGGGCGAAGATAGCAGCGCCGAGCGCCAGAAGCAGCGCCAGCGTCACCGGGATAGCAGCTACGATATAAGATGTCGGTTCGGCGAAGAAACGGGCGGGCAGGCTCGGCGGCATGATCACCACCCCGTTGAGGATGATCCCTGCCGCGAGCAGCAGCGCGTATGCCCGGTTCGCCCGCGACATCAGGGAAGCAGGCGCCACAAGCCCCATCAGGAACGTCACGAAGACGAAGGCCAGCGGCAGGTCGTACGAGCGATGGTAGACGAACAGCAGGCCGACCAGCGCCATAATCACGACGAGCAGGTTAGCCTTGAGCCGCCGCTGCGGTTCTGGCAGCTCCTCGGGCCGCCCCAGCGCCTCACCCACATAGCGCGGCAGCACGAGCGCCACCACGATGAGGAAGCCGGCGCCGAAGGCCAGCAGGGCCGACAGGGTTGCATCCATACCGGCGACGTTCAGCCAGCCGTCCAGCGAAACGATCTCGTAGCTCTGCCCGATCACGTTGGTCAGCAGCGACGCGTACGAGCCGGCGATCTGGAAGGGCGTCTCGCCCACAAACGGCCACATCGCCAGCAGCCCCGCAAGCTGTGTAAGCAGCGCCACGCCGATGACCCGATAGTAGCGGTACACCAGGAAGAACAGCACGACCGCACCCGTCAGTGTGTACTTCGACAGCGCCAGCCCCAGCAGCAGCCCCGCCCAGAGTGGCTGCCCCCGCCGTGCCAACACGATAGACACCACCAGCGCCAGCGACGTCAGCAGCGCGACCTGCCCGTGCGCGAATGTAGTGCGCGTGGGCGCCCAGGCCATCAGCAGCAGCACCGCCGCCACCCGCCAGGCAGCGCCCGGCATGCGCCAGTTGAGCCGCAGCATCACGAGCGGCAGCGCCAGCGCCATCACGACCTGAAGCCCAGCCCAGACTGCCCGTGCCGTCTCGAACTCCATGAGCGTGAGCGGCGCCATCAACAGCGAGAGCAGCGGCGTGTTGTAGTTGGGCCGGTCGGGGAGCGCGTCGGCGCAGGTCCAGTCCGGGTTGTAGGGAAACGCATACTGGTCCAGAAGCAGCTCGCGGTCCTCCAGGAACACCCGGTAAGGATTCATCCCCTGCCGGACGAGCACGCCCGACACCCAGAACTGCTCGAAGTCACAGATCGTCTGGTTCGCCTTGAACATGCCGCGCACAAGGGATGCCCCTGCCAGGGGCAGCAGCACGATGATCAGGGCAATCGGCGCCCATCTTGATAACTGCCTGCGTCGCGCGGATGCTTCCATGCACAACCTCACTACCGGCTACTTCAGAAAACCGTAACAACTCATCTAGTGCGTATCAGACCGGACAGCGGACTTCGCCTGCATCGCCATGCTGCGTGACCGGCATCTGACCCCCTTCCAGCGGGCAGAATGGTGTATTGGCGTGGCCCCTCTCGCCCCCTAAAAGGGGGAGATGGCGACGCAAAGCGTCGTCTGAGGGGGTCACAGCCCGGTTACCACTCTGCCTTGAGCTCAAACGCTCATGTAGCAGCTCAAGGCCTATTCCTCACTCAACCTCACCCTGTAGGGTACCATTCAGCACCTCTATCAGGGCATAGTACGCCGGTTTCGGCTCGTAGCTGCGGTCGAACAGCAGCGGCATGTCGTTCGGATCCTCCCGGTAGAGGTAGCTGTGATGGTCAGCCACTCCCCATACGACAAACATGTCACAGTTGGGTGCCGCAACACATACCCCAAACATATCACTATAGAGTTTGGCCTGCACGTCAAGTCGCTGCTGCTGCGTGCCGATGGCCCGCGTGGTGCGCACGTCCATCTCGCTGACGTACACCTTCAAGCCCAGCTCGTCGAAGCGGGCCATATTCTCGGCAACCCGACGCGGATTGCGCCGGCCCAGCAGGCTCAGGTGCATCTGAAAACCGATGCCATCCAGCGGCACCCCGCGCGCCCTGAAGTCGGCCGCCATCTCGTAGATCGCATCGGACTTGGCGTTCGGCTCCTCCGCGCCGTAGTCGTTGTAAAAGAGCAGCGCGTCGGGGTCGGTCTCGTGCGCGAACTGGTAGGCCAGCTCGATGTAATCCGGGCCGATGCGCTCCAGCCAGATCGACTCCCGCAGCTCGCCGTCGTCGGTAAAGGCCTCGTTGACCACATCCCAGGCGTAGGCGCGCCCCTTATAGCGGCCCACCAGCTTGGTGATATGCTCACGCATGATCTCTATCGACTCTTCGCGGGTGAAGTCCCCCTCCGCGAACCACGCCGGTATCTCGCGATACCACAGCAGCGTATTGGCGTGGATTAGCAGGTCGTTCTCCTCGGCGAAGTCGAAGACCGGGTCGACGCGGTAGAAGTTGTACTGGCCCGGCTCCGGATTGATCGAGTAGAAGTTAAGCTCCCACTCCACGACGATCAGGTTGAAGGCGTCCTGCACCGTCTGCATGTACTCGGGGTCTTCAAACAACTGGTCTGCCTTGACGGCGGCCCCGACCAGCATGCCGCGTTCGTCGGCAAGCGCGCGGAGTGACTGCCCGGCTGCCGGTGGCTCGACCGGCCCGGAGACGGCGCTGCAGGCGGTCAGCAGCATGCCCGCCAGTAGGACCCACACAGTGGTGCGCTTCATACAGCCCTGCCTGGCAGCGGCATCAACCTGCCGCTGCATCCTCCTCCCGGATGCGCGCACGGCGCGGCCTGCGGTTGGCAAAGTAGATGAAGCCGTAGACCGCCAGCCCGACGACTGCGCCGACCAGCACCGCGAATGCCGCCCCGAGCGCGCCGTACGGCGGGATCAGCAGCCAGCCGGTGAGCGCCGCAGCGATCACAGCCAGCGTGCGGCTCAGCGACTCGTCACGCGGGCGGTCCCGCCCCACGACAACTGCCGCAATCACACTGTCCACCCCGAAGATAATCATGCCCAGGGCCATCACGAAGGCGACCACCGGGTCGAAGCTGTATTCGGCACCGAAGGCAGTCTGCACGAACCACTCCCCGAGCAGCACATAGCCGATGAGCAGCACTGCATTGACGACCACCGTAACCCCTACCATGTTGAACATCATGCGCCGGTGCCGCTCGGGTGCTGTGGACGCGACTTTGGGCATCAGGATTGTGCTGATGCCGCCGGGAAGGAAATAGAAGACCATCGCCAGCGTCTTGGCCAGCGTATAGAAACCCAGCGTCTCGTCGCTGGCGAACCGCTCCAGCATCAGCACATCGATGTTGGCGTACAGGATGTAGCTCGCGTGAGACACCCAGATCGGCACGGAGAAGGTCAGCAGCTCGCGAATCATGCCGCCATCGATCAGGTTGAGCTTCAGACCGATCGGGAAAGGCTTGAAGATCTGGAGCAGCAGCAGCGGCAGCAGGTATGACAGCCCGTAGATCATCAGGGCTGCCGATGTCGACTGGAGGCCGAGAGACTGGATGATGACGATGGTCGCGATGATCTGGACGATATTGCTGCCCAGATAGGCGATGATGAGCTTCACCGGGGTCATCAGCCCGCGGGCCAGGCCCCAGTACGCGTAAAAGATCGTGAGGCCCATGAAGATGACCAGCACGCCGGGGTCGAACCGGTCGAGCGCATTCAGCGCGGGGACGGCGATGAGCAGCGTCAGCACAAACAGCACCGCCAGCACCACCCAGGTGTTGGAGATGATGCGGTGTATGCGGTCCTCGTCCTCGTGATACTTGCCGAGGAAGCGCGCCAGGACGTGCTGGCCGAAGGGCATGGTAACGATAGCAACCACCCCGGCAACCGAGATGCTGTACTGGATAACGCCGTAGTCCGCGGGGTCGAAGGCGCGGGCCAGCACCAGGAAGAAGGCGAAGCCCAGAAACCGCGCGATGAACATCCCTACAGAGATGACGGCGGAGTCGGTGAGTAACCCCCAGTCGACGGCGTTCCTGATCCTGTCAGGCACTCTGCCTCGCCGCGGGGACCGTTGTTTGTGCATAGACTGTCCTGTACATACATGACCGGCGTACGTGACGCCGGCTCAGACTTGGAATCGATGTCAGACCGCAGCCTGCCGGTTAACCGGAAGCAGCTTCTTCGATAATGCTGTTCAGCGCCGCAAAGCTGGCCTGCCACAGCTCTCGCTTCTCCGCCGCCAGCTCGCGGCTCTCGCGGATATAGCGCTGCTCGTTCTGCTGGATCTCCTGCACCGCGGCGACGAGACTCTCCGCCGTGTTGTCCGTGAAGACCGCACTCTTGGTATAGAAGTCGGTGAGCGCCGGCTGGTCCGACAGGATCAGTGGCTTGCCGAGTGACAGCCCATCGTGCCCACCCGCCAGCAGCGAAAACGGGTAGGTGGTCAAGGCCATGACCGCCCGGGAACCGGCAAGCTGCCGCCAGTAGTTCTCCTTGAGCAGGTACCCGGGGAAGGAGACGTTGGCCGGCGCGCTGGCAAGCAGACGCTTGTCCGCCAGAGATGTATTGCCGAGCACGACGAAGCAGACGTCAGGCAGGCGGCGAGCTGCCTCAAGCACGGGTTCCAGCGGCTCATCGACGGCAAAGGTGTTGATCACCGTCACGGTGAATGGGCTGCCCGGCTGCGGTGTGACGCGCTCATCGCCAAGCACGTTCTCCGCGATGGGCTTCTCCAGGACCAGCGCCCTGCCCCCCCACGACTCAATCAGCGCTTTGTAGCGGCGCTGGTCCACGACGTTCAGCAGCGCCCGCCTGGCGAGGAAGCGCTGCAGCGGCACCGTCCAGCTCCATTTGCGCGAGTACAGCGCCGGGGAGTGCGTGTCCATCACATACGTCGCGCCGTTACGCCAGCAGTAGAGCGCCGCCGCCAGTACCGCGAAGACAGGCGGGTTCGTAGCATACACAACCTTCGCCCGCTGGCGGCGCAGCACCGACAGAGTCTTGAGGGTTTGTGGCCCGTACTTGAACGGTGCGAAGAAGGGACGCTTATAGTAGAGATAATGAATGGTATGCAGATGGGCATCCAGATGCCGGGCTATCTGCTCCGTCCGGTTTTCTTCGGGCGCCCAAACCAGTGCAGCCACGTTCTTCCGGTCAGACAAGTTGTTTTTCCCTCACTGGCGCTCAACAGGCCGGACGGCTCAGGCGGGCAGACGACGGCGCACCAACCCGCCTACGATCTCCCGGAATTTCGCCTTCTGCTGTGCCGGCCCGTACATTTCGTACCACTTCAGGGCGTTGTTGGCCAGACAGTGGCGCAGAACGACGTCACGGCTGAGCCGCGTCAGCACACCGGCCAGATCCCGCGCGTTGCCGGGCTCAAAGAAACACAGTGTCGACTCGTCAAAATAGGCTTCGACCGCCGCCGTCCGGCTGATGACAACCGGCAGCCCGAGCGCCATGTACTCGTACATCTTGAATGTATGGATCAGCTCCGTTTCCGGCGTGCTGATGAGCGGCACTGTGCCGCAGTGTGCGGAGCGCAGCCGGGCCATCAGCTCGTCATCCGGCACGAAGCCGGCAAACGTCACAACTCCTTCAAGCCCAAGCTCCTGCACCAGGGCCTCAAGCTCGGGGCGCAGCGGGCCAGCGCCCATAATATCCAGCCGGGCACCCGGCACTTCTTCGATCAGGTAGGCCATGGCTTCGATCAGTGTCTCGTGCCCGTAGCGCTCCTTGATCGTGCCGTGGTTGACGATCCGGAAGTGCGAGTTCGGCTGAGCCTCCGGGTCGGGCAGGACCGGGTCGCCAAACAGCGCCGGGTCCGCAACGTTGAGCATCACGTCGATCTTCGCCGGGTTAGCGCCGCGCCTGACGAACGTCTCGCGCATCTGCTCGGTGCACGTAACGGCGTGATCCGCGAACTTAATGCTGAGCTGCTCGGCGAGGACAATCAGACGCATGGTCAGGTTGTCC
>CAZDLX010000006.1:0-48334 GCA_964506005.1 uncultured Anaerolineae bacterium | reverse complement strand
CAGCTTGGGAAGCTGACGTTCTACCACTGAACTATACCCGCATTCGCCCGTAGTTTATCACCGATCTGTCGCCAGTGCAACGCCTCCAGCCGTTCTAGCCCGGCTCTGATGCGGCCAAAATAAGATGATTCAAATCGTCAAAATGGGCTGTCTTTGCCGGAATCCCCACGGCTGTCGGAATCCCGGGGATTCCCCCGCGCCGGAGTCGCCCGCGCATCCGCAGGCGAATATTTAACATTCGATTCCGCGGCCCGACTCGCCGACTTACAAAGCGGCCCCAATTAACTATGTGTGGGTGCTGCGTGCGTGGGAAGCAGTAGATATGGGCTGGCGGCGGCGAGCGAGTCAAACATGTGTTCGGGGTCGAGTCCGCGGCTCTCGCTGTCGAATTCTTTAACGTTTCTGATTCTTAAAGAATGGGAATCTTTAAACTCAAACGGTTGTTTGAGTCGCGTGATCTCTGCTAAGATGATGTCTGCAACGCAACACTCCGCATTGCTCGTTCTAGCAACTGGTTAATCACGAGATCAGTACGGCTCTTGCTAACTGCGGGCCGGCGCCCGGAGGGCAACTCTTAGCTTGCCATCACGGCGCTCCTGCTTACCAGATCACAGTGTATCATGGTTGATCGGAATCTGAGCCCCGCCGAGGTCTGGCAAACGGCCCTCGGCGAGCTTCAACTCCAACTTCCTCGCGAGACCTTCGACACGTGGCTGCGCCACGCCCGGCTCGTCGCGCATGAGGATGGGACGTTCATCATCGGCGTCCACAACATCTACGCTCGTGAGTGGCTTGAGCACCGGCTGAAGAAGGTCATCCTGCGGACGGTGGGCCGGATCGCGCAGCGCACCGTGGAGCTCCGCTTCGTCGTCGCCGCGGAGAAGCGCCCCCGCCCTAACAGTCGCCGCGAGAAGGCCCGCGACGACGTGTCGCAGGCGGGCCCGCTGCTGGCCAACCTGGAGCGGCGCGAGGCCCCGCCGCAGTTCGAGCGCCTTGCACCGGGCGAGACGGGCCTGAACCCCCGCCAGACATTCGACACCTTCGCGCCCGGCCCGTGCAATAATCTGGCCTACACGGCGGCGCTGGCTGTCGTCGAGTCCGCGGCGCAGTTCAACCCGCTGTACATCCACGCGGGCGTCGGGCTCGGCAAGACCCACCTGCTGCACGCCATCGGCAACGCGTGCCGCGCCTGCGAGCGGCGCGTGCTGTACGTCAGCGCCGAGACGTTCATCAACGACATGGTCGGGGCGATCCGGGGGAAGAGCACCGGGGAGTTCCGCAGCAAGTACCGCGAGGTAGACGTGCTGCTCGTCGATGACGTGCAGTTCCTCGCCGGGAAGGACTCCACGCAGGAGGAGTTCTACCACACCTTCAATGCGCTCCACAATGCCAACGCTCAGATCGTGATCGCCGCGGGCGGCCCGCCCGACTCGATCAGAAACCTCGACGGGCGGCTGCGCTCCCGGTTCGAGGGCGGGCTGGTCATCCACCTGGAGCCGCCGGATTTCCACACCCGGCTTAACATCCTCGAACTCAAGGCCGAGCAGCGCTCGCTCAACGGCAGCATGCCGTTCGAGCTGCTCGAGCGCGTGGCGCAGGACATCGAAGGCAGCGTGCGCGACCTCGAGGGCGCGCTCAACCGGCTCATCGCGACCTCGCTGCTGACGCGCCAGGCCCCCACGTTGAGCGAGGCGGAAGAGGTGCTCGACCGGCTGCAGTCCAGCGCCCGCACCTCCAACGGGCTGGCGCTCGAAGATATCGTGATGGCCGTCGCCGACCACTACGAGGTTTCCGCCGACGACCTGTGCGGTCGCGGGCGCTCGCGCGAGGTGTCGGGGGCGCGGCAGGTAGCGATGTACATCGCCCACCGCCAGGCGGACATCCCGCTCCAGCAGATCGGCGAGGCGATGGACGGGCGCAATCACAGCACTGTGCTGTACAGCTGCGACCGCGTCGAGGACCTGATGCGGACCGACTCGCTCGTCCGGCGGCAGGTACAGGCCATCCTACGCTCGCTGGGCGTCCACAGCCCCGTCGAAGCGTGATCGGAGTCCGCAGGTTTCACAGATAACAAAAAACCAGTTGATCCACGAGCGGCACGAAGAACACGAATAGTTTTTGGTGTTTTCTATTCGTGCCATTCGTGTAATTAGTGGACTCGTAACTCTTTCTCTCTGTGCATACTATGTCATCTGTGGGCTCGCTGTTTTCTGTGGTTTTCTAACACTGCGAATTTGTCACGCGGGGCGGGCAGTGCTATAATTTCTGGCACATTGGGCGCGTAGCTCAGCCGGTCAGAGCGCACGGTTCACATCCGTGAGGTCGGGGGTTCGAGCCCCTCCGCGCCCACCAAACGAACGACCTCCCCTGCGGCAGCGCTCCGGCGCGCCGCTTTTTGCATCACACCAACGCTGGCACCTGCTGAAAATACCCCATTTCGCAGGCTGCTCTCAGCCGATACGATAGGCGTACCCGGCCCGTGCGTCATGAGCGTGCGGCACGGCCCGGTGATGATCATCCGCCCGGTATGCACGCTCCTTCCAGAGGGCCACCCGTGCCGACCACCATTCCCGAGAAGCTGCAAGAGCTAAGAACGAACCCTGTGTCGATGCGAGACTGGGGTCTGTTCGGGCTGCGCTGGGTCATCCCGGCGGGGCTGCTTGTGTTTGCTCTGGCGAACACCGGTGGGCTCGACGCGCCCGCGCTTCGCCCCGCGCTGGCTCTGGCGGCAGGGCTGGCGCTCGTCAATCTGATCGTCGCACTCCTGCTGCTCGTCCGGATATGGGGCACGCCTGTCCTGCTGCTGGTGCTGCTCGTGGACTCGCTTGCCTGTGCCGGTGCGGTGATCCTCGTCGACGCCGGGCTTGCGTGGATGGGCCTCGTGCCCGTGGCGCTGAGCGGCCTGTACTTCGGCTGGCCCGCCGGGATGGTGCACGGTGCGGCTGCCGCCCTTCTGATGGCGGCGGCGCTCACGACGGGCGAGCGCACGCTGGCGTCGCCGTGGCTGCTGGCGGGGCTCGCCGGCTTCCCGGCGGCAGGCGCGCTCGCCGCACTGCTAGGGCGCGAGGGTCTGCGCCAGCAGGCCGATCACGAGGCGCGCCAGCGGGAGCTCGACATGCGTGTCGAGGCGGTGACGCGCCGGGCCAAAGACTTCATGGCCGTCGTGTACGACATGGCCGAGGTGCTGAGTGCGTCCAAGCTCGACCCGAACCGGGTACTCGACTCGGCGGTGAGCTTCGGGCTGGAGGGCCTGAGCCGCGTGGGCGTGGAGCCGCCCCTGTTCAGCACCATCCTGCTGTTCGCGCTCGACGACGGCGAGCCGGAAGCCGTGCTGCGCGTGGCGTGTGCGAGCAGCACCGTCACGCCATCGGATCACAGGGTGGCGGTGCCGGGGCTAAGCGGCGCGATCAGCCGGGCGCTGGGCCACTCGGCACCGGTGCTCTCCCACGCACCTGACTTCGACCCCGAGCTTCGCGAGTTCGAGACGTTCCGGCAGTGCAAGACGGTGCTCTGCCTGCCGCTGAAGGCCGGGCCTGAGAACTACGGCGTGATGCTCGTCGGAAGCCACGCGGCGGGCGCGTTCGAGGAGCTGCACGTCGAGCTGATGTGGGCGGTGGCCAACCAGGCAGCAGCCTCTCTGCACAACGCCAAGCTCTATGCGGCCCTGCTGGAGCAGCGCGACCGGCTCGTGGGGGTCGAGAAGTCGGCGCGCGCGCAGCTTGCCGCCGCTCTGCACGACGGCCCCACGCAGGGTATGTCGGCCATTACGATGCGCCTCAACTACATCCGCCGCCTGCTGGATCGCAACCCCGAGTCGGCGGTTGACGAGCTGTACAAGATCGAGGACCTGGCGCGCCGCACCGCGAAAGAGGTCCGCATGATGCTGTTCGAGCTGCGGCCCAAGTCGCTGGAGCACGGCCTGTCCTACGGGCTGGAACAGCTCGTCCAGAAGATGCAGGAGACGTACAGCCTCAACGTCGAGCTGGAGGTCCAGCCGGGGATTGACGGTCTGCTCGATCCGCAGGCCACGCTCGCGCTGTTCTCCATCGTCACCGAGGCGCTGCATAACGCCCGCAAACACGCCCGGGCCAGCCTGATCCGCATTGTAGTGGGCGCCAGGAGCGATCAGCTCGTTCTGCTGGTCGAGGACGATGGGCAGGGCTTCGACGTGAGCACGGCCCTGGAGGCTGCCAACCAGCGCGAAGGCCACCTCGGGCTGAACAACCTGTACGACCGCGCGGCGCTGATCGAGGGCGAGCTGGTGATCGACTCCGCACCGGGCCAGGGCACGCGTCTATCGGTGGCGGTGCCGCTTGACGTGCTGCGCGCGCTCCAGGCGGAGCAGATCAGCCGGCAGGTGGATGGCCAGGGCGCGCAGTACACCGCTGGCCTGGTGCATTAGCCAGCGCGACACTCCTCCCCTCCACGGCGACCCCACCCCTGCCGAGACGCCTTGCAGCGTCTCGCCATCCCCTCCCCGCCTGCAAGGAGGGGAAGAAGGCATCTCCTCTTTCGTGCTTGCGGGGGTAAGAGGGCGACCGCTGCACGGTCATTGGGGATGGGGTCAGTTTAGATGTTGCACTACTCTACCCGCCACGTGACTCCTCCACGGCGCGTCTGAGCCCGGCTACAAAATCTGCCTTGCCGCCCTGCGACGGGTGCCGCAGCGGGAAGTGCGCTATCCCCAGTTCGGTCAGCGCGCGCTCCGCTTTGCGGCCCACTGCCAGCACCATCCGGATCGGGAACAGGCGCATCGCCGCCTCGATAAACGGCTGTCCCAGCCGCAGCTCGGGCACGCGGGGCGTGCGGTTGCTCTGCGGCTCGCCGGGCCGGTGCGGGTGCAGCGGCACCGTGTTCCAGATCAGCGGCGGGCGGTCCACGTGCTCGACGAGGGCATTCCACAGGATGGTCGCCGTCATCTCGGATACCCCGCCCGGCTGCCCGCTCGTCGCGCGGTAGCCGTCGCCGAACAGCCCCCACTTCTCGACGCCCCTGAGCAGGATGCGCTCGCTCGTCACCGGCACGCCTGACAGCCGGCAGCCCCGGTAGCCGGGGGCCTCCGCCACCAGCATGATCTCCGGCTCGAACGGCTGGAGCTCCGCCAGGTAGCGGGTGAGGTTCTCGCGCCGGATCACGGCACCGGGGTTGGCGGGCGGCGTGTACGGATTGAACAGGTCTTCGGTGGTAGGCAGTGCTTCAAGCTCGGCGACGAGCGCGCGGATGGCGTCGGGTGGCATGAGTTTCTCCGTGGGCACGGTGGGCGGTCCGCCCGGATCATAGCGGCGGGCGGGTGGCGCGGCAAGAGACCTCACCCCCACCCGCCGGAGGCGGGTCAACGTGCAGGGTTGGCAGCTTACGCCTGATGCTGAAGCATCAGGCTACCTGTCATACGTCGGCTGAAGCCGACCGGGAGAGCCGTGCGGCCAACTAACAGGTCGCCTTCAGGCGACGCACTTCCTGCAGCCTGAGAATTCCATTCTCAGGCGGTGGCCGCCCCACACCCCTCTTGCGGCTCGCGCGGGGCGGACGGTACAATCGGCCCGCTGAGGGCAGGCATCCAGCCTGCCCCTGATTTTCCGGGGCTTCGTGATGACGATGGAGCAGACGACCGGGGAGGGCGTAGGGCCCATCCCTGCCGAGGCAGTGCCGCCGGGCGGCGAGACAGCGCGGATCGCGCGGGCAGCCGGCGTGCTGGCGCTGGGCAACGTGGCGAGCCGCCTGCTGGGGCTTGCCCGCGAGACGGTCAAGTCTCACTTTTTCGGCGCGGGCGCTATCGTCGACGCGTACGGTGTGGCGACCGCCGTGCCGACCATGCTGCACGACCTGCTCGTCGGTGGGATGGTCAACGGCGCGCTGGTGCCGGTCTTCAGCGAGTATGCCGAGCGCGACCGCGAGGAGCTGTGGCGGCTGGCCAGCGCCTTTCTCAACCTCTCCATCGTCGTGCTCGCGGCGATCATCCTGATCGTGGAGCTGCTCGCCCCGCAGATCGCCACGCTCATTCTGAGCGGCCAGGAGGCCGCAACCCAAGCCCTTGCCGCACGGCTCCTGCGCATCACGCTGCCCGCCGTGCTCTTCCTCAGCCTGTCGGCGGTGCTGTCGGGGCTGCTGTACGCGCTCAAACGATTCTCGCTGCCCGCCTTTACCGCCGCCGTCTTCAACGCCACCATCGTCATTGCGGCGATAGCGCTGCACCGGCAGCTTGGCATCGCCGCGCTGGCGGTGGGGCTGCTCGCCGGTTCGGCGCTGCAGGTGGTGCTCCAGCTTCCCGGCCTGCGTGACAGCAGCCTGCGGCTCGGGCTGCGCCTGTGGCACCCCGGTCTGCGCCGCGTCGGCATGCTGTACGTCCCGACGCTGATCCCGCTGCTTGCCGACGTGGGCCTCAGCCGCCCGATCAGCTACGTGCTGGCTTCCCAGTCAGGCGAGGGCGGCATCTCGTACCTGAATTACGCGACACAGCTCGTCCAGATGCCGCAGGGGCTGGTCGCGACGGCGATTTCGCTGGCAGTGCTGCCGACGCTCTCGGCAGCGGCGGCACGGCGCGCAGCGGGCCTGGACGCCGGCGACAGCTCCTTCGAGCAGACTCTGGCGCGCGGACTGCGCCTCGTCGTCGCGCTGATCCTCCCGGCGGCGGTCGGCCTGTTCATCCTCGCCGAGCCGACCGTCGCGCTGCTGTACGGGCACGGCGAGTTCGCCGCGACCGACACCTTCATGACGTCCTGGGCGCTGCGCTACTACCTGCTCGGGCTGCCCTTCGCCGCGGTCGATCTGCTGCTGGTGTACGCGTTTTACGCGCAGCAGGACACCCTCACCCCCTCGCTGATCGGCGTGGGCACGATCATCGCCTACCTGCTGCTGGCTGCCGCGCTGCTGCCGGTGTTCGGGTTGTTCAGCCTGATGATTGCCGACTCCGTCAAGCACCTGCTGCACACGATCTTCTCGGCAGTGTTCCTGCGCCGCCGCCTTGAGGGCGTCCGTCAGTACGGAGCGTACCGCGCGTTCGGCGTTGTGCTGGTGGCGTCGGCGGCAATGGGCGCAGCGGCCTACGGGGCGCTGCTCGGCGTCGAGGCACTGCTGCCCGGCGGCGGGCTCGCCGAAGTGCTGGCGGTGCTGGTCCCCGCGCTCGTCGGGGCGGGGGTGTATTTGGGGCTGTCCAGCCTGCTCGGGCTCGAAGAGATCCGCCTGCTGTGGGCTGCCGTGCGCCGGCGGCTTGGTGCACAGTAGTGGCCTGCTAAGGTGGAAACCCCACCCCAGTCGACCCGCTTGTGGCGGTTCGCCGTAGAGTTGGCGCAGCCAACTCACTGGAGCTTTGCCCCTTCCCTGCTGGCGGGGAAGGGGTTGGGGGATGGGGTTGGAGCGGGTTCGCTAGACACTCAGTGGAACGCCGCTCACGCCAGCAGCTTCAGGAACTCCGCTTCCCCCGTTTTGAGGTTCAGCTTGCATACCGAGCGAGTTTGCGGGCGCAGGCCGCCCAGCGCGCCGGGGTTGATCACGTGTGTGCCGTCGACAAGCTCGTTGCGGCGGCGGTGCGAGTGCCCGTGGAACACGTAGCGGTAGTTTCCGCTGCGAATAAGCTTGTCAAGCAGTTCTTGATCGTGCCCGTGCGTGGCGGCAAGCCGCACCCCGTCGAGTTCCAGCGTCAGCTTGTGACCATAGGTCGCATTTCCGAGCCGGGCGACAGCCGCCCGCAGCTCCTCAAGCTCCCCATCTACGTTGCCGCGCAGAAAGTCCACCTGCCACCCCTCGAACAAGGGGACCATGTGCGCCCCGGTGAGGTCACCGCAGTGAATCAGCCGCTCGACCCGGTGTAGTTTCAGCAGGTCCAGCGCCAGGCGAGTGTTGTGCACGTTATTGTGCGTGTCTGATAGGATGCCGATCTTCATCCGATCCCTTCCGGGGCGAGCCTACCCCGATCCTACGGTCCCTCTCTGCGCCCGACAAGAGATCTGGTCGAATTGGCCCGATCTTCCTACTTGACGTGACGAAAAAGCCGTACTAAGCTGTAATTGGTAAAATGGTCTTACCTTTGCTGGGCAGCTATATGACCTTCGACCGCCTCAAAAAGAGCGCCCTCGCCGAAGAGATCGTCGCCAACCTCCTGACGCTCATCAAGGAGCGCCGGCTGCAGGCTGGCGACAGGCTGCCGCCCGAACGCGAGCTCGCCGCGATGCTGGGCGTGAGCCGCCCCTCGCTGCGCGAGGCGCTGCGCGCGCTTTCCGTCATGAACGTGATCGAGATGCGCCAGGGCGACGGCACCTACGTCACGTCGCTCGACCCGCAGGACCTCGTCGAACATCTTGGCTTCGTCTTCTCTCTCGACGACTCTACCTTCTCCCAGCTTCTTGAGGCGCGGCGCGTCGTGGAGCCGGGGCTGGCTGCGATTGCCGCCCGGCGCATCACCGACGAGCAGCTCGAACGCCTCGACGCCTACCTCGACCAGTCCCAGCATGCTGTCGGCGACAGCCACGCCTTTTTGGAGGCGGATCTTGCCCTTCACGAGCTCATCACGGAGTCTGCCGGCAACCCGATTCTGACACGCTTCATGGCCAGCATCAGCCAGCTCGGGCGGGCCAGTCGCCTGCTCACCGTCGAGATTCCCGGCGTGCCCGAGCAGGCCGCCGAGGCCCACCGGGCTATCGTCGCCGCCCTCAAAGCGCGCGACCCGGAAGCGGCTCGCGAGGCAATGACCCAGCACCTGAACATGCTGACAGAGCGCCTGAAGACGCGCGGCATCGGCTAGCGGCCAGCCGCGCGTTTTCGTGCCGGCTTGCCTGACGCCGGTCTCACGCATCGTTTCGACAGCCCCTTAACCGGAGACACAACGCATGATCGAACAGTACGGCTTCTCGATCCCTCGCAGCGAACTCGCGCCGAACCCCGACGAGGCAGTGCGCCTCGCGGAGGCGATTGGCTACCCGGTCGCCCTGAAGATCGCCTCGCCCGACATCCTGCACAAAACCGACATCGGCGGGGTGCTG
Organism: uncultured Anaerolineae bacterium; assembly: GCA_964506005.1. GTDB lineage: Bacteria > Chloroflexota > Anaerolineae > Aggregatilineales > UBA3940 > UBA3940. The sequence goes on along the minus strand of CAZDLX010000006.1, from coordinate 39,359 downwards.
CTCAACGTCCGCACCGCCGGCGAGGTCCGCGAGGGCTTCGAGCGCATCATGGAGGCGGCGGCTCACCACTGCCCCGGCGCGCAGATCCAGGGCGTCGAGGTGCAGGAGATGGTTCCCGGCGGCAGCGAGGTGATCATCGGCCTGCTCGACGACCCGCAGTTCGGCCCGGTGATCATGTTCGGGCTGGGCGGAGTCTTCACCGAAGTGCTGAAAGACGTGAGCTTCCGGGTGCTGCCCATCGAACGGGCCGATGCCCACGCCATGATCGGCGAGATCCAGGGCGGCGCGCTGCTGCGGGGCTACCGCGGCGCTGAGCCCGTGTCTGAGGAAATGCTCGTCGACCTGCTGATGAATGCCAGCCGGCTCGGTATGGACCACGCAGGCCAGCTCGAGTCGGTGGACTTCAACCCGATCGTCGTGTGGGGCGACGAGCACCGCGTGCTCGACGCCAAGCTCCTGTGGCACGACGAGCCGGTGCCGGTGCCCGCAGCGCCACCTGCCAACACCGCACACCTCGCCAACTTCTTCAAGCCGAGCTCGGTCGCCGTCGTCGGCGCTTCGTCGACGCCGGGCAAGGTCGGCTACTTCGTCCTCGACAGCCTGCTCAACTACGACTACGCGGGCACCGTGTATCCGGTCAACCCCACGCGGGATGAGATCATGGGGGTGAAGGCGTATCCCACCCTCGCCGCCATCCCCGAACCGGTGGATCTGGTCGTGGTGGCCGTGGCGCTGGCCCTCGTACCTGCCGTGATCGAGGAGTGCGGGGCGCTCGGCATCCACAACATGGTGATCGTCTCGGGCGGCGGCAAGGAGCTCGGCGGCGACAAGAAGGAGCTTGAGGCGGAGATCCGCCGGCTGGCGCGGGCGCACGACGTGCGCGTCATCGGCCCGAACTGCATCGGCGTCTTTGACGGGCAGTCACGGCTGGACACGTTCTTCCAGGTCCACGAGCGGATGGTCCGTCCCAAGGAGGGCAGCATCGCTGTGCTCACGCAGTCCGGCACGGTCGGCTGCATCTTCCTCGAAGACGCCGCCGAGCTGGGCGTGAGCAAGTTCGTGAGCTACGGCAACCGCACCGACGTGGACGAGGCGGATCTGATGGCCTACCTGGCCGGGGACGACGAGACGAGCATCATCGCCATGTACGTCGAGGGGCTGGAGGAAGGGCGCAAGTTCCTGGAGACGGCCCGCGAGGTCGCGAAGCAGAAGCCGGTGGTCGTGTTCAAGGTCGGGCGCACCGAGCGCGCGGCCCGCGCCTCGATGTCGCACACCGGGTTCTTCGGCGGCACCTACGGCGTGGTGCAGGGCGCGTTCCGGCAGGCCGGGCTGATCCCGGTGGACAGCTACGAGGAGTTCTTCGCCAGCAGCAAGGCCATCGCCATGCAGCCGGCGGCGCGCGGCCCGCACGTCTCGATGATCTCCAACGGCGCGGGCTCGATGGTGGCGGGCATCGACCTGCTCAAGAACTACGGGCTGGCGATCCCCGAACTGAGCCCCGCGACGCTGGAGCACCTGCGCGGCGTGTACCCCGATTACTACGTCGTGCAGAACCCCATCGACGTGACCGGCTCGGGCACCAGCGACGACTACGAGGCGGGCATCGAGGCTATGCTCAACGACCCCGGCATCGACATTGCCATGCCCTGGTTCGTGTTCCAGGACACCCCGCTGGCAGAGGACATCGTCGACAAGCTGGCGCGGCTCAACCGCGAGTACGACAAGCCGATCCTCGTCGGCGCGATGGGCGGCCCGTACACCGCCCGCATGTCGGCGGCAATTGAGGCGGTGGGCGTGCCCGTCTACCACTCCGTGCGCGACTGGGTCGCGGCGGCGGGCAGCCTGTACCTGAGCGGCAAGAACCGCGCCTGACCGGGGCGGGAAGCCGGGCAGCCGCGGCGTGAGTGACCACTTCCGACAAGGAGGCAAAGCGTGACACAACCCTGGAAAACAGACCAATACTTCGTGAGCCCCCTGAACTACCTCGACGAGGTCCGGCAGGGCTACAACCTGCCGGAGAAGGTGAAGATCCACGATATCACGCTGCGTGACGGCGAGCAGGAGACGGGCGTCGCGCTGCGCAAGGACGAGAAGGTGCGCATCGCCGAGGCGCTGGCGGAGGTCGGCGTGCACCGCATCGAGGCAGGTATGCCCGCCGTCTCGAAGCAGGACGCCGACGCGATCCGCGAGATCGTGAAGCGCGACCTGGGGCCGGAGATCTTCGGCTTCTGCCGCTGCATGGTGGACGACATCACTCTCGCGCACGACTGCGGCGTCTCGGGCGTGGTGGTCGAGATCCCGAGCAGCGAGCATATCATCGAATACGGCTACCAGTGGCCGCTGGAGAAGGCTATCGACCTCTCCGTCAAGGCGACGAGCTACGCGCACGAGCTGGGCCTGCACGTCGTGTTCTTCACCATCGACGCGACGCGGGCCAGCTTCGACTGGCTGCTTCAGATCATCGAGCGGGTGGCTGCCGAGGGTCACATGGACGGTCTCGCCCTGGTCGATACGATGGGCGTCGCCTCTACCCCGGCCATCCGGCACTACGTCCGCACGATGAAGGCCCGGCTGCAGAAGCCGCTTGAGGCCCACTTCCACAACGACTTCGGCCTGGCGAACGCGAACAGCCTGGCGGCGGTCGAGGAGGGCGCGGAGGTCATCCACTCGACGGTGCTGGGCATGGGCGAGCGCGCCGGGCAGGCCTCGACTGAGCAGATCGCGCTGGCCCTGGAGCTGCTGTACGGCTTCGACACCGGCATCCAGTTCGACAAGCTGACCGGGCTCACCAAGACGGTTGCGGAGCTGACCGGGCACGTGATGCCGCTCAACCAGCCGGTCGCGGGGGAGGCGATGTACCAGCTCGAGTCGGGCATCCCCTCGGCATGGTGGCTCAAGTGCAAGGACGAGCGCCCCACCGAGGTGTTCCCCATCCTGCCCTCGTTCGTCGGGCAGAAGGACGTGGAGATCGTGCTGGGCAAGGGCAGCGGCGCCGACTCGGTGCTGTACTGGCTGCGCCAGATGGGCATGGACGCCACGCCCGAGCAGGCGATGGACCTGGCGATGATGGTCAAAGAGCACGCGATGGCGCACAAGCGGCTCGTCACGCCCGAAGAGCTGTGCGAGATGGCCGAACGCTACCAGAGCGCGGAAACCGCGACCGGCGAAGGCTAGCCCGCCCATGTACATCGACGGCAGCTATACGCTGGACGCGCCGCCCGAGCGCGTGTGGCCCATCATCTTCGACCCGATCTCGCTCGTCGGCATGATCCCCGGCTGCGAGACCATCGAGGAGGTCAGCCCCGGCGAGTACCGGGGCCGCATCCGGATCGGCATCGCGGCAGTCGCCGGGACGTTCGAGACGCTGGTCAACATCCTTGAGGTTGACCCGCCCCACACCTGCCGGATGAGCGGCGAGGTCAGCGGACCAACGGGCGTGATTAGCGGCGAGGCGACGTTTCACCTTGCCGGGGAGAACGGCCAGACCCTGCTGAGCTACGAGGGCAGCGCGGTGATCACGGGCGCGCTGGGGCAGATGAGCCCGCGCTTCGTCGAGAGCGTCGCCCGGACGCTCATCCAGCACGGGCTGGGCAAGCTGAACCGGGAACTGCGCGGAGAGGAGGTTTCAGAGGCATGACACGCATTGTTGATCTGTCGGTGCCCATTGGCGAGGAGACGCTGAGCCCGCCGTCGGTCAACTTCGAGCTGCAGATGACGAGCTACCACCGCGGGCCGGGCTTCTGGCAGGCCAGCAAGATCGAGATGCTGCTGCACACCGGCTCGCACGTGGATTTCACGCGCCACGTGCAGGAGCACGGCGAAACGGCGGTAGACGTCGCACTGGACAGGGTGTTCGGGCAGGCGATCGTGGTGGACCTCAGCCACGTTGGGCCGAACCACGAGATCACCGTCGCGGACCTCGAAGCGCACGCGCCGGAGATCCGCCAGGGCGACATCGTGCTCGTGCGCACCGACTGGACGACGAAGGAGTGGGGCAACTTCCCGACCTACTACATGGAGTCCCCCTACTGCTCGCCGGACGCCGCCCGCTGGATGATCGACCGGGGCGCGAGGGCCGTTGGCTTCGACTGCTTCAGCGAGTACTGCGCCCGCCTGCCGGATTTCACATCCGAGGACTTCATCATCCACAAGATCGTGCTGGAGAACGGCGCGATTCTGATGCAGCAGATGACCAACCTGGGCGCGTGCCCGACGGACCGGCGCTTCAGTTTCTTTGCCCCGTTCATCAAGATCACCGGCGCGGAGGGCTCGCCCGCGCGCTTCTTTGCACTGCTTGACGAGTGAACAGGAGGTGTTGATGTGACCACACAGGAGTATTTCCTGCCACAGTCGCTGGAGGAGGCCGTCAACCTGCTGGTCGAGCACGGCCCCGACATGCTCGTCATGGCCGGGGGCACGCTCGCCATGCCGCTCATCAACGAGGGCGTCTCGATGCCCGCGATGGTGATGGGGCTGCGGCAGGCCGGGCTGAACGCCATCGACGCGGCGAACGGCACCGTGCGGATCGGCGCGGCTGCCACGATGACCCAGCTTCTCCAGCAGACGGATATTCCGATGCTGCAGGAAGCTGCCCACCAGATCGGCGGGTGGGCGATTCGCAACATGGGCACGGTCGGCGGCAACCTGTTCGCGCCGCCGCCTGCGGGCGACGTCGCCGTGGCGCTGCTGGCCCTCGACGCACAGCTCAGGATCGCCGGGCCAAACGGCGAGCGCACGCTGCCGCTGGAGGATTTCTACACCGGCTTCATGACCACCGCGCTCGAGCCGGGCGAGCTCGTCGCCGGGATCGAGGTGCCGCGCCCAGCCGGGCAGACGGCCTACCTCAAGTACGCCCGCAAGAAGGGCAACACGCCCGCCATCGTCACGGTGGCCGCGCACGTGCAGGTCGCCGAGGGCAGTGTGGCTGACGCGCGCATCGCGCTCAACGCCGTCGGGCCGCACCCGATGCGCGCTCACGGCGCCGAGGCTGCGCTGACCGGCCAGCCCCTCACGGAGCAGAGCATCCAGGCGGCGGCGGAGGCTGCCGCGGCGGAGTGCCAGCCGTTCACCGACGCAATCGCCAGCGAGTGGTACCGGCGCAAGATGACGGCTGTCGTCGTGCGCCGCGCTCTGGCCCAGCTTGCCGGATTGGAGGCGTAGAGATGGCTGCCAAGATCGTTAGCTTTAACCTGAATGGCCGCGACATCGACGTGATGGTGAAGCCGCTCGTCACGCTGCAGACCCTGCTGCGCGACCAGCTCGGCTATACGGCGACGAAGTCGGGCTGCAAGCAGGGCGGCTGCGGGAGCTGCACCGTTCTGGTTGACGGCGAGCCGCTTCTCGCCTGCCTGCTGCCTGTCGAGGACGTGGCGGGCCGCGAGGTGCTCACCCTTGAAGGGCTGAACACCGGCGACGAGCTGCACCCGCTGCAGGAGGCCTTCTTCGAGAAGTACGCCATCCAGTGCGGCTACTGCTCGCCGGGCATGATCATGGTCTCCAAGGCGCTGCTCGACCACAACCCCCACCCGAGCCACGAGGAGATCGCCGAGGCGCTGACCGGAAACGTATGCCGCTGCACCGGCTACGAGCCTATCATCCAGGCCGTGAGCGCCGCTGCCGAGCGCTATAACGGCAACGGCAGAGTAGAAGGAGACTGACGATGGTTCACGAGCAGACCTACAACGTCGTCGGTACGTCCGTCCCCCGGCGTGACGGCATGGGGCATGTGACGGGCAAGACGGTCTATATCGACGATATCCACTTCCCCGACATGCTGTACGTCCGCATGGTGCGCAGCCCCATCGCGCACGGAAAGATCAACGGCATCGACTTCTCCGAGGCGGAGAAGGTGCCCGGCTTCGTCCGCGTGCTGACGCACGAGGACGTGCCGAAGAACATCTACACGATCCTGTGCCTCATCGGCGTGGGCCCCGACGAAGAGCCGGTGCTCGCCGTTGACAAGGTGCTGTACAAGGGCGAGCCTATCGCGGCGATCATCGCCGAGACGGAGGAGGCGGCGATGGAAGCGGCCTCCAAGGTGCGGCTGGACCTCGAAGAGCTGCCCCCCGTGCTCGACGTGGAGGAGGCGCTCCAGGAGGGCGCGCCGATCCTCAAGGACTGGGGCACCAACTACTTCATCTACGACTACGAACACGGACAGGCCAACGAGTGCCGCAAGGTGCGCCTGGGCGATGTGGACGCCGCCTTCGAGCAGGCCGACTACATCGTCGAGGGCCGCTACCAGACGAGCCCCATCGAGCACGCGCCGACGGAGACGACCGGCTGCGTTGCCAAGCCCGAGCCGGATGGCCGCATCACGGTCTACACCAACACCCAGGCCCTGTTCTTCTCCCTCGACAACACCGCGTTGATCCTGCAGGTGCCCTTCCAGAAGCTGCACTTCGTCGGCGGCACGGTCGGCGGCGGCTTCGGCGGCAAGGTAGACGTGATCGTCGAGCCCATCGCCGCCCTGGCGGCAATGAAGACGGGCCGCCCGGTCAAGTACCGCTTCACCCGCGAGGAGGAGATGCGCGCGTCGTCCTCTCGCGGTGCGTGGCGTATGTACTTCAAGGATGGCGTGATGGCGGACGGGCGGATCATCGCCCGCAAAGTCACGACCTACGCCGACTCCGGTGCGTATAACCGGCACACGCCCTACGCCGTGACGAAGCATGCGGCGAACGTCGCCGGGCCATACCGCATCCCCAACGTGTCCATCGACGCCTACTGCGTGTACACCAACCGGCAGCCCGGCAGCGCCATGCGCGGCTTCGGCGTGACGCCCGCCTCGTTCGCCATCGAGGTGCAGATGGACAAGATCGCCGAGACGGTGGGCCTCGACCCGTGGGAGATCCGCTTCATCAACGCCTACCGCAACGGCGACATCAAGCCCCACCGCAAGGTCGTGGACGACGCCACGCTGATCGAGGTCATGCAGGCGGCGGCGGAGCTCACCGGGCACGACCTGCCCGAGCGCTTCAAGCAGATGAGTTCGAATGACAGGGAGGACGACAATGGCTAAGGTCAGAGGCGTTGGGATCGCCGCCGTCAACTACCCGACGGGGATGAACCTGGGCGGTGACCCCTCCCAGGCGCTCATCCACTCCACTACGACCGGCAACTTTGTCATCAGCCTCGCCAGCACGGACCTGGGCCAGGGGCTCAAGACCGTGATCGCGCAGATCGGCGCGGAGGCGCTCGGCGTGCCGTTCGAGAACGTCATGATCGACACTGCCGACACCGACACCGGCCCGCACTGCATGGGCACGTTCGCCAGCCGCGCCACGCACCGCGTCGGCAACGCCGTGATCCAGGCTGCGCAGGAGGCCCGCAAGGTTATGCTGGAGGTCGCCGCCGACGAGCTTGAGGCGGCCCCCGAGGACCTGGAACCGGACGGGCAGGGCTTCGTGCGCGTCAAAGGCTCGCCCGACCGCGCCATCCACATCGTGGACCTCGCCCTCGCCGCGCACTTCAAGTACGGCAAGACGATCTCCGGGCGCGGCATCTTCATGAAGCCCAAGAGCGACGTCGTGCCCGAGACCGGCGAGATGGACCCCGACTCGGCGGAGGCCCACGCCTGCACGGTGGCGGAGGTCGAAGTCGATACGGAGACCGGTGAGGTCACGGTGCTCTCGCTCAAGAGCGCCTACGAGGTCGGCCAGCAGGTCAACCCGGCGCTCGTCGAAGGGCAGATCCACGGCGGCTCGTGGATGGGCATGTCGCACGCGCTCTACGAGACGACGCACCCCTACTACCCGGATGTCGAGCATATGCCGACGAGCTTCAGCGAGTACGTGATGCCCGGCCCGCTCGACCTGCCGGAAATCGAGAGCGCCGTGCTGGAGTACCCGTCGCACACCGGCCCGTTCGGCGTGAAGGGCGTCGGCGAGATGACGGCGAACCCGCCCATCCCGGCAATCGTCAACGCGATCTACAACGCGGTTGGCGTGCGCATCACCGAGCTGCCCGTCACGCCTGAGAAGGTCCTGCGCGGGCTTGAGGAGAAAGCATCGCAAGCCGAGGCGGCGCTCGCGGACTAGGCTCCAACCCCCTCCTCGCCTCGCAAGGGGGTAGGAGGGGGTTCCAACAACCAGGTTCACCTTTACAACACGACTCGACATCAGACAGCCGGGCTGGCCAGCCGCCGGCCCGGCGCGCTATTCTACTTCTTAGCAACGGCACCACACTGGAGGGAAGACGTGCTGAAAGTTGTCTCACTACTCAAGCGCAAGCAGGGCATGAGCTACGAGGACTTCAAGAAGTGGGCGCTCGAAGAGCACCCCGAGCTGGGCAAGGCCATTCCCGGGATGCGCCACTACCGGATGAGCGTGGTGCGCGAGGACAACCCCGACCTGCCCTACGACGCCGTCTCGGAGATGTGGTTCGACGACGAGCAGGCGCGGGCAGAGGGCTTCGCCACCGATGCGGGCAAGGCTGCCGCCGCCGACGCGATGGAGCACTGCGCCACCCGCACCCACCTGCTCACCGAGGAAAAGGTCATCATCGAGTAGGCGATAGACTCTACTTTGTCCCCCTCCCTGCTCGCGGGGAGGGGGCGGTGACCTGCCTCCGGCGGGTCACCGGGGGTGGGGTTTAGAGCGTATAGGGAAAGTGCATGTTCGATTCAATCGAGAACGTCCAGCAGGCGCTAATGAGCGAGCGCTACGTCTGCGACCGCGGGCTGGCGACGGTGATCTTCCTCGCGCTGAAGATGGGCAAGCCGCTGTTCCTCGAAGGCGAGGCGGGCGTCGGCAAGACGGAGGTCGCCAAGGTGCTGGCGGGCGTGCTCGGCACGCGGCTGATCCGCCTGCAGTGCTACGAGGGGCTGGACGTTCACAACGCGGTCTACGAGTGGGCGTACTCGCGCCAGATCCTGCACCTGCGCCTGCTCGACGCGGCGGGCGCGACGCGCGACGAGATGGAGCGCGACATCTACAGCCCGGAGTTCCTGCTCGCACGGCCTCTGTTGCAGGCCATCCAGAACAACGCCGAGCGCGTGCCTGTGCTGCTTATCGACGAGATCGACCGGGCGGATGAGGAGTTCGAGAGCTTTTTGCTCGAAGTGCTCTCCGACTTCCAGATCACCATCCCGGAGATCGGCACGGTGCGAGCCGCGCAGCCGCCCGTCGTCGTGGTGACGTCGAACCGCACTCGCGAGGTTCACGATGCGCTAAAGCGCCGCTGCCTCTACACCTGGATCGATTATCCGGACTTCGAGACGGAGTACGAGATCGTCCAGCTCAAGGTGCCGGGCATCGCGCGGGCGCTCTCCTACCAGATCGTGACCGCGGTGCAGTCGCTGCGCGACGTGGACCTGTACAAGCCGCCCGGCATCGCGGAGACCCTCGACTGGGCGACCGCGCTCATGGTGATGAACCAGACGGAGCTCAGCGAGCAGACCATCAGCGACACGCTGGGCGTGCTGCTCAAGTACCAGGACGACGTGCAGCGCGTGCAGGGCGAGCTGGTGCGCGAGCTCGCCAGGCGTGCCCATGCAGCCGGCAGTTAGCGCGCCCCAGCCGAACGGCCACCTGCTCGCCAACCTGCTGCACTTCGGGCGGCTGCTGCGCCGGATCGGCCTCAGGGTCAGCACGCGGGAGGTCTACGACCTCGCCGAGGGGCTGACGTACATCGACATCACGCGCGGCGGTGACTTCTACCACGCCGCGCGCGCGTTCCTCGTCCACGACCCCGAAGAGATCGAGCTGTTCAACAAGGCGTTTGAGCTATTCTGGGCGGGCCGCATCGAGCTGATGCTGGAGCTCGGGTTGGCTCGCGCGCCTCACGCCGACCAGCCTGCGCTCGACGAGCTCCAGCAGAGCGAGCAGCGCATTCTCGGCGGCGCGGGGGAGGATGAGCCGGGCGCGGACGCCGAGGACGAGGGCCAGCCCGACCCGCAGACGCTCGGCTCCTACAGCCCGACGGAGCTGCTGCGCCGCAAGGACTTCGCCAGCTTCACCGAGGCGGAGTTCGAGATCGCCCGGCGGTTCATCCGCAGCCTGGTGTGGCGGCTCGACCGGCGGCTCACGCGGCGCTACGTGCGGGGGGCCAAGCGCGCCGCCCGGCTCGACCTGCGCCGGGCTATCCGCGACAGCATGCAGCAGGGCGGCGAGATCGTCCGGCTGCGCTGGCGGCGGCGCAAGCTGAAGCCGCGCCCGCTCGTCGTCATCTGCGACGTATCGGGCTCGATGGAGCGCTATTCGCGGCCGTTCCTGCACTTCATGTACGCGCTGGTGCAGGAGGGGCGGCAGGTCGAGGCGTTTGTGTTCGGCACGCGGCTGACGCGCATCACCCCGGCGCTGCGCCACAGCGATGTGGACGCCGCGCTTGCCGGCACGGCGGACCTCGTCGTGGACTGGTCGGGCGGGACGCGCATCGGGGAGTCGCTGCGCGTCTTCAACTATCTGTGGGCGCGGCGCGTGCTGGGCCGGGGGACCGTCGCCATCGTGATCAGCGACGGCTGGGACCGCGGCGACATCGCCACGCTGGAGCGCGAGATCGCGCGGCTGCACCGCAGCGTGTCGCGGCTGATCTGGCTCAACCCGCTGGCGGGCTCGGAAGGCTACGAGCCGCTGGTGCGCGGCATCCGCGCGGCGCTGCCGCACGTGGACGACTTCCTGCCGTTCCAGTCGCTGGCAGACCTGGAAGACCTCGCCTTGCGCGTCGGCACGCTGAGTGCCAGCCCGCGCCGGGGCGTGCTGCCGGGCGATCTGGGGCGGTAGATTCCCCCTCACCCCGACCCTCTCCCGGTCGCGACCTGCGGTCGCTGGGAGAGGGAGAATGCATATTGCAGAACAAACGGTAGGGGCGGGTCTCAGACCCGCCCCTACGACGGTCTGAGGGTTTCAGCTGGTTGTCAGTGAGAATGCATTTAGCGAAATAAACGGTAGGGCGCGTGTTGCGCAACGAGAGTTGCGCAACACGCATGCCTGCGCCCCTACGACGATATTGATATGGCAGAACGCCTACCCCTCCCGGCTGGGTACCAGGGCCAGCGTCGCCTTCGTCGCCGCGCGGACTGCCGCCTCCGACCAGGGCATGGTCATCGCCTCGCCTGCCTGCCACAGCGCGAACTGGTCGTCGTAGTGCGGCGAGAGCGGGTTGCCCGACTGCCCGGTGGCCAGCACTACCGCGTTGTGATCCCAGTCCCCCACGTCGAACACGACGCGCAGGCTCGGAATCGCGAACGGGTTGCTGGCGGGGTCGGCGGCCCACACCTTCGCCTGGGCGACCGTGTCCGTATCGCCGCCGAACGGCACCGGCCCGAGGTTGAACGCCGCCTTGAACGGCTGGTGCTCGCCGAGCGGGTGCTTGAGCGTCAGCGTGCGGATCTCGCCCCAGCGCCAGTGCTCCGGCTCCGGGCCGAACGCCTCCAGCCGGCCTATTGCGTCCTCCAGCGCCGCCGCGATCATGCCGGGCCAGCCCGTCTCAAACCAGCCTTCCGGCTGCTCGTTGACGAGCTGCACCATGCGGCTCGTCGCGAGCTGGTCGAACCACGCCCCATTCACCAGCGGATTGTAAGCCTTGCCCATCACCGAGGCGGAGGAGCGCGGCGCGCGGGCCTCGACGATACGCCGCGACAGCGCCGCCAGCAGGAACTCGTGCACCGCTGCCGCGGGCGACCCAGCTGCGACGACGCCATCCCAGCCCTGCAGTAGCTCCAGCCCCCGGCGCGCGCGCGCCGTCTCGGCAGGCGCCGCCAGCACAGCCTCGCGGATCTCCTGCCACGGCGTTGAGTGCTCGTCAAGCTGGAGGCGCTGCGTTTCCTCCAGCGTCCAGTCATCCTTTTCGTCGAGCACCTGGCAGATGCGCGCGCAGCGGTAGCCGTCCAGCCAGTTGTCGCCGAGATACGGGCCGCCTTTCCCCTGCAGAGGCTTGTTGTTCGCCGTGGCCACGTAGCCGCTCTCCGGCTGCCGGAGATACGGCATGTCCTCGAACGGCACGACCCGGTCGCCGGGGCACACGTCCGGCTCCCAGCCGGGCAGCGGGAGGGTGCCCCACGCCCCGCTGCGCTCGGGGACCTGCCCGGCGAGCTGCCAGCCGATCTCGCCGCTGACGTCGGCGTAGACCATGTTCTGGGAGGCCAGCGGCCAGCCGTCGAACGCCTCGCGGAACTCGTCGAAGCTCCGCACCCGGTGCAGCTTCAGGAAGCCCTGCGCGGGCCGGTCGGAGAGCCACGTCGCGCTCATGGAGATGGCATCAAACGCCTCGTCGAGCGCCGGGCCGACGATGGGGCCGCGCCGCGTCACGAGCACCTTCTCCTCGACGGGCGGCCCGCCCTTCACCTGGATGAACTCCTGCCGCACCTGGCAGGGTACGAACGAGTCGCCCTCGCGCACGCTGCGCCCGTCGGGGCCGATCTCCTCCAGATACAGGTCGATGTCGTCCAGCAGCCCGGCAGTCGTGCCCCAGGCAGCGACCTCGTTGTGGCCGATGGCGAAAGCCGGCGTGCCGATGAGCGACGCGCCCGCGGCCTCCCACTCCGGCGTGCGGATGTGCAGCAGGTACCAGGGGGATGGCGCCATCGGGGCAAGGTGCGGGTCGTTGGCGAGGATAGGCCGCCCGCTCTCCGTGCGTGACGGCGCCAGCGCCCAGTTATTCGACGCCCCGCTCAGGCCGAGCGCGCGCGTCAGGTAGGTGAGATCTTCGGCCAGCCGCGTGATGGCCTGCCCCGTGCTCACTCCGCCGGGCCGCGTTACCGGCTGCCAGGGCGGGTACGGGCTGGCGATGTCCCGCACGGCGTCGGGCCCGTCCTCGCTGAGCATGGCCAGCCGGGCGAGCTTGACAGGCCAGGGCGAGAGCACCAGCGAGAGGTACTTCATCAGCGCGAGCGGGTCCGTCGGCTGGTAGGGCGTTGGCTCCGCTCGCAGGATGGCGAACTCGTGCGCCCGCTTCGGGCTGCCGAGCGTCACGCCGTCCGTCACGCCCCGCGCGAACGCCGCCAGCGTCTCGCGGGTGACCGCGTCCAGCGCCGGGTACTGCGTCTCGGCGGAACGCTGGAAGCCGATGCGCCGCGCCAGCCGGTCCATCGCCAGCCCCTCCCGCCCCACCAGCGCCGAGACGGAGCCGCGCACCATGCGCAGCATCATCTCAAGCTGGAAGGCGCGATCCTGCCCCTGGCAGAAGCCAGCGGCATACCAGGCGTCGCGCTCGGTGCGGGCGTCGATGTGCGGCACGCCGTAGCTGTCACGGCGGATGGTCACGGGGGCGTCGAGGCCGCGTACGGCCAGCTTGCCGCTGGTGGTGGGCAGGCGGCGGCCAAGCGCGAGCCCCAGCGCGGTGCGGGGAAGGTTCATTACTTCACTCCAAAGATGCTAACAGTAAGGTACGGTCTACAGATATCGCTCTCACCTCACCCCTGACCGGCATCCTCCGGATGCGCGGTCTTCCCCTCTCCGTACCACGGAGAGGGGACTCAGGGAGTGGCGGAATCTCCACTTACTATTCTAGGCCGTTAATGGCGCGGTGTGTATACCAAGCCCTTGTCTGAAGGAATGCAAGCATACCAGAAGCATCAGGCTACGCATGATACGGGGCTGGTGAAGGGTTAACGCATTAATCGGAGAACGGAGAGGGCTCAGGCATTGCCCGGACATGAATTTCCGGGCTGCAAGGTCGCTTCGCGACCCATAATCATCGGTTGAAACCGACGAGACCCGCCTGCCCCCGCCGCAGGCGGACCGGCGCGCAGCGCCGGCTGTCCCCGCCAGGGGACAATTGAAGGTTGCTTCGCAACCCATAGCCCGAGAATTCATTCTCGGGCGGGCCTCAGACCCGCCCCTACCACAATGCAGATTGATCTGTTGTTTTGTAAAGGTTCAAAGGCCGGGCTGCTAGCTAACCCGCCGAGTTGCGGTCGCCTTTAGGCGACGCATGAGCTGTAGCCTGAGAATTCCATTCTCAGGTGGTCGCGGCTCGGCGGGGGTGAGATCCACCCTCAGCGCTCCCGGCCCGTGTCACTTTTGTGAGCGATCCGCGATAGTGTGCAGAGGGCTCTTGAATCTACGGTATGATAGAGATGACGTCCGAACGTGCTGGAATTTAAGCTGGCATATGGTGAGTCTCCGGCAAATCCCCTGCCCGTGCCCAATGACACCGAACCGCAGGGCTGCATATGGGCTCCCGGCGGCGCCGGTGAGCCTTTCCCAACGTTTCGCATCAGCAATTGCTGGCTAGAAAGGGGCTGCGATACATGACAGAAGCCATCGCGACAACGACTCCCGAGCGCGCCGAAGAGCTGCTGGCCGAGCTGGGGCCGGACACTCTGCGCGAGATGCTGGAAACCATGTGGATGATCCGTGCGTTCGAGGAGAAGGCCAAGGACCTCTACGCGCTGGGCAAGATCCACGGCACGATGCACCTGAGCATCGGGCAGGAGGGCTCGGCGGTGGGCACGTCCTACGCGCTGCGCCCCGGTCACGACTACCTGCTCAACCACCACCGCGGGCACGGCCATGTGCTGGCCTGGGGCCGCATGCAGAACCTTGAGCGCACCATGGCCGAGTTCATGGGCAAGCAAACCGGCTTCTGCCGGGGGCGCGGCGGCTCGATGCACATCGCCGACGTCGAGAGCAACAATCTCGGCGCGAATGGCATCGTGGGCGGCGGCATCCCCATCGCGGTGGGCGTCGGCCTGAGCATTTCCCTGCGCGGCACCGACCAGGTCGGCATCGTGATGTTCGGCGACGGCGCAGCCAACGAGGGCGCGTTCCACGAGTCGCTGAACATGGCCTCGATCTGGGACCTGCCCGTGATCTACTACTGCGAGAACAACCAGTACGCCATGTCGATGTCCGTCAAGCGGGCCTTCAACATCGAGCGCATCAGCGAGCGGGCCTGCGCCTACGGCATCGTGGGCGTGTCCATCGACGGCAACGACGCACTGGCCGCCTACGACGCCGTAAAGCAGGCGGTGGCGCGGGCGCGCCGGGGCGAGGGCCCGACGCTCATCGAGTCGGTGACCTACCGCTGGGAGGGGCACTCCAAGAGCGACCGCCAGGCTTACCGCACCCGCGAGGAGCTCAAGGAGTGGCAGGCGCGGGACCCAATCCCCAACTTTGGCCGCCGCCTGATCAAAGCCGGCATCCTGACCCAGGACGACTTCAACGACATCCACGACCGCATGTACGCCGCGGTTGACGCCGCGGTCGAATTCGCCGAGAACAGCCCCGAGCCCAACGTAGCGAACATTATGGACGGTGTGTATGCCTGAGACGACGACTGCCACGCGTGAACTGACGTACGTAGAGGCCCTGCGCGAAGCCATCGCGCAGGCGATGGAAGCCGACGACCGCGTCTTCCTGCTCGGCGAGGACGTGGGCGTGTACGGCGGCGCGTTCGGCGTGAGCGCCGGGCTCGTTGAGCGCTTCGGCGAGGAGCGCATCCGCGATACGCCCATCAGCGAGGCGGCGATTGCGGGGGCCTGCATCGGCGCGGCGCTGACCGGCATGCGGCCCATCGGCGAGATCCAGTTCATGGACTTCGTGACGCTCTCGATGGAGCAGCTCGTGCTGCAGGCCGCCAAGCTGCGCTTCATGTTCGGCGGCAAGGCGACGGTGCCCTTCGTGTTGCGGATGCCCGGCGGCTCGGGCACCGGCGCGGCAGCCCAGCACTCCGAGAGCCTGGAGAACTGGTTCGTGCACGTGCCGGGCCTCAAGGTGGTGATGCCGTCCAACGCCTACGACGCCAAGGGCCTGCTGCTCGCCGCCATCGACGACGACAACCCGGTGATCTTCATCGAGCACAAGCTGCTGTACAAGACGAAGGCGCATGTGCCCGAGGAGCCGTACCGCATCCCGCTCAGCCAGACCAACATCGTGCGCGAGGGCAGCGACCTGACCGTGGTCGCGACCTCGGTGATGGTGCAGCGCGCGCTCGAAGCCGCCAAGACGCTGGCGGAGGAGGGCATCGAGCTGGAGATCATCGACCCGCGCACGCTCAACCCGCTCGACGACCAGCCCATCTTCGACTCGGTCAAGAAGACCGGCAAGGCCCTGCTGATCCACGAAGCGGTGGGCACGGGCGGCTACGGCGGCGAGCTGGCGGCGCGCATCGCGGCCAGCGAGGCGTTCGACTACCTCGACGCGCCCATCCGCCGCCTGACGGGCCTCGACATCCCCATCCCCTACAACCGGACGCTGGAGTACCACACCGTCCCGCAGGTGGAGAACATCGTCGCCGAGGCGCGCAAGCTGGCGCGCGGCGAGTACTAAGGAGGGAGGCCGTGGCCAAAGAGATCATCATGCCCAAGTTCGGCTTCACCCAGGACGACTCGACCATCGTCGCCTGGCTGAAGAACGAGGGCGACCCCGTCGAGAAGGGCGAGCCCATCGCCGAGTGCACGACCGACAAGGTCAACATGGAGATCGAAGCGCCGGAGGACGGCATCCTGGGCGGCATCCGCTACCAGGCGGGGGAGACGGTGCCCGTCACCGAGGTCATCGCCTACGTGCTGCAGGAGGGCGAGAGCGCCCCAACAGGAGCGGCGGCGAAGCCTGCCGCCGAAGCTGCCGAGCCCGCGGCGGAAGCCCCCGCCGAGCCCGCCCCCGCAAGCGGCGCCGGCCCGCTGGTGACGCCCATCGCGCGGCGCGTGGCCGAGGCCGAAGGCGTGGACCTCTCCGCGGTGACCGGCAGCGGCGCGGGCGGGCGCATCACGCGGGAGGATGTCGAGGCGGCGGCCCGTAGTGTTAAGGCCGCGCCCGCCGACGGCAAGACCCGCGCCACCCCCGCCGCCCGCCGCGCGGCCCGCGAGACCGGCGTGGACCTGGCCGGGGTGGCAGGCAGCGGCCCGCGCGGGCGCGTGCAGGAAGCCGACGTGCTGGCGGCGGAGCCTGCCCCGGCTGCCGCACCAGCCGCAGCCCCCGCGCCGGTGCGGCTGGCGCCAACCGGCGAGCCGCAGGTCGTCCCGCTGGAGGGCATGCGCAAGACCATCGCCGAGCGCATGCAGCAGAGCTACCAGCAGGCCCCGCACGTCAACTTCACGCTCGACGTGGACATGACGGAGGCCATCGCCTTCCGCGAGTACGCCAACGAGCGCGTGCCGGAGGGCGAGCCGCGCATCTCGATGACCGCGCTGATCGTCAAAGCCGTGGCCTGGTCGCTGCGCCAGCACCCGGTGCTGAACAGCTACCTGCGCGGCAGCGACGTGTATGTGATGCCCGACGTGAACGTCGGCATGGCGGTGGCGCTCGACGACGGGCTGATCGTGCCCGTCATCCACCAGGCCGACCGCAAGGGGCTGTTCGAGGTCGCCCGCGAGGTGGTTGACCTCTCCCGGCGCGCCCGCGCCGGCGAGCTGCGCCCCGAGGACGTGACCGACGGCACCTTCACGGTGAGCAACCTCGGCATGTTCGGCATCGACCGCTTCACGGCGATCATCAACCCGCCGCAGACCGGCATCCTGGCGGTGGGGCGCATCGCCAAACGCTTCGTGCCCGGCGCGAACGACGAGCCGGTCGCCAGGCCGCTGATGACGCTCACGCTGGTGACGGATCACCGCGTGGTGGACGGCGCGCAGTCGGCGCAGTTCATCGCCACCCTGCGCGACGCGCTCGAAGAGCCCGCCAGCCTGATCCTGTAGTGCCCGGCAGCAGCCGAAAAGGGCGGGTGTGACTTACGTCGCGCCCGCCCCTCTTGATTCTCCGCTCGCTTCTCTCGCTACCCCACGCCGCTGCCCGTCCAGTTCGGCGGGTCGCTGGCGGGGAAGGACTGCGCCGAGGCCATATCGACCTCGTCCTCCGGCATCGGCTCCTCTTCTTCGACCGTTACCCTGCCACCGGTCCTGACCATCTGCGATGTCTGCAAATCGCCGTAAGTAAGGTCGCTCAGCGGGCGGTTGTGCCGGATGCTCTCAATCGCGCGGCTCAGCGACTTGGACAGGTTGATCACGGAGACGAAGGGCAGGCCGAAGAATACGTCTGCCTGCGGCACGCTGTTGGTGACGAACACATCGCGTAGGTAGTAGCGTTCGTTCAGCTCGACGAGCCGCTCACGCGCCTCCGGCATGCACAGGTTGTGCGAGACGCCGAGGTAGACTTCGCCGATGCCGTTCTGCTCGACGATACGCCGCACCACGCCGTACACCGTGCCCCCGCTGCTGATCATGTCGTCCACGACGATGGCGACGCGCTTGCCGGTGAAGTCGCCCATGATCTCGACGACCTCCGCCTGCCCCGGCTCGGGCCGCATCTTGGACGTGACGGCGGCGCTGATGCCCAGCTCGCGCGCCAGATAGGTGATGAGCTTCGCCGCGCCCGCGTCGGGAGCTACCAGGATGGCGTCGTCGCGCCCGGCGAAGTGCCGGAACAGGTTGGCGAACAGGCCGACGGGCTCCAGCCCGTGGAAGGGGATGCGGTTGTAGAAGCCCGGCACGCGCAGGCTGTGCGGGTGCCAGGTGATCAGCCGGTTGAGGCCCGCCTCGACCAGCAGGTCGGCGAGCAGCTTCGCGGTCGTCGGCTCGCGCTGGAGCCGGGTGGGCTGGTCCTGACGCGAGTAGGCGAGATAGGGCAGCACCCCGGTGACGGACTGCGCACCCCACTCGCGCAGCGCGCGCACGGCCACCAGGAAAGCCATCAGGTTCTGGTCGAGGCCGCGGCCTGAGGCCGGGTCGTGAAGCGCCTGGAACAGAAACACGTCGTGCTCGCTGACGTCGCGCTCCAGCCGCACGCCGGTTTCGCCATCCCGAAATTCACGATCCACGCTCTGCAGCAGCGGCAGCCCCTCGTCGCCGCCTCCCGCGTCGAGACGCTTCGCGGCATGGTCGGCAACGTCAGCCGCCATGCGGTCGCCCGAACGGCAGCTCGCGATCATCAACGGGCCGCGCGTGGCGCTCTGCGTCAGCCTGTTCTTAAGCCGCTTGAGCGCCTGGAACGTCTGCTCATCCGGGTTCTGGGCTGTCGTGGCAGTCTGCTTGTCTTCCATGGCCATCTCTCCTCTTCGGGCTGCCGTTCCTCAGCAGGCGGTGTGGGCGGTCAGGCCCGGTTAGTCCTCGTAGTTCTCGACACGGTCCAGCACTTCGGCGTTAACAGCCAGTACAACCCGGTCCTCCTCGACCGTCTGTACCCAGGCCAGCGGCACGAGCTTCCGGTGCTTGAACAGCACGCCCTGCGAGATCACGAGGTGCGTAGCTGTCGCCTCCACGCCGGTCAGCACGCGCTCCAGGTTGCCGACGTGCTCGCCGTCCGCGCTGATGATGCGCGCACCCTCCCTGAGCGCTACCGTGCCCTCGGGGATGTTATCCTCCTCCTCGACGACGAAGGCCGGGCGCGAGTAGAAGCCGCGCATGCCGGGGTAGTCCCACCACGGCATGCCCAGGCTGGGGTACCAGGCGACCGGCGTCGGCGAGATGGCATCTTCTGGCGCGGAACCCGGTGTGAGCGGGATGAAGCTAAGATCTTCGTAGACGGGCAGCGTCTCGATGTCTTCCTCGCTGAGGCTGACGCTCAGCGTGACGCGGTCGCCCTCCGCGCTCTCAATCCAGTCGAATGGGATCACCTGGTCTTCGGCAAACATGAGCCCCTTATCCACGACGATGTGAGTCACCTCGCGGGTCACCGGGTTCAACACGATACGTTCGACATCGCCGACTTTCCTGCCATCGGCGGTGAAGACATCTGCGCCACGCTTGATTTCCATCACTACCTCCTTTACGTCACCACCACCTGTAGGGCCAGCTGACCGGTGCGGCAAAATTCGATGCTCGCATCGTCCGGACTTCCCTTATAATGAAACTAGCACTTCTTCTATCCAAACGGCAAAGTCTGGCCTAAACGTTATCTAAAAACCGCGAGTGCCAACCCTGTAACGGTACTTTGGTGGTAAAGCGCACCTTTGCACCTTGAAAAGGGTTTAAAACGGAGTATTCTAGTATGAATTAATTTTACCTCTACAGGCTTGCACAGACGTGTGAGCGAGCTCACTTACACGCGTACATGCGTTCGCCTGGCTGGCAACCGACGTTTAGCATCCAACACTTCATACGACAGGAGTGCTCGTCATGCCGGTGAAGACGGCACTGGTTATCGAAGACGATCCTACCATACGCCAATTCATCGTCGTGAACCTCACTGCGCGAGACTTCGAGGTGATGGAAGCTGCCGATGGCGAGGAGGGGCTGAATCGGCTCCGCGAGAATGCCCCTTCGGTCGTGCTGCTCGACCTGCGGATGCCGGGCATGTCGGGCTCGGAGCTGCTGGAGATCATGCTGGACGACCCCGAACTGCGCTCCATCCCTGTTGTCGTCGTGACGGCCTCCGTCATCGATACCAACCGGATCGCGGTGCGTGACATGCCCAACGTGACGCATATTCTCCTGAAACCGTTTAAGATTGAGGATGTGATGCAGGCCGTCAACGAGGCGCTCAGCGCTGCGATCTAGCGGCCTGGCGGCTGTGGTTATTAACCGTGAGAGGCTTGGCATACACCTATGGCTACCGACCTGCTTGCCCCGGCCCCCGCTCGCGATCTGCGCAAGCGGCGGCTTTTGCTTCGCTATGCTGATGCCACTCTCGGCGTGATAGTTGCAGCGGTGCTGCGCTTCCTGCTGACCCCGCTCGTCGGCGTGCATCTCCCCTTCGTGACGTTTCTGGTCGCAGTGACGTACAGCGCATGGCGGGGCGGTCTGGGCCCGGCCATGTATGCCATCGTCACGGGTGGGCTTGTGGCCGCTTACCTGTTTGTGCCTCCCCGTGGCGAACTTTCCGTCCGGGGCGCGGAGTACATTCTGAGCCTCGTCGTCTACATCATCGCCGCGCTGGGCCTCGCCGCCATCGGCGAGGGGCTGCGCGTCACCCGGCGGCGGGCGCAGTCCAGCGCCGAGGCGCTGAGCAGGCATTCCGCCGTACTGGAGCAGGAGCTTCAGCAGCGGCGCCAGGCTGAGGAAGAGCTGAGAACGCAGCAGCTTCGCCTGCAGGCGGTGCTGGCGGCGGTTCAGGACGGTGTGCTGGTGGTAGGCCCTCACGGGCGCGTGCTCTCAATGAATGCGCTGGCCGAACGGCTGACCGGCTGGCCTCCAGAGGAGGCTGCCGATAAGCGCCTGCTCGAAGTGGCAAGCCTGCTGGACGCCGGCACGCGCACCACGGTCGAGATTCGCTCTGCGGATGGCCTGCCAAGCCCCGCGCTGCTTGACGATGGGCAGCGAGTGTTGGTGGTCAGCCGCGCCGGTGTCGAGCAGCTCGCCGTGGCACGGCTCGTGCCGGTTCAGGGCGAGCGCGATCAGATTGACGGCTTCGTGCTGGCCCTGCACCCGCTTGACGGCGGCGAGTCGCCGGATAAAAAGACCGGGCAGTAGCTGCCCGGTTCGCGCGGTGACCTGATGCCTGCTGCTAACTGTAGTTGGCGCCAGACGCCTCGAGCTCACCCGCCTTGCGCTCGAGCGTGTCAGCCTGCTGGCTGAGCTGTTCGCTGGCCTGCTTCATCTTCGTAGTGGCTTTGCTGCGGGCCTCTTCCTCAAACGACTTGACCTGCTGCCGGATATCCTGGCGCAGCTCTTCTCCGCGCTTTGGGGCGAAAAGCAGGGCTGCGACGCCGCCGATGAGGGCACCGTACCACAACCCGCGCATAAACTTGAAAAAGTCGCTCACCTTATCCTCCTACCATTTACCACTGGACGGCTAAACGGTTCATACTGCCCATTCAAGATAAATCATCATGGCTAAAAAAGTCCTATCACCCACGTAAATAAACTGTAAAGATGAACGCCGCGCTACCTGTTTAGGTATTTTTTGCAGCGCCGATAGGATTTTTTTACTGGCTGCGCCCTACACTGAAGGCACCGCAGCGACGGCTCGGGCCACGCTGCGCCTGTGCATCGCACCGAAGGTCAGGGAGGGATTCACCAGTGGCGGTAAAGCAGAAGCCCGAAGTTGTCGTGATTACCGGGGCCTCAGCCGGTGTGGGGCGGGCGACGGTGCGCGAGTTTGCCCAGCAGGGGGCGCACATCGGCCTGCTCGCACGAGACCGCGAGCGTCTCGAAGAAACGCGCCGTGAAGTCGAGGCGATGGGCGGGCGCGCGCTTGTCGTGCCAACCGATGTTGCCGATTACGACGAGGTCGATGCGGCGGCACAGGCCGTGGAGGAAGAGTTCGGGCCCATCGACATCTGGGTGAACAACGCCATGACGGCTGTCTTCTCGCCGGTCGTCCAGATGGAACCTGAGGAGTACCGCCGTGTAACCGAGGTGACGTACCTGGGTCAGGTGCATGGGGCGCTCGCCGCACTTAAGCGGATGCTCCCCCGCGACCGGGGAACCATCGTTTTCGTCGGCTCGGCGCTGGCTTACCGGGGTATCCCGCTGCAATCCTCCTACTGTGCGGCCAAGCATGCCGTCGAGGGCTTCTTTGACTCGCTGCGGACAGAGCTTATCCACGACGGGAGCAACGTGCACGTGACCCACGTCAGCCTGCCAGGGCTGAACACACCGCAGTTCCAGTGGGTCAAGAGCCGCATGCCGAATGAGCCCCAGCCGGTCCCGCCCTTCTTCCAGCCCGAGGTCGCCGCACAGGCCATCTACTGGGCGGCGCACCACCGGCGCGTGCGTCTCTCGGTGGCGCGCAACACCGTCCTGGTTGTGCTGCTCAACAAGCTCTTCCCGGGTGCCGGCGACTGGTACCTGGCACGGACGGGCTACTCGGGGCAGCAGACTCCCACTCCCGTCAGGCCGAACCGGCCCAGCAACCTGTTTGAGACCGTTCCCGGCGATTATGGGGCGCATGGTCCTTTCGACGACCGTGCCAAAACCTGGAGTGGCCAGTGGTGGCTGACAACCCACCGGGGCGCAGTGGCCGTGGGCGCGGCGGCGGTTGCCAGCGCCGTCGGTGCCCTGCTGTTCTGGCAGAAGCGGCGCTAAAAGCGAACAATTGAGCGCGTGTGATGCGCCGGCTAAACAGGCTTTCGGTACGTTTGGCTACAGAGAAAAAGGCGGTATGATTACGGCAAGGCTGTAACAACAGCAATCACCGAAATGTTGATTGGGTTCACCATGCCCAGAACGTCTCCCCTGGACGAGAATCCAGCCCCCCAGATTCCGGGAGCTATCGAGAGGCCGCGACTCCTTGAGCGCTTGGAGTCTGCCACCCAGTACCGCCTCATCCTGATCTCGGCACCCGCTGGCTTCGGGAAGACGACCCTTGCCTCGCAGTTTGCCCGCGAAACGAACTACCCGCTCGCCTGGCACACCGTCGAAGAGCGCGAGCGTGATATCCCGAACCTGTACGAGCACAGTCTCGCCGCGCTGGAGAAGATCGCGCCGGGCATCCGGCAGGCGCTTCCCGAGCCGGGCAACCACTCTCCGGCTGAGCTGGCGACGCTCGTCGCAGAGTACCTGTGGGGCGCGCTGACCCGCGATGCGTTCTACATCGTCGATGACGTCCACCACCTGACGGGCTTCCCCGCCGCCGAGACGTGGCTGCAGCATCTCGTCAGCCGCCTGCCCCGCGCCTGCCATCTCGTCCTGCTCAGCCGTACGCTGCCGACCCTGCCGTTTGCGGAGCTCATCGCCCGCAACGAAGTGCTCGCGCTCAGCCACGAGGAGCTGCGGCTCACCGACGACGAGATCGCGCGTCTCGCGCACCGGCTTCTCGACGATCGCCTCACTACGGCCGAGGTTGCACAGCTCGTCAGCCGGCTCGACGGCTGGCCCGCCGGCATCATGCTCGCGCTGCAGCCGCTGCCTCCCGGCCTGGGCAATGGGCTGTTCAGCGCCGGGCCGGAACCCGAGGCCTTGTTCGAGGCGCTGGCCAGCTCGATGCTGCAGGCGCAGCTTCCCGACCTCCGCCATTTCCTGCTCGAGTCGGCGACGCTGACGCGCCTCACGCCCGAGCTGTGCTCGACAGTGCTGGGCATCCCGAACAGCGCCAACTGGCTGAATGCGGCCCGGACACAGAACCTGTTCCTGACGCGGGTTCCCGGCGGGTTGGTGTACCATACGCTGTTCCGTGACTTCCTGCAGAAGCATCTGCGCGAAACCAATGCGAAGCGGTTCGCCGAGCTGCATGAGCGTGCCGCCCGCTGGTTTGAGGAGCGAGATGACATCGAGCAGGCGTTTGACCACTACCTCGAAGCCAGCCGAGTGGACAGTGCGCTGAACATCGCCGAGAGTGCTGCGGTGTCGCTGTTCTCGCAGGGCAAGCACGAAACGCTGCTCAGGTGGAACGAACGCCTCCGGGCAGCGCCGGCGGTGGCGCCCCGCCTCGCCCATGCCTGTGCGACCATCCACGCCGATAGGCTTGAGTACCAGGCAGCGGAGTTCGAACTGGAGCGTGCGGAGGTTGGCTTCTCGGCAAACGGCGACGCGGAGGGTATTGCTTCCGCACATCTCCAGCGAGCCCGCATCCATCTGCTGCGCGGCGAGAATCTCCGGGCAGAAGCAGAGGCAAGGCAGCTCACGACCTCGAACTCCGTCGAAGTTGCGGGGCGGGCACTGCGCGTTGTTGGCCTGGCCCAGATCCGGCTGGGTGAGATCGAGAAGGGCATCCAGTCGCTCGAAGAGGCGGTTACGTGTTACCGCTCGGCGAACCTCGTCTCCGCCCTCTCGCACCTGCTGCAAGACTTGCAGTACGCCTACACGCGCGCCGGCCAGCTCGACAAGGCGGGTTCCTGCCTCCAGGAGGTTGTTGCCCTGCGGCGAAAGCTTGGCGGGGCAGCCGGGTTGGCTCAGGCCCTCAACAATCTGGGCTATTACTACCACCAGCAGAACAACTACCACCAGGCACTCTCCACGCTGCAGGAAGCCCTGGATACAGTGGCGGGCATTGCGACACGGCACATCGAGAGTTACCTGCTGTGGAGTCTTGGCGATCTGAAGCGCGATCTGTGCCTGTGCGAGCAGGCCGAGCAGCATTACGCCAGGGCGCTAAGCCTGCTGCCAGCCGGGGCGGACCCCAATCTGCGCTGTGCCATCCTCGTCAGTCTGGCAGCATTGCGGCGTCGGGAAGGACGTCCCGACGAGTCGCGGCTGGTGGCTCAAGAAGCCCTGTCAATTGCCGAGCGCGCAAACAGCGCCCTTGAACAGGTGATGGCCAGGGCAGTGCTTGCCACGGTTGACGCCGAGCAGGGCGAGCCAGCACAGGCCCTCGAAGAACTGGAGCTTGTGGCGGAAGAACTGGCCGAACAGGGCGCGCGCTTCGAACTGGTAGGCGTCCTGGGCCTGTGTGCCAGCGTAAGCTTGCTCAATTCTGAGCCTGAGCGCGCCGAACAGCATCTACAGGCCGCGCTTGCGGTTGCGGATGACATCGGCACCGCGCAGCCGCTGGCGGTCGAGATGTTGCAGACGCCCGCACTTGAGGGCGTGATCGGGCGGCTGCCGCCGAATGAACAGCTCCAGCGAGCGCTGGCACAGCTCCGGGCGATGCGCGCCGAGCTCACACTCGGGACCCCGGCGACCGGCGAAGACGACCCGCAGCTTGGCCCCACGTACAGCCTGCGTGTGCTGACCCTGGGCCGCGAAGAGGTCCTGCGCGATGGTACGCTCATCGCCTCCTCTGAGTGGCGCGCGGCAGCAGCGCGTGAGATGTTTCTTTATCTGCTCTTCTTCGGGCCCAAGTCACGTGGGGAGATCAGCCTCGTCTTCTGGCCTGATAGCAGCGCCGAGCAGGTGCGGGCCAACTTCCATACCACGCTGCACCGCGCCCGCCAGGCGCTTGGCCCAAACGTCATCGTTTATGAAAGAGACTCGTACTTCATTAACCCTGAGATCGAGGTCTGGTGCGATGCGCTGGAGCTGGAGCGCATGAACCGGCAGGCGCGGCTCCTGCCTCCGTACGATGTTCGCGCCGAAGATCTGAGGCGTAAAGCTGCCGCCCTGTACCAGGGTGAATTCTTACTCTCACTCGACTTCGAGTGGGTTTACCAGCGTCGCGATGCGTTGAACGAGGTGTACCTCGATGTGCTGGTAGGGCTGGGCCAGTGTGCGAAGGCGCGCCGTGATTTCCAGGCCGCCATCGACCATTATACCCGCGCCCTGGTCGCGGATCCCTACCGCGAGGAAATACACCGCGAGATCATGAGCTGCTATGGCGAAATGGGCGAGCGCGGCCTCGTGCTGCACCACCTTGAAGAGATGATCAGCCTGTTTCGCCGCGAGCTGGGTGTGGAGCCGACGGACGAATCGATCCAGTTCGCACGCAGCCTGCTGAAGTAGCTCGGGGCCGCCCGGCCTACCCGGCTGGCGGGAGCTGGCCCAGCCTGTATTCCGCAAACGCCATTATCTTCTCCTGCGGACTTTATTCCCTGTTATTCCTGACCCCGCTATCTGAATTTCTATATCCAGTCAATTACTGGCCGGTTCCCGGGCAGTTTTTGAAGTGGTAAGCACTCTGTTTAGTGCGAGCCGCTAACCTTTAGCCAGAATGACTTCCAAACACAAAGAGGTGGCGAGATGAAGACCATGAACCAGATCAAGGGACGTCTCTTCCAGGCCAGCCTGTGGCTCCAGGATCCGAACCACGTCCGTTACACCAGCCTGCTGCTTTCCACCGGGATCATATTTGCAGCAGCGATTGGCCTGATGCAGCCCTGCGGCCCCATGCCCGGCGGCGGCGATGGCCCCATTTCGGTTCGTTAGCCATCGCAAGATTTAAACGCACTTGCACCGGGCGAGGGATGAGAGATTGGGGATGAGGCTCTTTCGCTGCTGGAACCCGACAACCGCCGGCGAGAGGGCCTCGGCCCGGTCCCTTCCCTCAAGGGTAGTTCGATTTACAGGAGACCTGTGATGCTTATTCAAGAGCGTTTCATCATCAGCCCGAACGAAAAGCAGCGGCTTGACAGGCTGTTTGGCTCGGCCCTTATTGACAAGGCGCTGTGCCACCGGCTCGTGAGTGAGCGTGATAACTCGCTGCTGGCGGAGTACGGTATCTCGGCTGAGACTCAGAACTGGCTCCGCTACGTACCGGCCTCATCGCTGGCCGACCTGGCGCGCGCCGTTAGCTCCCAGTCGCCCGCAGCGTTTTGAATCATGCTTGCCCCTCTGCACCGGCTTTTGCCGGTGCAGAGGCGGCATTTTATCCAAATCCCGGCCCCGGTCAGCAGGTTGTTAAGTGGGCCGGGATAAGCTGGATGCAGTTATTCGAACTTAATCATCCATAATCGCGCAAGGCAGTCCTGATGAACGCCAAAACGTCCACTTCACTCCAGGTCACCGATAGCATCATCTTCAAAATGGCTTCACGCTGGCAGCCGCAGGTGTGGAGCCGCAAGAGTGTGCTGATCGTCGAGGGCCAACCCGAGGTACGCGAACTGCTCAGTCTCACGCTGGAGACCAGCCCGTATACGGTGCTGGTTGCCGAGAACGCACAGCAGGCGCTTGCGCTTGCCCGGACACATCAGCCCGATCTGATCGTCATGGATGTCGTGCTGCCGGGGAGTATGGATGGACTACAGGTCTGCCGGCAGCTCAAGCGGGACATTCTGACCCGCGACGGGTACATCCTGATCCTCTCCGCAAGAGGCCAGTTCTCAGACAAAGAGAAAGGCTACGAGGCGGGCGCGGATGATTACATGGTGAAGCCGTTCAGCCCCATGCTGCTGCAGCGGCGCGTCCGCGAGATCCTGAACACGCCTCGACGCGCCCTGCGCGACCGCCCGGTGTTCTAGGGGCTGCGTAGGGCCCATGTGCAGCAACCCGGGAACGTAAAATCCCCGGCCTGGCCGGGGATTCTGCTTTGTGCTGACGATCACCTAACCGCTCGTCGTGAAGAAGGGCTCCAGGCGGGCCTCAAGTTCCTCTGTGATGGCCTCGACGGGCCGGGCGCCGTCCACCTCGACGAGCTTATCCCGGCCACGGTAGTACTCGATCAGCGGGGCAGTCTGCTCCAGGTACGTCTGGTGACGCCTGTGCACGACCTCGCCGCTGTCGTCCGCGCGGCCTTCAATCTGCGCCCGCTGCCCGATGCGGCGCAGGATCTCCTCCTCAGGCACGTCGAGCAGAAATGCCACGTCGAGCTCGGCCCCGAATATCTCGCCCAGCAGCCTCGCCAGTGCGTCGGCCTGCTCCGTTGTGCGCGGGAAGCCGTCGAAGATCGCCCCGGCGCGCACGTCCGCCCTGCCGAGCCGCTCGCGCACCATCTCGATAGTAAGCTCGTCGGGCACGAGCGCGCCCTGCTCCATAATGGCGCGCACCTTCCACGCCAGCGGGGTGTCCTCCGCCTTCATCGCGCGGAACATATCGCCGGTTGAGATGTGCGGGATGCCATACTTTTCGGCGAGACGCCGCGCCTGAGTCCCCTTGCCCGATCCGGGCGGCCCCAGCATGACGACGTAGGTGGGCATGGCCTACTCGCTCTTGCCTTCGATCATCTTGCGAGGCTTAATCTCGATCCGGTTTCGCACGGGATGATCGATCGGGATGCGGATGGTCAGGATGCCGTTCTGCAGCTCCGCCTCCGCCGCGCCGGCGTTGACCGCATGCGGCAGCCGGATCGACCGGGCCACACGACCATACTGGAACTCCCTGACGTGCCACTGCTCGTCCTGCCGCTCGGCCTTTTCCTGGCGGTCAGCCGTAATGGTGAGGATGTCGTCGGCGACGTTAATGTTGATATCTTCCTCGCTGACGCCCGGCATCGGCGTCTCGACGACGAGCATGTTGTCTTTCTCACTCAGGTTGATGGCGAGCTGGGTGAAGCCGGGCTGCGTATACCAGCTGCCTGCCGGCCCCATCCGCACGAAATTGCGCATCGTCTCCAGCATGCGCTCCATCTCCCGAAGCGGATCGACATCGCGATAAGGAATCAGGCTAGACATTGTCTACCAACCTCCTTTTCTCACTCGGCTTACGACTCTATTATAGGCGGCCATCGTAAGAATCAGATTAGCCGGAGCACTGTGGCAGGGCCTTCCGTGCGACTCAGGCGAACTGGAAATCGGACTGCAGGCTGAGCCAGCGCATCACGTCCTGCCGCCGCAGTAGCCCGACAAGCTGCCCGCCCTCCAGCACCGGGAGCTGCCGGACGTCGCGCCCCGCCAGCTTGTTGAACGCGTCAGACGCTTCCTCGTATGGGGTGGTCGTTTCCAGCTCGCTCGCAGGCGTCATGATCTCGTGTACGAGCCGGTCGTCCCACTGGGAGCGCGGCACCGCGCGGATATCCTGGATCGTCACGATGCCGATGAAGCCGCTGTCGTCCACGACCGGGAATGACTGGTCGCTCTGCTGCATGATGTACTCGTCTACCAGCCGGCTGATCGTAATGTTCGGGTAGACGGTGGGCGGATTGCGGTACATCATCCGCTCGACGCGCACGTTTTCCAGCACGTCCTGGATGACCACTCGCCGGTAGCTCTGGACCGACGCGTTGTTCAGGAACCAGCCGATGAACACGAGCCACAGCCCGTTGATGAAGCCGGTGCCGAAGAAGGGGATTCGCACCCCGAAGATCATCGCGATGCCGGCGAGGATAAACGCCCAGGCGATGAGCCGCCCCACGTAGGACGCCAGCCGCGTGGCGGTGCGGATGTTATCGGTGATGGCCCAGAAGATCGAGCGCAGCACCCGCCCGCCGTCCAGCGGGAAGCCGGGGATGAGATTGAACAGGCCGAGGATGATGTTGATCGCGCCGAGCCACAACAGCAGCGTCGTGACCGGGCTCATCTGCGCGACGATGGCCACCGGATCGGAGAGCGTGGCGTTCAGCGTGCCAACGGTGGTGCCGCCGAGGATCAGCAGCACCGCGCCCAGCACCAAGCTCGTGACCGGGCCGACGACGGCGATGAGGAACTCCGACATGGGCGATTCGGGATCGCGCTCGATGTTCGAGACGCCGCCGAACAGGAACAGCGTGATGCTGCGCACCGGGATGCCGAACGCACGCGCCGTGAGCGAGTGCGCGATCTCGTGGGCCAGGACCGACGCGAACAGCAGCACCGTCGCCAGCGCGCCCATCCCCCACCGGAGCGAGAGTCCCCAGTCCGGGTGGGCCGTGCCAAATACCGCGGCCAGGTTCCACGTCATCAGGGCGAAGATGAGCAGCCAGCTCCAGTCGATGTTTATGTTGATGCCAAACAGCTTGCCAATGCGAAAACCGCTGTTCATGGCCTACTCCTTCGGTTGTCAGCGGCTAAAGATGGCACACGCAGCAGGGGGACGCCGCTTGCGGGCGTCCCCGGTTTCATGCCAAATACTGGGATCGCGTCTACGAGCCTTCGTCCCGCATCCTGTCCTTCACGACGAAGGAGATTTTCGCGTTGACACGAAATTCCGTGATCTCGTCATTCTCAACGACAGCCTGAAACTCCTTGATGTAGATCGACTTGATCCCCTGCACCGTCTTAGATGCCTCCATCAGCGCCTGACGGGTAGCATCCTCCCAGCTCTCAGAGGACTGGGCCAGCACCTCGATGACTTTCACAATCGCCATAGTTGAAACCTCTCCTCTCGGGCAGCAGTCGAGTAATCACGTGGTGAAGCCGTTCTGTTCGCTCGCCGTGGCACCGTCCTTTCCTGCTTCTGCCGGGGTCTTAGCCTGCTTGCTCCTCGCCGAAGTTGATGTCGAGGCGCTGGAAGGATTTCAAGCCGGGAATCATGCTGGCCCACGCCGCCTATCCTCGTGCATAGATGGCCCTCCGGGTGATCTGGCGTACGGCCGGGTAAAGCTGGAGCGCTGGGTCAGGTTAATAACAGAACGCGGGCTGCCGGGTGCAGACCTGCCAGCTAAGCCCGCGTTCCGTTCACCACCTCGCGATGGTTTCTGGCTGGCGCAGCGCGGTTACATCGCCAGGAAGTCGCGCAGGATCGAAGCGAACTGCGGCTCGCGCAGCCGCCGGATGGCCTGGTACTCAAGCTGGCGGATGCG
This sequence comes from uncultured Anaerolineae bacterium, assembly GCA_964506005.1. Lineage (GTDB taxonomy): Bacteria > Chloroflexota > Anaerolineae > Aggregatilineales > UBA3940 > UBA3940. Next base: position 8,577 of record CAZDLX010000006.1, on the reverse strand, counting down.
CTCCCGGGAGAGGCCCATCACCTTGCCGACCTGCTGCAGCGTCTGGGGGTTGCCGTTCTTCAAGCCAAAGCGCAGGCGCAGAATCTGGGCCTCGCGCGGGATCATCTGGCTCAGCAGGCGCTCCATCGTTTCCTCAAGCGCCGTCGAGTCCACCGCCTCGTCCGGGTCGAGCATGTCCTCGTCTTCCAGGAAGTCGCCGAGCTCGTTGTCCTCGCCGACCGGCGTCTCCAGCGGCACAGTCTGCGGCGTGCTCTCGACCATGTCGCGCACCTTCGCCGTCGGCATGTCGAGGTACCGGGCGACCTCCTTGTAGGTCGGCTCCCGGCCCAGTTCCTTCTCCAGTGTCTCGTAGGCGTGGTTGATGCGGCGCAGCTCGTCCGAGCGGTGCAGCGGCAGGCGGATGGTGCGAGACTTCTGCGCGAGCGCGCGGGTGATCGTCTGGCGGATCCACCACGTCGCATAGGTGCTGAAGCGGTTGCCCATCGTGTGGTCGAACTTGTCAACGGCCTTCATCAGGCCGATATTGCCTTCCTGAATCAGGTCTGACATCGGCAGACCGCGGTTGGTATAGCGCTTGGCAATGCTCACCACGAGGCGGGTGTTGGCCGCCGCCATGTGCTCGCGGGCTGCCTGCCCGTCCTCGACGAGTGCCCGCAGCGACTCGACCTCTTCTTCGCTCAGATCCGGCATCTTGTCCAGGTAAGCCTGCGCCTCGATACCACGCTGGATGCGCTTGGCCAGAGCGACTTCCTGCTGAGCCGTCAGCAGGGGCTCGGCAGCCATCTGGCGGAAGTATACGCTTACAATGTCGTCAACCGGGACATGGTCAATGTTTTCGGGGGTGCTGTCTCGCTCTGAGAAGAGTTCCTCGTCTTCTGCCAGGGTGTCCAAAAGGGCTTCAAGTCCTCTGGGGTCCATCCAACTATCTCCTGTGGTTACCACTCCAGTCACGAGTACGACCCTAGGTTAACGCTAACATGCTAAAAAAATCCCAACACAAACCTAAATATCGCCTATAAAAACGCCGCTGCGCGGTCATTCCTGCTTTGTCGTGCCCACCATATGCACCGGGCATTGCGGCGCTCGAACACGGCTTGCAGGCTCTGGCCAGTGCAGGCCCCCGCGCCTTGAACGCTCTGCGGCGCTGTGAGTACAATAAGCTGAGAGCCCGCCTGGCGGCGCTTCCTGTCTAGCATCCGAGTATCGAAGGGTTCCCTCATGGATCTTTTTCCACGCAGCAGCGGCATCTTGCTGCATCCCACCTCCCTGCCGGGCCGCTACGGGATCGGCGATCTGGGCGAGTGGGCCTACCGCTTCGTCGACTGGCTCGCCGGCAACGACCAGTCCATCTGGCAGGTGCTGCCGCTGGGGCCGACAGGCTACGGTGACTCGCCCTACCAGACCCTTTCCGCCTTCGCGGGCAACCCGCTGCTCATCAGCCTCGACGAGCTCGCCGGGCGCGGCTGGCTGCCAGCCGGCGCGCTTGACGACGCGCCAGATTTCCCGTGGGGCCGCGTGGACTTCGGCGCGGTGGGGCCCTACCACGAGGAGGTGCTGAACCGGGCTTATGAGGGCTTCCGGGCGAGTGGTTCAGCGGGGGACGCTGCCGCGTTTGAGGGCTGGTGCGCGGAGAACGCCTACTGGCTGGAGGACTACGCGCTGTTTGCGGCTCTGAAAAACAGCTTTGAGCTCCGCCCCTGGGTCGAGTGGCCCGAAGCGCTGGCCCTGCGCGACGAGGACGCACTGGGCGAGGCGCGGGTCGAGCACGCGCAGGCCATCGACGAGCAACGCTTCCGGCAGTGGGTGTTCCACGCCCAGTGGGATGCGCTGAAGCAGTACGCCAACGAGCGCGGCATCCGCATCTTCGGCGACCTGCCTATCTTTGTCGCGCACGACAGCGCTGACGTGTGGGCCAACCCCGACCAGTTCTTTCTGGACGAGCGCGGCAACCCGACCGTCGTGGCAGGCGTGCCGCCTGACTACTTCAGCGCGACCGGCCAGCGCTGGGGCAACCCCCTGTACCGCTGGGACGTGATGAAGGCGCGCGGCTACGACTGGTGGCTGCGCCGCCTGCGCGCACTGTTCACCGTGGTGGATTACGTCCGCATCGACCATTTCCGCGGCTTTGCGGCCTACTGGGAGATCCCGGCGGAGGAAGAGACGGCGGTGCGCGGCCAGTGGGTCAAGGGGCCGGGCCACCACTTCTTCGAAGCGGTGCAGCGCGAGCTGGGCGAGCTGCCCATCATCGCCGAGGACCTCGGCGTGATCACGGAAGATGTCGAGCGCCTGCGTGAAGACTTCAACCTGCCGGGGATGAAGGTGCTCCAGTTTGCCTGGAGCGGCCCCAAGAACCCGTTTCTGCCGCATAACCACGTGCCGAACAGCGTCGTGTACAGCGGGACGCACGATAACAACACGACCATCGGCTGGTGGAACAGCGAGACCGACGACCGCACGCGGGGCTTCATCGCGGATTATCTGGGCCAGGAAGTGCCAGACCCGGCGTGGATGTTGATGAAGGTCGGGATGCGCTCGGTCGCGCACACGTTCGTGATGACAATGCAGGACGTGCTCGGTCTGGGGGCGGAAGCGCGCATGAATACACCGGGCCAGCCGGCGGGCAACTGGACGTGGCGCTTCACGCCCGAGCAGCTTGAGCGCGACGCCAACCCCGGACTGCCGCACCTGACGTGGCTGTACCAGCGCCGCGCCGACCAGCAGGAGAAGCTCTACGGGGATATCGCCACCCGCGGTGGCGATGAGGATGAGGCGTAGGGTGGGCCGATTGGCTGTCGCCGGGCAATCGTAGGGGCGCAGCATGCGCGTTGCGCAACGAGAGTTGCGCAACACGCGCCCCTACCGTAGTTACACTGGCCGCTATCATACCCTTTCAGGAGGGGAAGGCAGGCCGTTATCCATAGTAGGGGCGGGTCTCAGACCCGCCCCTACTGTCATATATCTGCTATCTGTGATCCCGTTCTCTACTCGCCTCAGCCCAGCTTAAGACCCCCTCTGGGGTTGCCTCGCAACCCCATCTCCCCCTTTCAGGGGGCGAAGGCGGTGGCTGCGGCAGATCACAAGCACGCGGCGAATCAACCCTCGTGGAGTTGGCGTAGCCAACTCCCTGTGAGAAATGGCTTTGCCATTTTTCTACGCCCCCTTTTAGGGGGAAGTGCCCCGAAGGGGCGAAGGAGATCGGAGGCAGGTTACACGGTCAGTCTCAATTAACATATGTAAGGGCGGGTCGTGATGCATCGCGCATCATTGGACCCGCCCGTACCGTCGTTTCACACGCCGCGCCTACCGTTTTGCCCGCCGCCTCACCCCGCCGCCAGCATCTCGTCGAGGCGGCGGCGCGCCTCGTCCAGCGGCTTTGCCGCCTGCTCCACCTCTCGCCAGGGGTCGTCCTTCTGCCCGAGCCGCCGGAAGATGTTCTTCAGGGTGTAGCTCTGCGAGTGCAGGCTTGCGGCGTCCAGCTCATGCCAGTCCAGCGGCGTAGCGACGGGTGCGCCCACCTTGGCCCGGACCCCGTACGGCGCGACGCTGTGCTGACCATACGAATTGCGCAGGTAGTCGAGAAACAGCCGGCCCTCCCGCTTGTTCTTCCGCACCTCCGTCGTGAAGCGGTCGGGGTGGCGGCGCACCAGCACGTCGGAGAGGTCGCGGGCGAAGGTGCGCGTCGCCTCGAAGCCAGGCCCGCGCTCCAGCGGGGCCAGCACGTGCAGACCCTTCGAGCCGGTCGTCTTGAGGAACGGTACGAGCCCCAGCGCCTCCAGCGTCTCGCGCAGCACCCGCGCCGCGAAGCGCACCGTCTCGAACTCGCCCTGCGGCGGGTCAAGGTCGAAGATGAGCTGGTCGGGCGCATGCAGGTCGTCCGCGCGGCTGAGCCACACGTGCGGGGTGATCATGCCCTGCCCGGCGAGGTACACGAGCGTCGCCGCATTGTTGATGACGACCTGCGGCTGCTCGGCGTCCTCCTCCTCGACATAGATCGGGACCGTGTCGATCCATTCCGGGAAGTGGTCGGAGACTTCCTTCTGGTAGAAGCCCGTCTCGCCGATGCCGCGCGGGTAGCGCTGCATGCTGATGGGCCGCCCGCGCAGGTGGGGCAGCATCACGCCGGCGACGCGGTGGTAGTAGTCGACGAGGTCGCCCTTCGTCAGCCCGTCGTCGGGGAAGTAGACGCGGTCGAGGTTGCCGATGTCAACCTCATAGCCGTCGATGTTCAAGCGCCCTTCTCCCCGGCGGCGATCTCCTCAACCGTGCGCCCGCTGAGCACGGAGGCGGGCTCGGTGCTGGTGGGGTTGCGGCGGGCGTCGGCTTCGTCGTCCTTCATCTTGACCAGCAGCCAGTTGTCGCCATCGCCGAACGCCGCCTTGACGAGCGCATAGCCGCCGCGCAGCTTCTGGCCCTCCAGCCACACCTCGACATGGCCCTCCTCGACGGACTGCCGCATGTCGCGCGGGTTGTCCTCCTTCTCGGCCTGCAGGTTGCGGTAGGTGCCGGTATCCCACACGATGACACTCCCCGCGCCGTACTCCCCTTCGGGGATCACGCCCTCGAAGTCGGCGTACTCCAGCGGGTGATCCTCGGTGGGCACGGCCAGCCGCTTCTCGGAGGGGTCAGTCGAGGGGCCTTTCGGCACCGCCCACGACTTCAGCACGCCGCCAACCTCCAGCCGGAAGTCGTAGTGCAGGCGGCTGGCGTCGTGCTTCTGGATCACGAAGATAGGCTGCTCGGAGGCGCGGAGGCTACCGCCTGCCGGTTCCGCCGTGCGCTTGAAATCGCGCTTTTCCCGGTACTCTTTCAGGCTGTCGTCTGCTGCCATGCGCTCTCCTTAGCCTGCTGTCTGCGCGCCGCCGAACGCCTCCGCCCTGTCGAGCAGCTGCTGAACTTCCTGGTCGGTGGTCTGCTCGAACTGCTCATACCACACGCCGACCGCCATGAATGGCTCGGGTGTGATCCCGCAGACTACCTCGTCGACGAGGGCTTCAAACTGCTCGCACACGGTGCGCGAGGCTGCCGGCACGGCGACGATCACGCGGGCGGGGTTATGCTGGCGCAGCGCTTTGAGGGCAGCGGTCATGCTGGCGCCGGTCGCCATCCCGTCGTCCACAAGCAGAACGGTGCGCCCTTCGAGCGTGGGAGCCGGGCGGTCCCGGCGGTACAGCGTTTCGCGCCGTTCGAGCTCTTCCTGCTCCTCTTCGATCGCGTCCTCGACCTCCGCCGCGGAGATGCCGAGCTCCCGGAGCGCCTCGTCGTTCAGCACGCGCACGCCGCCGCTCGCAATAGCGCCCATGGCGTATTCCTCATGGCCCGGCACCCCGAGCTTGCGCACGGTGAAGATGTCGAGTGGCGCGTTCAGCTTCTTTGCGACCTCGTAGGCGACGGGCACGCCGCCGCGCGGCAGGCCCAGCACCAGAATGTCCTCGCCCGCGTAGCGGCTCAGCCGTTCGGCCAGGTGCTGGCCGGCCTCGCGCCTGTCTTCAAACCGAAGCTGCATCGCGCCACTCCTTGTAAACTTGTCCCTGTCTGAATTATGGGAACGTCGTCGTGTCCACGTTCTCGGGCCGCGGCTCCAGCGTTACGTCAACCTGCTGCGTCTCGCCGTCCCGCACAATCGTCAGGGTCAGCACGTCGCCTGCTGCGTGGCTGGAGACTGCCACCAGCAGTTCGTCGAAGTTGGCAATCGGCGTGTCGTTGATGGCGGTGACGACGTCGCCGCCGACCGGCACCGGGATGCCGTCTACCGCCGCCTCGCCGCGCGAGCCCCGCAGACCGGCATCGGCGGCAGGCCCGCCGGGAACGACCGTATCGATGTAAGCCCCCTGCTGGGACGGCAGCTCGTTGGCCTGGGCGATCAGCAGAGAGACGCTCGTGCCAGAGATGCCCAGCCACGACCACTGGAAGCTGCCCGTCTCGATCAGCACCGGCACGACGCGGCGCACGATGTTCGAGGGGATGGCAAAGCCGACGCCGCTGTTGGCCGCCTGGCCCGAGGTGCGGATCTGCGCGTTGACGCCGATGACCTCTCCGCGCAGGTTGAGCAGCGGCCCGCCGGAGTTGCCGGGATTGATTGCCGCGTCCGTCTGGATGACCTGCGGGATGCTGTAGCCGCCCACGATGCCGCTGGCCGGGATGCTGCGCCCCGTGGCGCTGACGATCCCGGCGCTCATGCTGCTGCTCAGGCCGAAGGGGTTGCCGATGGCGACCACCCACTGGCCGGGCCGTACGTCATCCGAGTTGCCCAGCGGGATCGGGTGCGTGCTGTCCGGCAGGCCATCGATACGAAGCACCGCCAGGTCGCTGTCCGGGTCGGTGCCGATCACCTCGGCAGGGATCTGCAGGCCGTCGAATGTGATCACCGTAATATCGGAGGCGCCCGCGACAACGTGGTTGTTCGTCACGATGTGGCCCACCTCGTCGATGATAAAGCCGGAGCCTGCCCCGGCCCCAAGCTGGCCCCCCTGCTGCGTGAAGACCTGGATGCTCACCACGCCGGGGCTCAACTGCTCGTACAGGGCCTCCAGCGACACACCCTGCAGCTCTGTCGGGCCGGCGCCGCTTTGCGCGCCCGGCGCGAGGGTCAGCGTCGGGATCTGCGCCTGAGCTTCGAGGATCTCGCCCTCGGGGCCCGCGACTTCCTGCTCCGAAACCTGCGGCGTGGACGCGATCCCACCGGAGCGACCGACGTCAAGGATGGCAAGAGGCGATAACAGTAACAGGGCGAAAATGCCCACGACGAGCAGGGTAAGCAGCAAACAACCGCCTCCCGCGACCAGTGCAAAACGTTGGTTGCCCATTTTCTTCCGATTTCCTGCCTTCAATTAAGACGCTGTTATGTCCGGCATCCCAGCGGTGGTGCCGCCTCCGGTGCCGGTTTATCTAGCTAGAATGTTAACCCTCGGGGGTCGCGATTTCCACACAGCGCGGCCTCGGCACCCGCGCGGCGCCGCCAAACCCCACCACGGAGGGGAGACGAACATGAAGTTGAACCGCATCAGCTTTCATAACACGCCGTTTTGTGTAAAATGACACAGGCAACAGCATGTTCGCTAACCAAGCCTCCCCACGCAGTAGGAACACACCATGTCATCCTCACACGAAAAACCTGGTTGCCTGTCCTTTCTCTTTGCAAAGAAGCGAGACCCCAACAACCAATCATCACGGTCGCGCAGTCAAGGGGCGACCGCAATCAAAGCTGGGGTACCAGCGACACCAACAACGCCCGCCTACAGGAAGACCAGGAGCCTCTTGACTCAAGCTGAGCTGGACTTCTACCGCGTCCTCAGTCAAACTGTCGACTCCAAAACCACAGTCATCTGCCCAAAAGTCAGAATGGCTGACATCCTGAAAGTCCGCGACAATGATTCGTATATGTCCCACTTTGGCAGGATAAAGGCTCGCCACATCGATTTCCTACTGTGCAATGCAACCAGCATGAAGCCAATTGCTGCAATCGAATTGGATGATCGCAGCCACAACCGGCCGAAACGGCAGGAACGAGATAGGTTTGTTAACCAGGCTTTTCGGGCAGCTGGCTTACCCCTCGTCCGCATTCCAGTGAGACAGCGATATGATGTAGTAGAGCTTCGACAGGAAATTGGACGCCAGTTACAAGGTTCTAAAGCATCTGCAACAAAGCGTCGCGATGACAGGATTGAAGTTCAAGACCCTCCTGTTTGCCCCAAATGCAACATCCCGATGGTGGAACGGGTTACTACGCGCGGGCAGCATGCTGGACAGACTTTCTGGGGTTGCCAAAATTACCCAAGCTGTCGGGAAATCAAACCGATGAAATAGGCGGCGACAGGCACAGACACGAGCGGCATTTGTGGGAGCTCACGGGTTGCGCGCAGCCAGGGAGCGGTACACAGTGCGGTGTTGTCCTTACGCCTTGTACTCCCGCACCTGCGTCATGCCCCGGCGGACCATCGCCTGGGCGTGGCGCTCGGCTTCGTAGAGGATGCGCGCCTCGTCGAGCGTCTGCAGCTCGCGGTTGCGCATCAGCCAGCGCCCATTGACCATGACGTCGGTCACGTCGCCGCCTTTCGCCGCCTGGACGAGGTTCGCGACGAGGCTGTGCAGCGGGCGCATGTGCGGCGCGTCGAGATTCACGAGGATCAGGTCGGCGGGCGCGCCAACCGTCAGCGCGCCGGTGCCCTCGAAGCCGAGCGCGCGCGCGCCGTTCTGCGTCGCCATGCGCAGAGGCTGGTCGCCGGGCAGCGACTCCGGGTCCAGCATCAGGCACTTCTCGTTGAGCACGGTCTGGCGCATCGTGGCAAACATATCCATGTCGTTGTTCGAGCCGGGGCCGTCCGTGCCCAGGCACACGCTGACGCCTGCCACCAGCCGGGGCCGCAGGGGTGGAAAGATCATTGCCAGCTTCATGTAGGTGATCGGGCAGTGCACGACATGCACCCCTTTCGCCGAGAGGATTTCCCGGTCGAGCTCGTTGAGGGCCAGCCCGTGCGCGGCGACGACCCCGCCCGGCACGTCGAACAGCCCCAGGCTGTCCACATACTCGACCGGGCGCTTGCCGTGCCGCGCAAGCGACGCGGTGACCTGCTGCGAGTC